>JAGWXP010000128.1 GCA_018969845.1 Lysobacteraceae bacterium | reverse complement strand
GACGTTCGGCCAGACTCGCCTCGGCGATGCGCGCGGCGCCGCTCCAGTCGCCGCGCAACACGGCCGCGCGCAGCTCCGCTAGCGCTTGCGCTTCAGCCGGCATCTGCGGCGCCTCCGATCAACGGCAGACCCAAGGCCACGCGCAAGGGATCGAGCAAGGCGCCGTAAGCGGCGGCACGCGCCGTATCACCGCGCAAGGGCTGGCGCACCTGCGCGGCGCTGGGCGAACGCACCTCGCGCGAGGTTTCGTGGAAGCGCAGGCAGGCCTCCTCGAACGGCAGGCCACAAAAATCCAGCAAGGCGCGAATGCGAGTTTCCGGATCCGCGACCAGAGCCTCGTAATCGTGAAAACATACCCGCTGCGGATACCGCATCGCCCAGTCGCGCGTGGTGCGGTCGAACGCACGCCAGTGAGCGGCGAGATCCGCGAAATCGCGCGTCCAGTCGTTGCCGGCGAAATGCTGGCGGTAGCACGAAAAACAGGTTTCCAGCCGATCGCGCCGGCAAACCACGATGCGCGCGGCCGGCAGCATCGCGCGAATCGCACCGATCTGGATCCAGTTGTTGGGCAGCTTGTCGACGAAGCGCGGTTTGCGCTCGCGCCAATGGACGGTGCGCTCCAGATAGCGCCGGCCCAGCCGCGACCAGTCCGCCGGCGCCAGCGCGCCTGCCCATTGCGGATACGCGACACCGCGGCGCAGCGACTCCTCGTTGAGCGTCAGCGTCAGGTCGGGCAATTCCCCGGCACCCTCGACCTGCGCATGCGACGCGAGAATCTGTTCGGCCAGCGTCGTGCCAGAGCGCGGCATGCCGACGACGAAGATCGCCTCGCCGCCGAGCGCGGTATCGTCCGCGCCGGACACGGATGCGAATGCGTCGCGCAGCGCCGCCAGCTGCGCATCGAACCCCGCCGCGTCCCATCTTCTGCGCCGCCGCGCGATCGCGTTTGCCTGCGCCAGCGCAGCTAGCGATTCGGCATGGCGGCCCTGGTCGTCCATCGCCTTGCCCAGCGCGAAACCCATGGCGATGCGGTCGTCGTCGCCGGCGCGCGGATCGCGCAGCGCGGTTTGCAGCGCCTGCACATCCGCCACTGTGAGCGGCAGGGTTTTTATATTCGCCAATCCCCACCACGCCATGCCGGCGCACGGTTGCTGCGCTATCACCTGGCGGTACTCGGCGGCGGCCGCGTCGCTTTGCCCGCCGACCTTTAGCGCGTCGGCCAGTTGCGCGCGCGCGGCGGCATGGCGCGGATCGAGCGCAACGGCCCGGCGCAACGCCATGGTCGCCTCCGTATAGCGCACGCAGCGGATCATCACGATGCCAAGGTTGTACCACGCGGCGGCGAGGTTCGGTTGCAGCTCGCAGGCGCGGCGCAGCGCAACGATGGCGGGATCGAACTCGCCCGCATCGGCGAGTACGCTGCCGAGTGTGTTGTAGTAGAGCGCGTCATCCGGTCGTTGCGCCAGCGCACGCCGCATTGCGGCGACGGCCTGAGCGTGCTGGCCGCGCAGGCTGAAAATTCCCGCTTCCAGACGCAAGGCTTCCGGATGATCCGGATGGCTGACCAGTGCGCCGGCCAGCGCGCGCGCCGCGTCGTCCGGACGACCGGCTTGCAGCGCATGCGCCGTCGCGATAATCGATTGTGCCGCTCCGGGCGAAAGTCCGTGCAGGCGGGAAGAAGATTTCATCCTGCCATCATCGCACGCTACAGCGGTGCGATGCGACAGACCGACCCCCGTCACTGCTTGCGCAATTGAATATCGCCGCTGAAGGACTGCACGCTGATATCGGCATCGCCGCCGCCGATCTGGGCCTTCAGGCTGCTGCCGGGGCCGTATTGCTTTTCCTGCACGGTGCCGAAATCGCTGTGGATGCTGCCGCTGAAGGTCGAGGCATCGATGTGCGCGGACAACGCCACCGGCAGATGCAGCCGGATGGAGCCGCTCATGGATTCCAGATGCAGACGCGCGGACGCCGCGGGCGTGACGGTGATGTCGGCGTCGCCGGAAACGCTGCCGGTATCGAGTTCGCGTACCGCGGCACATGCACAATCCATACTGCCGGACACGGTTTCCAGCTTGATCCGGCCGGCGAGATTCTGCGCGCGGATGTCGCCGCTGACCGTCTGCACGTGCGTCTGCGCAGACGGATTCGGGCTCGGCGCATCCAGCTTCACGTCGCCGCTGACGCTGTCGACATCGAGTGCGGGCGCCGTGCTGGACAGATCCAGATTGCCGCTGACGCTGCCGGCCTTGAGCGATTTTCCGGACATGTCGGTCACGCTGGCGTCGGCGCTGACAACATTCACATCCAGCGCGGCAGTGCGCGGCACGTGCAGGATCAACACGCTGTCGTGGCGGGGCCCGTTCGAACCGAACCAACCCGATGCGGCGCTTTTCACGCGCAGAGTCAAGCGCTCGGCGCCGCCGGAAACGGCCAGGGTGGAGCCGGCGCCGAGCGTGCCTTCCAGCTTCACCTGCGGCAGGTCCCAACCGGCGATCGTCACCTTGCCGCGCACATTGGCGACATCGATGCGACCGTCCGCGGCAATGGGCCATGCCGAATCGAGCGGTTTGGCGGCGTCACCCGCGGAAATGTCGCTGTAGGTCGCAGCAGGCGCGCCAGCCGGTGCCGATCCGGTAGCGGCGAGCAATATGCATAATGTTGCAATGTGGACAAAGCTGATTTTCATATCAGGGCCTCTGTGTCATTCATCCCGCGCTGGACTGCTGCAGCAGACGCATGCGTTGGGCATTGGTGCGATTGAGAAGGCCGACCAGGAACACGGCCTGCGGATGGGTTTCCAGCGCCTGCTGCAAATTCATGCTGGCACTGTCCAGATCGCGTGAGGCGGCGGCAAGCGCCGGATTCGCGGGCACGACCCAGGCCAGCGGTGCGCTTTCCGTGTCAGCACCGGTCGCGCCGCGCGATGGCGCGGTCGCGGCGATCGGCTCCGTGATTTGGGATTGCGAGCGCCACGCGATCGCACCAACGCCGAGGGCCATCATCGCCGCCGCCGTCAGTCCCAAACCCATGCGCCAGCGCAGCGTCGACGGACGCACGGCGATACGCGCGACAATCGAAGGCCACAGGTCACGCCGCGGTTCCACACCGCCGCCCAGTTGGCGCAGCTGATTGCGCCAGGCGAATTCGTCGTTCATGTCTCACCTCATCACCTTCATGTTTCGCGGATATCGTTTTCAACGATCCGCGAGGGCACGCCGCAGCAACCCGCGCGCGCGATGCAATTGCGCCTTCGACGAACCTACCGCCATGCCGAGTTGCGCCGAGATTTCCTCGTGCTTGAAGCCTTCCACGTCGTGCAGCACGAGCACCGCGCGTGCGCGCGTGGGCAGGGCCGCGACCGCACGTTCCAGATCGCCGCGCTCGGCCGCGCAGAAAGGCACATCGAAGCCCGCCGCCGCCTGCAATTCCTCGTCGTCCATGGCGTCTTCGTCGCGACGGATGCGCAAATCCATCAGCGCGATGTTGACGCCGAGCCGGTGCAGCCATGTGGTGAACGCGGATTCAAAGCGGAAGCTGCCGAGCCTGCGCCAGGCCTGTACGAAGGCGTCCTGGGTCAGTTCCTCGGCGCGCGCGCGATCCCGGCCGACCAGGCGCAGGATCGTGCCGTGCACCCGCCCGGCATGACGGCGGTACAACTGCTCGAAGGCTGTCACGTCGCCATCCACGGCACGACGCACCAACGCGGCGTCCGCATCGCGGGCGGGCAGTTCGGCAACGGGTACATCCGCGGTCAATGCAAGGCCATCCATTTGTGGACTTGGATGCGTAAAGCGGATCGGGAGTTTAGACCCGGTTCGTCATTCCGGCATGGAATGCCGGAATCCGGATGCCACGGATGGCGACTAAACCCCGGGCTTCCATGCAGCCTGGATACCCTCAGTCGGCTTTCGCCGACACTCGACCCTGCCGGGATGACAGCAATGCTACGGTGTTCCTACGGCATCGGATTCCACGGCGTCCTCGGCCAACAGCGAGGCGACGCGCCGGTGCTCGTCCAGCAATTTCTGCGGCATGCGTGCGCCGAAGGACGCCAGGTATTCGCCGATGCTTTCGTACTCGGCCGCCCAACTCTCCAAGTCGACATGCAGCAGCGCCTCCAGCTTTGAGCGCGGCAATTCCAGCCCATCCAGATTCAGATCCTGCACGCGCGGCAGGTTGCCGATCGGCGTTTCCTCGGCACCCTCGCTGCCATTGCTGCGGCCGAGGATCCATTCCAGCACGCGCAT
Source organism: Lysobacteraceae bacterium (assembly GCA_018969845.1). Lineage (GTDB taxonomy): Bacteria > Pseudomonadota > Gammaproteobacteria > Xanthomonadales > Rhodanobacteraceae > Rudaea. The sequence goes on along the minus strand of JAGWXP010000128.1, from coordinate 3,361 downwards.
GTTGTCGCCGAAGCCCGGCCACAGGAATCTGCCGTCGTCGCCCTTGCGGAACCAGTTGACGTGGAAGATCTTCGGCAGCCTGGCGCCGGGCTTGTCCAGACTCAGCCAGTGCGCGAAATAGTCGGCAAAGTTGTAACCGCAGAACGGCTTCATTGCCATCGAGTCGCGGCGCAGCACGCCGACCGCGCCGGTCGCGGCAGCGGTCGTTTCCGAGCCCATCGCCGCGCCGACCAGCACGCCCTGGGTCCAGTCACGCGCTTCGAACACGAGCGGCACGAGGTGCTCGCGGCGACCGCCGAAGACGATGGCGGAAATCGGTACGCCCTGCGCGTCCTCGGCGTGCGGCGACCAGCTCGGACACTGCTTGGCCGAAACCGTAAATCGCGAATTCGGATGCGCCGCCGGACCGTTGGCGGGAACGTAATCGCGGCCCTGCCAATCCTTGACCGGCACACCGTCGGGCAGCCCTTCCCACCACGGATCGCCGTCGGCGGTGACGGCGACGTTGGTGAAGATCGTGTCGTGATTGAGCATCGCCAACGCGTTCGGATTGGTCTTGGCGCTGGTCCCGGGCGCAACGCCGAAAAATCCGGCCTCGGGATTGATCGCCCACAGACGGCCGTCCGCGCCCGGCGTCATCCAGCAGATGTCGTCGCCAACCGTCCACACTTTCCAGCCTGACTCGCGATAGCTCGCCGGCGGAATCAGCATGGCGAGATTGGTCTTGCCGCAGGCCGAAGGAAATGCTGCGGCGATGTAATGCGTCTCGCCTTTCGGATTTTGAATGCCGACGATCAGCATGTGCTCGGCCAACCAGCCTTCGCTGCGCGCCTGCCACGAAGCGATGCGCAGGGCGTGGCATTTCTTGCCGAGCAGGGCGTTGCCGCCATATCCCGAGCCAATGGATTTGATCGAAAGCTCCTCGGGGAAGTGCATGATGAAACGCTTGTGCGGATCCAGTTCACCGGTCGAATGCAGTCCCTTGACGAAGTCCGCGACCGGCGCCCCGCCGGCGGCCGAATCAACATGCTCGCGCTCGATGCGCGCCAGCGCCGCCGCGCCCATGCGCGTCATGATGCGCATGTTGGTGACGACATACGGCGAATCGGTGATCTGCACACCGCAACGTGACAGCGGCGAATCGATCGGACCCATGCAGTACGGAATCACATACAACGTGCGTCCCTGCATGCAGCCGGCAAACAGGGCGTCGATCCTGGCGTGCGCCTGTGCCGGGTCCATCCAGTGGTTGTTCGGACCGGCGTCGTCGCGGTTCTGCGTGCAGATGAAGGTCAGATGTTCGACGCGCGCCACGTCCGATGGATTGGAGCGGTGCAGATAGCAGTTCGGATGCGTGCGCGGATTGAGCTCGATCAGATCGTCGCGCTGCAACATGAGATCGATCAGGGCGTCGTTTTCGGCCTCCGAGCCGTCGCACCACTGCACACGCTCAGGTTGGGTCAGACGAGCGACGTCGTCGACCCATCGCTTGAGGGATTCCAGCTTGCTCATGTTTCTCCTTCCGGCAGCCTTGCGGCTGAAAGTGACAAAATAATCCGGGCGATCTGCGCCGCCCGCTGTTGCTATGCGCTTGCACGGGGATGAAGGTCGGGTCCAACATGGCCGGAATGGTAGCGGTTGGCGCCGGCAGCGGGAAGCAACGGACGCGCTGCATTGCAACACGATCCGCCTGCGTTTTCCCGCATACACATCCTGATTGATTACTCGAATGGGGATTTCCATACTCACGCGTATGCTCGCCTCGCCCATGCTCAAGACCTCAGCCGTTGCCGAACCCCGCCGCTTGACGCTTCACGCCGGTGACGGCGTGCCGCTGGCGGTCGATGCACGCGGCGACGCACGCGATCCGGCGCTGGTTTTCGCACACGGGTTCGGCCAGACCCGGCATGCCTGGAACGCGACCACGGCGGCACTCGCCGAAGCCGGCTGGCGCTGCCTGACGATGGATGCGCGCGGCCACGGCGACAGCGGCTGGCGCGGCGACGGTCATTATGATTTCTCCCAGTTCGTGGACGATCTGGTGCGCCTGGCGCGCGTTCCCGAGCAAAAACCCATCCTCGTCGGCGCTTCAATGGGCGGCCTGCTGGGTCTTGTCGCGCAGGCCGAGCACGCGGTTTTCCGCGCCCTCGTACTGGTCGACATCACGCCGCGCTGGGAAGCGGCCGGCGTGGAACGGGTTCTCACTTTCATGCGCGCGCATCCGCAGGGTTTCGCCAACGTCGAGGAAGCCAGTGCGGCCATCGCGAATTACCTGCCGCAGCGCGCACAACGCTATCGTCGTGATCCAGGCCGGCCCGAGCGCCTGCGCCGCCTGCTCGTGTCTGACGCCAACGGCCGCCTGCGCTGGCACTGGGATCCGCGTCTGCTCGATACCATCGCCACGGGCAGCGAGCGCCAGCAATCGCGCCTGCTCGATGCGGCGCGGCGCATTCACGTGCCGACGCTGCTCGTCAGCGGCGAACGCAGCGATGTGGTATCCGACGACACCATCGCCGAATTCCTGCGCTGCGTGCCGCATGCACAACACGTGTGCGTGAGCCGCGCCACGCACATGATCGCCGGCGACGACAACGCCGCCTTTACCGCCGCCGTCGCGCGCTTCGTGGCGCCGCTGCGCACCAACCGGATCGAGGATCGCCCATGATTCACTGCTACCCGTTGCTTGCCCTGCTCGCCGTTTCGCTCACCTGCGCCTATTTGCGCACCGGCCTGCGTACCTGGACCATCGCCGGATTCGCCGCCGTCATCGGCATCGGATGGTTCGCCGGCAGCCATGCGCTTGCGATCGCAATCACCGCACTCGTGTTCGCCGCGATCGTGCTGCCGCTGAACATCCCCGAATTCCGCCGCCGGCGCATCACCGCCCCGCTGCTGGGCATCTACCAGAAGATCACACCGCAACTATCGGAAACCGAGCGCATCGCGCTGGAGGCCGGCACGGTCGGCTTCGAGGGCGAATTGTTCAGCGGCAAGCCGAATTGGTCGAAACTGCTCAAGCAGCCCAAGCCGGAATTGTCGGTGGAAGAGCAAGCCTTCCTCGACGGTCCCTGCGAGGAGCTGTGCCGCATGACCGACGAGTGGCAGATCACGCATGAGTTGGCCGATCTGCCGCCGGAGATCTGGGACTTCGTCAAGCAGAAGAAATTCTTCGGCATGATCATCCCAAGGCAATACGGCGGACTGGAATTTTCCGCCTACGCGCAATCGGCCGTGCTGCAAAAGCTGATGAGCATCTCCGGTTCGCTGTCGTCCACGGTCGGCGTGCCGAACTCACTCGGCCCCGGCGAACTGCTGCTGCATTACGGCACGCCCGAGCAGCGCGACTACTACCTGCCGCGCC
>JAGWXP010000236.1 GCA_018969845.1 Lysobacteraceae bacterium | reverse complement strand
GCTGCTGGCGCAGTTCCGGCATGTCAAGCCATCGGAAGAGCGCTGATCCGCGCGGGCCCGGAGCGTGCAATGGAACATCTCGCTGCTTCGCGCAGCTCGCAGTAAGATGCGGATCGCCACTGCGCACGGCCGGATAACCGGGGTTTGCGCGCAACGATCTGGCAAAACGTAACCACGTAATCCTGCTAGGTGACGATGCGTATCCTGGTCGCAGACGATGAAGGCAAGGCCCGGCGCTACCTCGCCCAGGGATTGCGCGAGCAGGGCTTTACCGTAGAAGTCGTCGAGGAAGGCAATGCCGCATTGACCTTGCTGCGGGAACACCGCTTCGATGCGGCGGTGCTGGACGTGATGATGCCGGGCCGGGATGGCTGGAGCGTCGTGCGGAGCTTGCGCGCCGAAGGCATCCGTACGCCGGTGTTGTTTCTCACCGCGCGCGATCATGTCGAGGACCGGGTACGCGGATTCGAACTTGGCGGCGACGATTACCTGGTCAAGCCGTTTGCCTTCGCCGAGTTGCTGGCGCGGCTGCGGAATCTTGCACGCCGTGCGGAGCCTTCCGGCGAAAACGGCGGGATCCGGATTGGCGATCTGCTGATCGATCCGCTGCGGCATCGCGTCGAGCGCGCCGGCCGCACCCTGCAATTCACGCCGAAGGAATACGCGCTCCTGCTGCTGCTCGCGCGCCATCGTGGCCGCGTGCTGTCGCGCACGCTGATTGCCGAAAGCGTGTGGGGCGTGTGCTTCGAGGCGCAAACCAATGTCGTCGACGTGGTGATCAAACGCTTGCGGGCCAAGCTGGATGCGCCGTTCGCGGCCCCGCTGCTGCACACCGTGCGCGGGATCGGCTACAAGCTGGATACCCATGCCGATTGAGGCTCGGCCGCGATTGCGCTCGATCGGCGCGCGCCTGACGCTGCTGCACACGGCAGTTGCCCTGACCGCGATGATAGTGTTTGCCGGTGTGGCGGAATGGAGCCTGACGGCCAACTTTACCGCCGAGCATTCGCGCTTCCTGCAGGCAAAAGTATCCGAGTTGCACGAAGATTTGAAAGACGCCGGCGGCGAGCCGCGCGCGCTGATCGCGGAAATCGCCAAGGAAACAACCGGTGCGCGCCTGCGCGAATACTTTGCGCGGGTGATTGGCGCGGATGGCCGTGTGCTCGGCGAGACAACCGGCATGCGGCAAGCGCTGCCGGAGAGCGCTTTCCCGCCGGCGCGGGCGGAGGCGCCATCCGCCGCGTCAATTCGATCGCTTCGAAACGGCGAGCACAGCTACGCGTTGGCTTCGGTTGCGCTGGGCACCTCCAACCGCGCGCCACCGCTAGACGTTCAGATCGCACTGGACACATCACATGATGAAAATCTATTGGGCGATTTTCGCCGCGGGACGGAATCGGCGTTCCTGATCCTGATCCCTTTGCTTTTCCTCGCCGGACGTTGGGTCGCTGCACGCGGCCTGGCCCCCCTGGCCCGCGTAACCGGC
>JAGWXP010000127.1 GCA_018969845.1 Lysobacteraceae bacterium | reverse complement strand
ACGCCCAATTCAAAGATCGCGGTGACGCCGAGCCAGTTCACGCTCGCGCCGGGTGCATCGCAGGCATTGAACATCGCTGTGGATGTGAGCGATCCGCATTTGATCGGCAACTGGGAGAACGCGCGCATTGTCCTGCACAAGACCGGCGGTGGGCAGGCCGCCACGGATACCGCGCTGACGCTGGCGGTGTATTCCTCGCCGGGCGCGGCGCCGGCCTTCCGGGACCTTTCCACCAGCGGGCCGGGCGGCAACCAGACGATTCCGCTCGGTGGTCTGGCCGCGCTGCCGCAGGCCACGCTGACGCCGACCAATCTGGTGCCGGCCACGCTCACGAACATGAGCCTGGGCGTGGACACCAAGTCGAATGACATCTACACCACATTTCCGGGCACCGGCAAGCAGTTCGTACTTTTTCCCAATGTATACCAGCAGGGGGTCGATGCAGGAGCGGCCGGCAGCGCCTTCATCGTCGAAGTGAGCTCCTCGAATGCGCCGGAAGCGGATTTGTACGCCGGCATCGACTACAACGGCGACGGCCAGCCCAATTACGCCGAACAGCAATGTGCGGTTTCCAGCATGTCCGGATCGTCCGCGCGTTGCGTGATCGATCTGCGCAACGCGGGGCCGGTCAATGTCTGGGCGCTGGTCGACGTTCCGCAGAACAATCCGACCGGCACCTATGCCGTCACCTTGAGCAGCGGCATACCGGCGGTGACCTACGTCGTGCCTGGCGGCGTTCGCGGCGATTTCGGCGTTGCCGGTCCGGGTCACGTTGCGGCGCAGACCGCATTCCCGCTGCGCTTGTGGTGGGGATCGCCCGGCGGCCTTGCCGCGATCACGCCCGGCACGCGCTATTACGGCGCGGTGCTGATCGATCCGTTGAGCGGCGGCAGCTTCGCTGCGCTGGGTCAGGCGGGTGTCATGCCGTTCGCGCTGACGCGCAGCGCAGGCAACGACGACGTCGCCGATGCGCTGGAACCGAACGCGACGCGCACCGTGTCGCTCGCTCCGGGCGAAACGCTTGCGCATCAGTTCGTCGACGTGCCGGGGCAGGCGACGGTTCAGATCAACACGGCTTACGCGAACGGTTCGTCCAACACGGCCCCGATGAGCTTCCGCCTGACTCGCGCCGATTTCCCGGCAGCGTCGGCGTCGCCGCAGATCGCCGCGGCGCCGTCCGCGAATTCCGGCGATGCGCAATGGTTGCTCGGCGGCGCCGTCACGACCCAATCCGTCAGCGTGCCGGTGAGTGCGGGGCGCTGGTATCTCGTCGCCGCGAATGCCGGCGCGGGCAATGCCGATGTGACGTTTTCGCTAACCACGAATCTGCTGCAACAGATCGCGCCGGCGAGCATCGGCGCCTTCTACAACCCGCAGCGTTCCGGACATGGCACGTTCATGAATCAGGCGGCCGGTCAGCAGGCGTTGTACTGGTATACGTTCCTGGAAGACGGCACGCCGATCTGGTATCAGGCGCAGGCCGCCGCTCCGGCGGCGGGCTCCGGCACATGGACTGCGCCGCTGGCGCGCGTGACCTGGAACGGGTCGGCCGTCGACAACGTCGCTATCGTCGGCAACGTCGTGCTGACGCCGCTGGATGCCAACGATTACATGTACTCGTGGCATCTGTACGGCGCATCGGGCAGCGAACATTTCGTCCTGCTCGGGCCGGATGCGTGCGTGAGCCTTGGCGGTTCGCAAACCGATCTCATCGGGCAATGGTATGCGCCGACCCAGTCCGGTTACGGCATGGATGTGCTGGCGCTTCCGGCAACGGCGCAGACCGCGAGCCTGCAGTTCGATGCGTTCTATTTCTACGATGCGCTCGGCCAGCCGCGCTGGGCCGTGGGGTCGTCGTCGCCGTTCGCGTCGCCATCGACGCTGAGCATGTACCAGATATCGGGATTCTGTCCCCTGTGCAATGCCGTCGCAACGACACCGCGGCCGATCGGAACGCTGAACGTGAATTTCAAGAATGCAACGCAGGGCAGCTATTCCACGAATCTGACTTTGCTGTCGCCGCTGTCGGGAAGCTGGAACATCAATCAGCCGACGGTGCGGCTGACCGGAAAGACTACGTGTCCGTGAGTCAGTTCGGCAGCGGCGCCAGGCGCTCGTCGATCAGCCGGTCGGCGTGCGCGAGATCGACCTGATCGAGCGCGGTCTTGCCGGCGCTGAGTTCGCGCAGGATGGCGGACTGGATTTCGCCGCGCCGGAACGCGACGGAGTAGGGCAGGCGCGAGAACGTGACCATCCAGTAGCGCGGCACGAAACGCCCGGGTTTGCGCGCGGCGAGCTGGCGTTCGAGCGCGCGCATCAGCAGGAAGCTCGCGTCGGCCACACTGTCGCGCATCTCGACGTAGTTTTCCAGCGCCATGGCGGCGATGGCGTCGGCGTTGGGTTTGCGCCGGCGCTGGAATTCGGCGAACGCGGCCGCGGTATCGTTTGCCGCATTGTGTAGAAGTTCCGCCAGTTCCACCGCGTCCTCGAATCCGCAATTCATGCCCTGACCGTGGAACGGCACGATCGCGTGCGCGGCATCGCCGATCAGCAGGGCGCGGCCGTGCAGATGCCAGCGATCCAGGTACAGCGTGCCGAGGATGCCGGTCGGATTGGCGTCGAAATCCCTTTCCAGATCGGGGATCAGCGGCAGCGCATCGGCGAAGTCGCGCGCGAACAGGGCGCGCGCATCCGCGCCGGTGCGCACGTTGGCGAAGCCCGGATTGCCGGCATTGGGCAGGAACAGGGTCACGGTGAAACTGCCTTCGGCATTCGGCAGCGCGATGCACATGTAGTTGCCGCGCGGCCAGATGTGCAGGGCGTTGGGTTCCATCGCGAACAAATCCCCCCTCTCCTGCTGGCGCGAGAGGGCCGGGGGGAGGGTGGCGGCAGGAATATCCGATAACTTCGGAATTTCCAGTTCCTTGTAGCCGTGTTCGAGCGGCTCGAAGCGTTCGCCGAGAGCGGTCGCAGCGGTCATCGCCGCGCGCAGCGCCGAACCCGCGCCGTCGGCGCCGATCACGACTGGCGCGGCGTGCGAGCGTGGCGTTCCTGCATCGTCGAGGAATTGCAGCGCCGAGCCTTTCCAGTCCATGCCGGCCAGGCGCTGGCCGAAGTGGATGCGCGCGCCGGCCGCTTCGGCGGCATCGAGCAAGGCCATGTTCAGCGCGCCGCGGCTGACCGACCAGATGACTTGGGAATCGTCGCGGCCGTAACGAAGCAGTTCGGTATGGCCGTCCAGATGATGCACCATGCGTCCGCGCATCATCACGGCAAGCTGGCCGATGCGGTCCTGCAATCCGGCTACGCGCAGGCCGTGCCAGCCGCGTTCGGCCAGGGCGAGGTTGATCGAGCGCCCGCCCAGGAAGCCGTGGATGCGAGGATCCTGCCGGCGCTCGAACACGCTGACGGCGAACCCGCGCTGGGCGAGCAGGGTGGCGGCGAGGGCGCCGACGAGGCCGGCGCCGACGAGAGTGATTTCGCGATTCATCGCGAGAGTTTAGCAATGCCGTGACTTCCGGCGCATTGGCCGGAAGTCCGATCGGGCATATCCTCCACGTTTTCCGACAGGGGATTTTCATGTGCCACATTCGTCCGTTCGTCGTGCTCGCCCTCGGTTGCGCTCTGTGCGCGCCGCTACTCGCCGCCGACAAGCCGGCCACTGACAAGCACGAAGACAAGTCCGCCGCGTCCGCTGCGGTCAAGGCGCGGAAGGTCGAAACCACGGGCAGCGTCAGCATCGAAGGCGCCAAGCTCGATTACAAGGCCGTCGCCGGCACGATCCTGCTCACCGGCAAGGACGAGGACAAGAACGACCCCACGGCGAGCATCTTCTACGTCGCCTATTTCAAGAGCGGCGTGGACAGCGCCAGGCGTCCGCTCACGTTTCTCTACAATGGCGGCCCGGGTTCATCCACCGTTTGGCTGCACATGGGCGCGTTCGGACCCAAGCGCGTGGTCACGCTCGACGACCAGCACACGCCGGCGGCGCCGTACCAGTTCATCAACAACGATTACAGCCTGCTCGACGCTTCCGACCTCGTCTTCATCGATGCGCCGGGAACCGGTTTTTCGCGTCTGCTCGTCAATGAAAAGGACAAGGCCAAGCGCGCCGCGGCGATGAAGGAGCGCGGCAAGGAATTCTACGGCGTCGATCAGGACGCTCAGGCCTTCGCCCAGTTCATCACCAAATTCCTGACCGAGTACGGCCGCTGGAACTCGCCCAAGTACCTGTTCGGCGAAAGCTATGGCACCACGCGCTCGGCGGTGCTCGCCAACGTGCTGGAAACCGAGCAGAACGTGGATTTGAACGGCGTGATGCTGCTGTCGCAGATCCTTTCCTTCGCCAACGACATCGATGCGCCGCAGTACGATCCCGGCGTCGATCAGCCCTATGCGCTGGCGCTGCCGACCTACGCGGCGACGGCGTGGTACCACCACAAGCTGCCGAACCAGCCGGCCCAGCTCGAGCCGTTCCTGCATGAGGTCGAGCAGTTCGCGATGACCGACTACACTACGGCGCTGGCGGCCGGCTCGACGCTCGATCCGCAGCGGCGCAAGGCGGTCATCGCGAAATTGCACGACTACACCGGCCTGCCGGAGTCTTATATCGACAAGGCCAATCTGCGCGTGTTCGGCGGCGAGTTCGAGAAGACGCTGCAGGATTCGGCCGATCTGACCACCGGGCGCCTGGATACGCGTTTTTCCGGCCCGAGCATGGACCCGCTGGAGCAGCAGTCGGCCTATGATCCGCAGTCCGCGGCGATCAGCTCGGCCTATGTGTCGATGTTCAACGACTATGCGCGGCGCACGCTCAAGTTCGGCGAAGGCATGACTTTTCGCGAATTCGGCGACGTGTATCCGTGGGACTGGAAGCACCGTCCGCCCGGTCTGCCGCCCGGATTCTTCCCGTCGTCGACGAACGTGATGTCCGATCTCGCCACGGCGATGAAGTACAACCCGCAACTGCACGTGCTGCTGGCCGGCGGCTATTACGACCTGGCCACGCCGTATTTCGCCGCCGAGTTCGAGATGCACCATCTGCCGATTCCGCAGCAGTTGCAGGGCAACATCGAGTATGCGTTCTTCCACTCGGGCCACATGGTCTACGCGCACCAGGAATCGCTGAAGAAACTGCACGATGTGGCGGCGGCGTTCATCGGCCGCACGGATAATCTCGGTAAGTAAGCGCGAAGTTATTATTTCCGTTCGCCCTGAGCGTAGCGCCGAAGGCGCGAAGTCGAAGGGACTACGGCGTTTCGGGTTCGCCCGCTGTGCGAGCTACGCTCAACGCGAACGGATTTGCTGGTTACGCAGCGCCGATTCCCGGCAATCGTTTTTGCAGTTCGGATTCGGGAAATCCCAGGGCCGTGGTGATCTGCTGCAGAAAGCGCGCCTCGCCCGGGCGGATGCGCGCGTCGGCAATCGCCAGCCGCAGCAGACCGGTGTAGAGCCGGTCTATTTCGCCGGAACCCGGCTTGAATTCGGCGAACAGGCGGCGCACGTCCGCCTTGAAGTCGTAATCGCGGCGGCAGCCGGTGGCGAACGCCTCGGTGGCGACTTGGCGTGCACGCGCGTTGAGCTTGAGTTCTTCCATCCAGGTGTTGGTGAAGGCGGCTTCCTCCGACGACACCACGCCGTCGGCGCGCGCCATCGCGCCGAGCAGGCCAAAGGAAACCTGGATCAGCAGTTCCTGGCGCGGATCGAGCTTGCCGCTGAACAACTCGCCGAAGGCGTTCTTGACGTCGCGGAACAGACTGCCGCTTGCGGCGGCGGTGTCGCTGGACATGACCGCACCCTCCCCGTGGCTGCGCTCATGTTGCGCCAGAATCCCTTAAATGAAAAGCCCCGCGGGGCGGATCAGGTGCTCCTCAGTTTTGACTCTTCACCCAATGTTCGTATTGCGCCCTGGAGATGCTGTCGGCGCGATGGGAGACGTAGTCGAAATCGTTCAGCAGCGGAGGATAGGCGTGAGCCTCCGCGCGCGTAATCCTGCCCTTGTGGTGGACGTCGAGCGCAGTGAAGGCCGGTGGCGGGCCGTAGTGATCCGGAGCCGGCTGGCCGGAGGTAAGCGTGACGCGGGTGCCGTTGGCTTCGGTGAAGTGGACGGTCTGGTCCTGGGCATGGGCGCCAACACTGGCAAGCAATGCGCTGGCGGCGAGCAGACGCAATGTGCGGTTCATGGATTTCTCCTTTGCGGACGAGTCGATCGTGTGTCCTGACGCGGGCACAATACGCGACGTCGGCATGGACAAGGCGTACGCATGAGCAGACCGGAAACCGGTGGCGAAGTTCGGATATCCGCAGCACAGGCGCGCCATCTGCACCTTGCCGTTCAGGGTCTGCTTAAGGTTCCGCGCGCCCGCGCCACCCGCGCGCGCGTGCTGGCCGCGATCACGCGCATGCGCCTGCTGCAGATCGACACGATCAGCGTCGTTGCGCGCAGCCCGTATCTGGTCTTGTTTTCGCGTCTGGGTCCATACGAGCCGCGCTGGCTCGACGCGTTGCTCGAGCGCGGCGCGATTTTCGAGTGCTGGGCGCACGAAGCCTGCTTCGCGCCCATGGCCGACTATGCCTTGCACCGCGGCCAGTTCGGCGCACGCAGCAATCACTGGGCGCATCAGCGTGCCGCGCGCGTGTACCGCGAACATCGCGCGGCGATGGACGGGTTGCTCGCGCACATCCGCGCCAACGGTGCGGTCAAGTCGTCGGATTTCGCGCGCAAGGATGACGCGCGCGCCGGCTGGTGGGAATGGAAGGACGAGAAGCGCTGGCTCGAAGCCTGGTTCGCGCTCGGCGATCTCATGATCGCGCGGCGCGAGAATTTCCAGCGCGTGTACGACCTCGCCGAACGCGTGCTGGCGCACGCGAAGATCGATGTCGCGGCCTTGCCGGCCGCAGACGCGCCACGAGAATTCGTGCGCGGCGCGGTGCGCGCTCTCGGTATCTCGCAGGCGCGCTGGATCGCCGATTATTTCCGCAGCGCACGCAAACTCAAGGACGCCGATCTGGACGATTTCGTCGCCGCCGGCGAATTGATTCGCGTGAATGTGCGAGGATGGCAGAATCCCGGTTACGTGCATCGTGATCATCTGCCGCTGCTGGCACGCGCGCAGCGTTCAAGCCTGCGCGCAACGCACACCGCGCTGCTGTCGCCGTTCGATCCGGTGGTCTGGGATCGCGAACGCGCACTGACGATGTTCGATTTCGATTACCGGCTGGAGTGCTACACGCCCGCACCCAAGCGCCGTTTCGGCTACTACACGCTGCCGATCCTGCATCGCGGCAGATTGGCTGGGCGTCTCGACGCCAAGGCGCACCGCGCTGACGGAACCTTCGAGATCAAGTCGATTCATCTGCAACCTGATGCCGCGCCCGACGATGCACTGATTGCCGGCGTGGCGCGCGCAATCCGTGAATGCGCCGTATGGCATGGAACTCCGCGCGTTGTCGTACGCACGTGCGATCCGCCGGGATTCGCGAAACGAATACGTGTGGCACTATCGCGAGCATAAAGAGGGCCCACTGAGCGGGCCTTTTCCGGAATGTCGGTGGACCGAAGAGGATCGAACTCCCGACCTTCCCGAGCATTGACGTGCCGCGAATGCGACGCCAGCGTCGCATTCGTGAGCTGCTGGAAGGAAAA
>JAGWXP010000004.1 GCA_018969845.1 Lysobacteraceae bacterium | reverse complement strand
TCTGTCCCGCCGGCAACCTGCCGGCCCTGCAGGCGGCGATCGACGCCGGCGCCGACGCGGTCTACGCGGGTTTCCGCGACCAGACCAATGCGCGTGCGTTTCCCGGCCTGAACTTCAGCGACGAGGAGCTGCGCGACGGCATCGCCTACGCGCACGCGCGCGGACGCAAGGTGTATCTGGCGCTCAACACCTATCCCGACAGCGCGCGCCTGGGGCAATGGTTCGCGGCGGTCGACAAGGCCGCGAGCTTCGGTTGCGATGCGATCATCGCTGCGGAAATGGCGGTGCTCGACTATGCCGCGCGCACCCATCCGCAGCTGCCACGCCACTTGTCGGTGCAGGGTTCGGCGACGACGGCACCCGCGCTGCGCTACATGCACGAGCGCTTCGGCATCGCGCGCGCGGTATTGCCGCGCGTGCTCGCGATCCAGCAGGTCGAGCGGCTGTGCGAAAGCGCGCCGGTGCCGCTGGAAGTATTCGCGTTCGGCAGCCTGTGCATCATGGTCGAGGGCCGCTGCCAGTTGTCCAGCTATGTCACCGGCGCCTCGCCGAATCGTCACGGCGTATGTTCGCCGGCCAAATTCGTGCGCTGGGACGAATCCGCCGACGGCTTTCGCAGCGTGCATCTGAACGGCGTGCTGATCGACGCGTACGAGCCGGACGAACCGGCCGGCTATCCTACCGTGTGCAAGGGCCGCTTCGATGTGGGCGGCGAGATCTTTCACGCGCTCGAGGAGCCGACCAGCCTGAATACGCTGGAATTGCTGCCGCGGCTCGCGCAGGCCGGCGTCGCGGCGCTGAAAATCGAAGGCCGCCAGCGCGGCGTTGCCTATGTCGCCGCGGTCACGCGTACCTGGCGCGCGGCGATCGACCGCCATGGCGCCGCGGATGCGCGGGCGTGGATGGTGCAGTCGGCATGGCAGAAATCGCTGGCCGCGCATGCGGAAGGGCACCAGACCACGCTGGGCCCGTATCACCGCCACTGGCATTGACGGGGAGCGGCGATGAAACTCAGCCTGGGCCCCCTGCAGTATTTCTGGCCGCGCGCGCAAACGCTCGCGTTCTACCGCGATGTTGCGCAGTGGCCCGTCGACATCGTCTACGTCGGCGAGACGGTGTGCAGCAAGCGGCGCGAACTCGGCACGCGCGACTGGATCGCGCTGGCGCGCGAACTGGCCGCGAGCGGCAAACAGGTTGTGCTGTCTTCGCTGGCCTTGATCGAAGCCGAATCCGAACTCGGCGCGCTCAGGCGCCTGGTTGAAAACGGCGATTTCTGGGTCGAGGCCAACGACCTGTCCGCCGTGCAGATGTGCCGAGAACGCCGCGTGTCCTTCGTCGGCGGACCGTCGCTGAATGTCTACAACCACGTGGCTCTGGCGATGCTGTGCGATGACGGCCTGCGCCGCTGGGTGCCCGGCGTGGAGCAGGGGCAAACGCTGATCCGCGAACTGCGCGACGCCGTGCGCGCCGCAGGCTCGACCATGCCCGAACTCGAGGTGATCGCGTTCGGACGCCTGCCGTTGTCCTGGTCGGCGCGTTGCTTCACCGCGCGCGCACACGACGTACCCAAGGACCACTGTGGATTCCGCTGCATCGACTACCCTGACGGTCTGCCGCTGGCCACGCGCGAAGGCGCGCCGTTCCTGCGCATCAACGGCATTCAGGTGCAGGGCGAGGAAATCACCGATCTCGGTCCGGAGTTGCCCGCCTTGCGCGAACTCGGCGTCGATGTGCTGCGCCTGTATCCGCAGCATGCCGGCATGGCCGAGATCGTGACCCATTTCGACCAGGCGCGCCGGCAATCGCTGCCGCCGCAACGGATCGGTGCGCGCAATGGCTATTGGCACGGCGGGCCGGGCATGAGCCTGCCCGGCGCCTGATCAAACCCGCGCGAACACCAGGCTGGCGTTGGTGCCGCCGAAACCGAAGCTGTTGGACATGACCGTAACCGGCTTCGCCGCGCGGCTCTCGCGCAGGATCGGGAAACCCTGCGCGCGCGGATCGAGCGTGTCGATGTTGGCCGAGCCGGCGAGGAAGCCGTCGCGCAACATCAACAGGCTGTAGATCGCCTCGTGCACGCTGGCGGCGCCGAGCGCGTGTCCGGTCAGCGCCTTGGTCGAGGACAACGGCGGCACATCCGCGCCGAACACGTCGCGCACCGCATCGAGTTCGACCAGGTCGCCGCGCGGCGTCGCGGTGCCGTGCGTGTTGAGATAATCGACCGGCGCATGCACGCCGCGCAACGCCATGCGCATGCAGCGCACCGCACCCTCGCCGCTGGGCGCGACCATGTCGGCGCCATCCGATGTCACGCCGTAGCCGACCAGCTCGGCATGAATGCGCGCACCGCGCGCCTTCGCGTGTGTGTAGTCCTCCAGCACCAGCATGCCGCCGCCGCCGGCGATCACGAAGCCGTCGCGGTCGGCGTCGTACGGGCGCGAGGCGGCTTGCGGCGTCGCGTTGAAGGCTGACGACAGCGCACCCATCGCGTCGAATTGCGCGGCCATGCCCCAATGCAGTTCCTCGCCGCCGCCGGCGAAGACGATATCCTGCGCGCCGTGGTGGATCAGGCCGGCGGCCGCGCCGATGCAGTGCGCCGAAGTCGCGCAGGCGGCCGCGATCGAGTAGCTCAGGCCGAGGATGCCGAACGCGGTCGCCAGCGTCGCCGAAACGGTCGAGCACATCGTGCGCGGCACCATGCACGGGCCGACCTTGCGCACACCCTTGGCGCGCAGCAGATCACCGGTTTCGATCTGCCATTGCGCCGAGCCGCCGCCGGAACCGGCGATCACGCCGATGCGCGGATGGCGGATGCACTCGAGCGCGAGGCCGGCATCGGCGATGGCGTCGCGCATCGCGACATAGGCGTAGGCGGCCGCGTCGCCCATGAAACGCTTGAGCTTGCGATCGATGAGCGAATCCAGTTCCAGATCGGGCCAGCCGGCGACCGCGCTGCGCAATCCGTGGGTGGCGAATTCCGGCACAGCGCGGATTCCGCTCAGGCCATCGCGCAAGGCGTGCGCGACCTGATCAAGCCTTTGACCGAGGCACGAAGCCAGACCCATGCCGGTAACGACGACGCGCCGCATCAGAAACCCTCCGTCGATCGAAACAAACCCACGCGCAGATTCTCGGCAGTGTAGATCAACCGATCGTCGACGAACGTGCGTCCATCGGCAACGACCATCTTCAAGCGTCCGCGGATCACGCGGCTGACGTCGATTTCGTAGCGCAGCAGGCGCGCGCTGGGCAGCACCTGACCGGTGAATTTCACTGCGCCGACGCCGAGTGCGCGGCCGCGCCCGGGCTCACCGAGCCAGGGCAGGAAAAAACCCGCCAGTTGCCACATCGCATCCAGGCCCAGGCAGCCGGGCATGACCGGATCGCCTTCGAAATGGCAGCCGAAGAACCACAGGTCGGGACGGATGTCGAGTTCGGCCACGATGCAACCCTTGCCGCGCGCACCGCCGTCTTCGGCGATGCGCGTGATGCGATCGAACATCAACAGGGGCGGCGAAGGCAGCCGCGCGTTGCCGGGGCCGAACAGGCGGCCGCTTGCGCAGGCGAGCAATTGCTCGCGATCGAGCGAGGAGGGCCGTGTCATGCAGGAACCGACGAATGAATCGAACGGCGCAGTGTAGGGCAAATGCGCCGCGCGTGCTTGATCTGAATCAAGCCGATGCCCCCATGCGCCGGCGCATGGCCGACGACGCACCGATCGTATCGCTGCGGTAATGCGCACCGAGCGACTGGGCGCGCTGCAACGCGCCTTCAAGCAATCGACAGGCGACGCGGGCCTGCCAACCATCGCCGCGCCACGGGGCGCAGACACGCAGCGCTCGGCGCAGGGAGGTGCCTTCCCGCACGGATCCGGCGGCAGCCCACAACAGATCGCGCAGCGCGCCAAGACGCGCTTCCGGCAATGCCGCACCGCGCTCGACACTGCGCGTGGTGCCGCGCAGGCGCGCCACGCGTTCAACCGCCAGCAAGGTACCGAGGCGATTGCCGCACACGACGGCTTCTAGCAACGAATTGCTCGCCAGACGGTTTGCGCCGTGCAGGCCATTGCATGCTACCTCGCCTACCGCAAAGAGCCCGGGCACGCTGGTGCGACCGTGGTGATCGACGGCCAGTCCGCCCATGTGGAAATGCGCTGCGGGCACAACTGGAATCGGCGTGCGGCGCGGGTCGATGCCCGCCGCCAGGCATACGGCTAGCACAGTCGGGAAGCGCTTTGTCCAATCGCCCTGCACCGCGCCGGCATCAAGCCACACCCGCACTCCGCATTGGCACATCCGCCAAATGTGACGCGCGACGACATCGCGCGGCGCCAGATCCTCCTGCGGGTGCATGCCCGCCATCAACAACCGGCCATTATCGTCGCGAAAGCGCGCACCGGCGCCGCGCAGCGCCTCGGTGATCAGTGGCAGGCAATGGCGTCCGGGAATGTCGAGAGCGGTCGGATGAAACTGCACGAATTCCATATCGCGCGTCTGGGCGCCAGCGGCCATGCCGAGCGCCAGACCTGAGCCTTGCGCGCCCGGCGGATTGGTCGTGCGCGCGAACAGCGCGCCGGTGCCCCCGGTGGCGAGCACCACGGCGGACGCCTCGATTTCGTGAACGGCGCCACGCGCATCTCGCGCGCGCACGCCACAGACAGCGCCGCCGCGCAACATTAGCGCCTCGGTATCCATCTCGCTGCGCCGCAGGACATGGCCGCCTTGGGCAACCCCCGCGCAAAGCGTACGTACGATTTCCGCTCCGCTGGCATCGCCGCCGGCATGCACAATGCGCGCATGGCCATGTCCGCCTTCTCGGCCCAATTGCAAACTTCCGTCGGTGTCGCGATCGAAACGAACGCCCTGCATCTGCAGCCAGTGCACCGCGTTCACTGCATGCGCGCACAACCAGCGCACCATTGCGGCGTCGTTGTGCTGCGCGCCGGCGATCATGGTATCGCGCGCATGTTTCTCCGGATCGTCGTCTGGACCGAGGGCAGCGGCGATCCCGCCCTGGGCGAGCACGCTCGCACCATCGTTGGCGTCGTCATGGCGACAAAGCAACTGCACGGACGCGGGCGTCGCGGCCAGAGCCGTGACGAGACCGGCGATGCCGCCGCCGACGATCACGATCGGCGCGTGTGCACTCATCAGACCGTTTCTTGCCGGCCGACCGCAAGCATGCGCGTGAGAGCGGCGCGAGCGCGGTCCGCGATAGCGACGGGTACCGTCACTTCGTGCCTGAAATCGCGCAGCGCAGCGTAGATGCCCGGCAATGTGATGCGCTGCATGTGCGGGCACAAATTGCACGGTTTCACGAACTCGATCGCCGGAAACCGCGCACGCAGGTTGTCGGCCATCGAGCATTCCGTGATCAATGCCACGCGCGCCGGCTGCTCCCGGACGAGCCAGCGTTCCATCGCGCTGGTCGAGCCGACGAAATCGACTTCCGCCAGTACCTCGGGCGGGCACTCCGGATGTGCGGCCAGTTTGACATTGAAGCCTTCGCGGGCATGGCGCACCTCGCCGGCGGTGAACTTCTCGTGCACCTCACAACGACCATGCCAGAGGACCAGCCTGACACGAGTGTGTTTGGCGACGTGTGCGCCGAGAAAGCGGTCAGGCACGAAGATGACCTTGTCTACGCCGAGCGATTCAACGACCTGCACGGCGTTGGCCGATGTACAGCAGATGTCCGATTCGGCCTTGACCTCGGCCGAGGTGTTGACGTAGCTGACGACGGGTACACCCGGATGCGCGGCACGCAGCGCACGCACGTCGTCCGCGGTAATCGACGCCGCGAGCGAACAGCCGGCCTCCAGGTCGGGAATCAGGACCATCTTGTCCGGCGCGAGGATCTTCGCGCTCTCGGCCATGAAGTGCACGCCGCACAGCACGATCATCTGGCTGTCGCACTCAGTCGCCGCCTGCGCCAGAGCCAGCGAATCGCCCGTGATGTCGGCGACGCCATGGAAGATTTCGGGAGCCTGGTAGCTGTGAGCCAGTATCGTTGCGCCGCGCTGTCTCTTCAACTTGTTGATCGCATCGATCCACGGCAGCTGCAGCGTTCGCTCCAGACACGGCACGATACCGTCCAGTCGCGCAATGAGCGCGGCATATTCGCTTTCGAGTTCATCGCGCCAGACTGGCACCGGCAGTGTGGTTGAGCTGGGCATCGTGTATCGCCGTCGGAACCCTCATTCAGCGGTGCAGCGATGCGCAGCACGCGCAGCGCGGGCGAAACGCGCGGCGCGGTTGAGGGCAATGCGCAAACCGAGCGGAATCTGCTCCCACGGCAGACGATCAAGCACGTTGCGCACGGTCAGGCCAAGCTCGGTGTCGCCGGTCAGCTGCAGACGGCGCTGGAAGAACAGCGTGTCGGCGTCTTCCAGACGGCTGGCGAGCAGCAGCAGGTCGGTGAGAGTGCCGCGCACGGTCGCCTCGGCGGGAGCCTCGCAGGCGTGCAGGCGACCGGCGCGCAATTCGAGCGTCCAGTGCATATCCAGATCCGTCACTTCGATGCCGAGCCGCCGCCCGTGCATGAACGTCAGCGTGTCGCCGCCGCGCAACGGAGCCAGGGCGCGGCTGAGCATCGACTCAAAGGCGCGGGCCTGCCAGCGCCGAGGGATGAAACGCAACACGGCGCGCGCGCGCTGCGGCGGCGGCAACAATCGCAGCCAAGGATGCGCCGCAGTCCGATCCGTTTCCCATGTCGTCGTCATGCCGGCTGCGATCATGCCTGCCTGCGCGCTGTCCGCGCCTTGATCCAGATCAGGCGTGAGGCCCTGCAGCAGGCACGCGTCGCGAATCAGGATTTCCACCAGTTGGCGCGCGCTGGCATCCGGCACACCGAGTCGGCGTGCCAGACGCCGCGCGCGCTCGCGCACCTGCGTTTCGCGGTCCGGATTGCGCGCGCGCTCGCCGGAGCGGTGCTTGATCGGCACCACCGCGCCGACGATCCACCGGCGCGCCGCCAGCAGCAAGACGAACGCGTCGTCGACATGATCGATCACGCGACGCGCACCGGCGAGCGCCACGGATTCGGGCGCCGGCAAAATGTTCATGCGCTGGTCGCCGGGGTGCGGGTAACTATTTGTCGCGCCGCCATGGTGAACCGCTTGCGGCGCCGGACCGGCAACCCGCAGGGGAGGCTGAATCGTCGTGCTGTCGAGCGCAGACGTATTCATCTGCGGGCTGCCGTCCGGCATGGTGATGGGAGAGATGTCGAGGATGACGCTTGCGCGCGCATCCCGCCTTGACTTGCGTCAATGCGCCCTGCGCCGCGCGCATGACGTTTGCGCGAAGGCAAACTCAACGGATCAAGTCGTCCGCCATCGCTTTTGACACCGCCTCGGTTTTGTTGGCGGCATGGAGTTTGCGCAAGATGTTGGTGATGTGAAAGGTCACCGTGCGGGCGGATATACCGAGCGTCGCGGCAATCTCCGAGACGGTTTTTCCCACGGCGGTCCAGCGCAGCACTTCACGCTCGCGCTCGGTCAACTCGACCTGTCTCGAGGTCATGTCCTGCTGTGCGGTATCCGCCTGCGCATCCGCGCCGTGCTGCCGCATCCATTCACCGAGCGCTTCGTGGGCTTCATCCAGCAAGTCGATGAACTGACGGGTGAACGCGCCCGCTGTCTCGCGCACACGCGGCATCGGCAGCGACATCGCCGCGGCGATCAGGTGCGTGAGACGGCGCGCGCCGACGCTGCGCGCCACGCCATCGAGCGTCCGCGCGTGTTGCAGCCACGCCTCGCCATCGCCGGCCGCCGCGCTCTCCAGTTCGCCCATGCAGTGCCACGCATCCGCAAACGCCTGTTCGACGAAGCGGCGGAACAATGCCTCACCATTGCTCGTACGCAACTCCGCCAGCACGCTTGCCGCGAGCGGTGCACCGTCGCATGTCACGATCTCCTGCGAACGGGTATCGCGGATCGCCGCCGCCGCGGCCGCGACCAGTTGCGCTCCGGAAACGGGTTTTTCCAGGACACGGTTCATTCCGACCGCGCTGGCGCGCTCGACCAACTCCGGCGTGACGCCGCTTGTCATCCCCACAACCGGCGGCAAGCGCTCCGATTTCCAATCGCGCAACAAATCCAGCCCCGGCATGTCCGGCAGGTTCAGGTCGAGCACGATCAAATCGTAGCGCGTGGCCGCGATCGCCGCGATCGCCTCGCGTGCCGAGGCGCATTGGTCGACCCGATAGCCGGCGCGGCCGAGCATCGCGCCAACCAGCATCGTGGTGCTGGGCTGATCGTCGACGACCAGCGCGTGGGTCTGGCCGCCGCCGTGGGTGACATCGTGCTTCATCGCTCGGCACCCTGGGAGCGGTTGACTGTGCGGATTTCGGAAAACATGACCGGGACGCATCGTGCCGTCGGCCCGGCTCGCGCCGGAAGAGCGGGATTATTTCACGGTTCCCTAGCGCGAGACCACACGATTGCGGCCGCGCGACTTGGCGCGGTACAGCGCCTCGTCCGCGCCTTTGAGCACCTCGGCCACCGAGCGCGTGTCGGCATCGCGCAGGGCCACGCCGATGCTGACGGTGACATTCGTTTCAACGTCTTGCTTGCGCTTGACCGCCTGGCCGCCGCGGATCTTGGCCGGCGCGGAGCGGATGCGCACGCGCATCGTCTCGACATTGCGCCGGGTCTGGTCGCACATGCGCACCGCATCGCGGCTGCGCGCGCCGGAGAACAGCAAACAGAATTCCTCGCCGCCATAGCGGAACGCATGGCCGCGGCGCTCGCGCCGCAACTCCCCGGCGACCGCCTGCAGCACGCGGTCGCCGGCGTCGTGGCCATGCGAATCGTTGAACTGTTTGAAATGATCGACGTCGACCATCGCCAGCGCATAGTCGCCGGTCAGACGCGCGAGCGTCTCGTCCAGCGCGCGCCGGTTCGGCAGGCCGGACAGCGCATCGACAAAGGCCATCCGGTACGAGGCGAAAAGCACGGCGAGCAGCGCACTCGCACCGGCCAGTGCCAGCGTGCGGCTGGTGTTGCCGATGTCCATGCCCGGCAGCATCGCGAATCCGGCAAGGCCGAGCACGATGCCGAGCCCGGCTTCCATCGGCACGCCGCTCAGCACCCAGCGCAACAGACACAGCAGCGCACCGGCGAACGTGACCGCTGCCGCCACGGCGCCCGCGGACCAGGGCAAAACGCCAAGGGGCAGAGCCGCTCGCAGGCCCGGCCACAGGCGATCGGATGCACCGAGCGTCAGCCAGACTGCCGTCGCGAGCAGCAGCAGCAAGGCAAGATTGCGGCGCGCCAGCAGACCGCGTTCGGGCAGGGCCACGGCAGCCAGCAGCAGCCACGGCGCGAACATGCGCGCCGCGTCGACGCCGCGTTCGCCCGGGTCGGCGGAACCGGTTCCGGCCAAAGCCAGCGCGGCGGCCGTGAGCACGGCCAGCACGAGCACGGCGCGATTGCGCCGGAAGCCAAGCGCCAGCAGCAAGGCCGCACCGTTCAGCAACGGCGCCGCCCATGCCGGCCAGAATGCCATCGCCATCACGTCGCCATTTCTCCGCACTACCCGTTCCGCCGCGTCCGGATGTCAAGCATACCGTGCCGCAAGACGCGAGTCTGCGCCTGCAATTCGCGCACGGCTGCGACTGCCGTCACACGCCGGCGGCCCATACTTCGCCTGCGCGCATCCGGCATACTCTGCGTCTGTCGACCCGTCGCCGGAGATTGCGCATGCGAAACCTGGCTCTGTCTGGATTGCTCGGTGCCGCACTCGTGCTTGCCGCCTGCAGGCGCGAGACCGGACCGGCGCCGCTGCTCGGCACGCTGGAATGGGATCGCATCGCCGTGCCGGCGGAAGTCTCCGAGCCGATCACGCAAATCCTCGTCAACGAAGGCGATACCGTGCAAGCCGGGCAATTGCTGCTCACGCTCGACCCGCGCCGCACCCAAGCTCAGCTGGACGCCGCGCAGGCCGACGTGCAGCGCCTGACCGCCGCGCTCGACGAGCTGCGCCACGGCGCACGCATCGAAACCATCGATGCTTCTCGCGCTGCGCTGGCTCGCGCACAAACCACTGCCGCGAACGCGCGCATCGCGCGCGATCGCGCCGCCGATATCCGCCGCCGCGGCCTGAACAGTCAGGCCGATCTGGACAACGCGAACACGGCGTTGCGGCAGGCCGACGCCGACGTCAAATCCGCCCAGGCCAATCTCGCGCAATTGCTCAACGGCACGCGCCCTGAAGATTTGGCCCAGGGTGAAGCGTCTCTCGCCCAGGCCAAGGCTCAGGCGGCACAACTGGCGATCACCCTGGATCGGCTCAGCGTTCACGCGCCGCGTGCAGGCCGCATCGATGCGCTGCCGTTCCGGCTCGGCGACCGTCCGCCGGCGGGCGCCGGCGTCGTCAGCCTCCTGGTCGGCGACGCGCCCTACGCACAGGTGTTCGTGCCGGAATCGCAACGTGCGTCGCTACAACAGGGCGCTCACTTTTCCGTGCATGTCGACGGCGTGGCGCAACCGTTCACGGCGACGCTCAAACGCATCCGCAGCGAAGCGAGTTTCACGCCGTACTACGCGCTGTCAGGCGACGATGCCAGCCGCCTGACCTATCGTGCCGATCTGTTCCTCGACGGCGCAGCGGCACGCAAACTGCCTGCCGGCGTGCCGTGTCAGGCCACCTTGCTCGATCATGCCGCCAACTGATACCGCCATCGTCGCGCGCGGCCTGACGCGCACGTTCGGCAAGGTGACCGCGGTCGACCGTCTCGACCTGACCGTCGGCCGCGCGCAGGTATACGGCTTTCTCGGTCCGAACGGTTCGGGCAAGTCGACCACGATCCGCATGCTGTGCGGCCTGCTGCTGCCGAGCGCGGGCGAAATCCAGGTACTCGGTTACCGGATTCCCGAGCAGGCCGAGGCGCTCAAACGCCGCATCGGCTACATGACGCAGAAATTTTCGCTGTACGACGATCTGACGGTGCGCGAAAACCTCGAATTCGTCGCGGCCGTACACGAACTGGATCGCGCACGCTCGCACACACGCGTGGCCGAGCTGCTCGCGCGCTATTGGCTTGGCGAACTGCGCGATCAACTTGCGGGCACGCTGTCCGGCGGACAGAAGCAGCGCCTCGCGCTCGCCGCCGCAGTGCTGCACGCACCGGAACTGTTGCTGCTCGACGAGCCGACCAGCGCGGTCGATCCGCAATCGCGGCGCGAATTCTGGGATTCGCTGTTTGCGCTGACCGACGCGGGCACCACGATCCTGGTATCCACGCATTACATGGACGAGGCCGAACGCTGCCATCGCCTCGCAATCCTCGACCGTGGCCGTCTCGTCGCCGACGGCACGCCACGCGAACTCGCGGACGCCCTGCCCGGCCAGGTGTTCGTGATTGATTGCATCAATCCGCGCGCCGCACAGGATGCACTGGCGCAATTTCCCGAAATCGCCGCGATGGCACAGATCGGCGCCAGCTTGCGCGTACTCGGCAGCGACGGTGCGGATCTGCGCACACGCATCGCCGCGCGCTTGCGCACGGCCGGCATCGTCGCACAGGTGGAAACGGCACGGCCCAATCTGGAAGACGTGTTCGTCGCCGCCACGCGCCTGGTACCCGCGCCTGCTTCGGAACGACGCGCATGAACCTGCGCCGGCTCTGGGCCATCGTCATCAAGGAACTGCGCCAATTGCGCCGCGACAAGCTCACCTTCGCGATGATCGTCGGCATTCCGACCATGCAACTGCTGCTGTTCGGCTACGCGATCAACATGGACATCCGTCATCTGCCCGCGGCCGTGCTCGATCAGGCGCGCACGGCGCAGTCGCGCGAACTCGTTGCCGAGATCGCACAGACCCAGGTGTTGGATTTCGACTATCGCCTGCGCACGCCGCAGGATCTCGACACGCTGCTGCGCCAGGGTGCGATCAGCGCGGCGCTGGTGATTCCGCCGGATTTCGAACGGCGCCTGATCCTATCAAACGCAGGCGCACAGGATCGGCCACCGCTGCAGATCGTGGTCGACGGTTCGGACCAGACCGTACAGCAGGCCGTGCGCCAACTCGCCGCGCTGCCGCTGCAAGCACTGCTGAATCCGGCTGCCGCACCGCCGCCGGACAATGTGGAAATCGTGAACTTCTACAATCCCGGCCGGCGCGCGCCGATCAACACGGTACCCGGATTGATCGGCGTCATTCTCACCATGACCATGGTGTTGTTCACGGCAATGGCGCTGGTGCGCGAACGCGAACGCGGCAACCTGGAATTTTTGATCGCGACGCCGGTGTCGCCGGCAGAACTGACCGTAGGCAAGGTGCTGCCCTTCGTCGGCATCGGCCTGTTGCAGGTGACCCTGGTGCTACTGCTTGGCGTGGCGATTTTTCATGTGCCGATCCGCGGCAGCCTTGTCGCCGTTTATGCCGCCTCGCTCGTGTTCATCGTCGCCTCGCTCGCGCTCGGCGTGTTTCTGTCAACGCTGGCGAAGAGCCAGTTCCAGGCCATGCAGCTCGCGTTTTTCACCTTCCTGCCGCAGATCCTGCTGTCCGGATTCATGTTCCCCTACGCCGGCATGCCGTGGCCGGCGCAGTGGCTGGCCGAGATTTTCCCGATGACGCATTTCATGCGCCTGATCCGCGGCATTCTTCTGCGCGCGGCGACGCTCGCCGATTTGTGGCCGGAACTGGCCGCACTCGGTGTCTTCATTGTCCTCGTACTCGGCATCGCGATCGCACGCACGCGCAAGCGGCTGGATTGAGGCACGCCGGTTGCAGGTACCGGCCGTTACGTCATACCCCAACCTTGCCGTCCGCAACGGCAAGTCATGGCAGGATGCTTGCATGGTATCTGGTCATCGCCGCCTGCAAAATCCTAACCCATGGTGCGCCGTAGCATGCCGTACGATAAGCAGCGGGCGATTCGCGCATCCAACTCGCCGCGCACAAGGGCAACCACCATGATGCCGCAGGGGCAAAATGCCGGCACCGCGCAGAATGCGATCGCCGCCGATGATTTCGTCATGCTGACGGCCGGTGCTTGCGGGGCACCGATCGCCGTCATTTCCCTGGGCGGCGAACACCAGCAACTGCTCACGGCGATCGGACTGACCGCCGAACAGACGCACGCCGCCATGGCTTTTTGCGAGTACACCGCAGCGCAACCGCCGTCGATCGTCCTGCTCGAAACTGCTCGCGACCGGCGTTTCCACGAAAACCCGCTGGTAGTGCACAAACCGCACATCGCCTTCTACGCGGGCGTCGCACTCACCGCAGCGGATGGCCGGGTACTGGGCACGCTTGGCGTCATGGACCACAGGCGGCGGCGCCTGGGCAAACGCCAGTGCGCGCAGTTGCGGGCCCTGGCCCGCCGCCTGTCCGAACGGCTGGCGCACGAAGCCAATACGGGCGCTGCGGCAGGACAGTCCACCGCAGCCGACAGATCCGTCCTTGAAGCGATGTCTGCGGTGGGTATCGTCGAGGCATCCGAGGACGCGATATTCAGCCTCGACGCGAACGGAATCATCACGAGCTGGAACCCGGGCGCCGCGAAGATGTTCGGCTACAGCCGCGCGATGATAATCGGCGAATCGATCGGTCGCCTGCTGCCGGACGACTGCCGCAATGAGGAAGCCCGGATCATCGACGCGATCCGCAGCGGGCAGCGGATCGCGCCGTACGAGACGGTCCGCCGCGCCCGGGACGGCCGGCTGCTTGAAGTATCCGTTGCCGGGGCGCCGATCAAGGACTCTGCCGGCCAGATCGTCGGGGCGTCCAGGATCATCCGCGATATCAGGCCGATGCTCGAACGTGCGCGCCAAGCGGAACGGCTGGAACGGCTGTATTCGGCCCTGAGCCAAGTCAACCAGACCATAGTGCGCAAACACACGCGCGAGGAGATCCTGCACGAGGCGTGCCGGATTCTGGTCGATGTCGCGGGGTTCGCGCTGGCCTGGATCGGCTGGATCGACCCCGAATCGCAGGAGGTCAAGCCGGTCGCCATTTGCGGCGACGAAACGGGCTACGTATCGCGCATTCACGTATACGCGGATGAACGTGCCGAAGGGCGTGGACCGGCGGGTAACGCCGTGCGCAACGAACAGTATTGCGTCTGCAACGACGCCTTGCACGATCCTTCGATGCGGCCATGGCACGCAGAGCTCGAGCACGCGGGCTTGCATGCCG
This sequence comes from Lysobacteraceae bacterium, assembly GCA_018969845.1. Lineage (GTDB taxonomy): Bacteria > Pseudomonadota > Gammaproteobacteria > Xanthomonadales > Rhodanobacteraceae > Rudaea. The sequence continues at coordinate 23,575 of JAGWXP010000004.1, read as the reverse complement.
TGGCGGGTTTTCCTATCCGCGAGAACGGCCGCGTCCAGGGCGTTCTCACCGTGTATTCGCAGCATGCCGGTTTCTTCCGCGAGAGGGAAATCTCCCTGCTCGAGGAATCAGCCACCGATATCGGCTTCGCACTGGACAACTTGGCGCGCGACCTGGCGGCGCACGAGGCGCAAGTCGCCGTTGAGCGTGAGCAGAGATTCGGGGATGCGCTGCGCGAGGCCATGCCCGGCATCTTTTACGCGTTCGACCGGGAACTGCGCATTCGGCGCTGGAACCGGCAACTCGAAAAGGTCACCGGCTATGCCCCGGAGGAAATTGCGCAGATGCGCTTGCTAGATTTCGGACCCGGCGCCGATGTGCCCCTGATTAAGAAACGCTTTGCCGACGTGTTCGCCGGTGGCGAGTCGACTGTCATCGCGAATCTGCTTGCCAAGGATGGTAGCGTGCATCCGTATTACTTCACCGGCCGCCACGTGCAAGTCGATGACTTCGATGGCATGGTTGGAGTCGGCATCGACATTTCCGCACGCTTGGAGGCGGAACAGGCCCGCAAGCTGAGCGAAGAACGCTTGCGCATGATCTTCGAACAGGCCGGCATGGGCATCGCCATCGTCGATGCCGCGGATGGCCGGCTCACGCGCGCCAACCCGAAAATGGCGGACATGCTCGGCTACGATCCGAAGGAATTGCCGGGCATGAGCGCAGAGTCGCTGTTCGAACCGGAGTGCGACGCCGCGCGTTCACGACGCGAAGGGCTGCTGCGCGGCGAGATCGACAACTTCGTCATCGAGCGACAATTCCGGCGCAAGGATGGGCGGGAACTCTGGGGCGCGCTGACCTCTTCTCTGGCACGCGACGCCGACGGTCAACCCGCATTTGCGATCTGCCTGCTGGAAGATCGCACACAGCAGAAACAGCAGGAGAACAGGATCGCGCGTCTGAACCGCATTCATGCGGTGATCGGTGGCATCCACTCGGCGATGTTGCGCCATTCCGATCACCAAGGTCTGCTGCACGAAGCCTGCCACGTCGCCGTTGCACAAGGCGTGTTTGCGCTCGCCGCGGCGATGGAGGTCGACGCCGGCAGTACGCACCTGCGGCTGGTTGCAGCGCAAGGACTCTTTGCGGATACGGCGGACTTCGTGGATGTCACGCGTCGCGCGCTGCCGGTCGAGCATCAATTGTGCCAGCGCGCATTGCGTTCGGGCAGGTTGTCCATACTCAACGACTTGCTCGCCGACCCGGCCTATCAGCCGATACACGAACAGTTGCGCCAGCGCGGACTGCGCGCCGGTGCCGCCTTTCCCCTTGTCGTCGCCGACAAGGTGGTGAGCGTCTTCCTGTTGATCGCCGTCGAGGTGGATTTTTTCGATGCTGAAGAGATCACCCTGCTGGAATGGCTGGCACGCGATTTATCCTACGCACTCGGGCACATCGAAACCGCGCAGCGGCTCGAACAGCTGACCTACTATGACACGTTGACCGGTCTGGAGAATACGCGTTCGTTCCATGAGCATCTGCGCCGGCTCGAGGAGACCGCGCGCTCGCAAAACCTCAACCTGTGGCTGTGCGCCATTGATCTGAAGCATTTCGCGCTGGTCAACCAGCGCCACGGGCACTGGCGGGGCAATCGGCTGCTGCGCAAAGTCGGCGAACGCTTGCGCAAGGAGTTGGGCGCAGATTGCGCCATCGCGCGGATCAGCGGCGACATTTTCGCGGCAGCGGGGATGTCCGCCGACGAAGCCGGCGGCGATCCCCGCGAACGCGTGCTTGCGACCTTTGCCGAGCCGTTCCACGTCGATCTGCATGAGATCCGCCTCGAGGCTTTCGCCGGGATCGCGTTGTACAGGTTCGATGCGCAGTCGCGCAGCAGTGCTGCCAATCTCGACCATGCGACGACCGCGCTCAAACTCGCCAAGTCATCCGGCGAACCTTTCGTGTACTTTTCCGAAACCCTTCACCAGAACACCGTGCGCAAACTGGACATGGAAGCGCAGTTGCGCGCGGCGCTTGAACGCGGGCAGTTCATGCTGGCCTACCAGCCGCGGGTGGACCTGATCCGCGGCGCCATCAACGGGGCGGAAGCCCTCATCCGCTGGCATCATCCCGAACGCGGGGTAATCCAGCCGGATGATTTCATCGACGCGGCCGAGCACACCGGACTGATCGTGCCGATCGGCGAATGGGTGATCGACCAGATCTGTGCGCAGCAGGCCGCATGGCGCGCAGCGCGTGTGCCGATCGTTCCGGTGGCGGCGAACGTTTCCTCGATACAGCTCGAGCGCACCGACTTGCTGAAGCTTGTGCGCGATGCGCTGGCAAGGTACGCGCTGGATCCGCAAGCGCTCGAGCTCGAACTGACGGAAAGGGCAGTCATCCGGGACATGGCCAAATCGTTGCGCCTTCTGACCCATTTTCGTGAAATGGGCATAGGCCTTGCGCTCGACGATTTTGGTACCGGGTACTCCTCGCTCTCGTACCTCAAACAGCTGCCTTTCCACCGCGTGAAGATAGACCGCAGCTTCATCACCGATGTCACGAAAAGCGCCGAGGATGCCGCGATCGCGCGCGCGATTGTGGCCATCGCGCGCAGCCTGCGGCTGAAGGCCGTCGCCGAAGGCGTGGAGACCGAAGCGCAGTTTGCCTACCTGTCACGGCACCAGTGCGACGAGTTTCAGGGCAGCTATTTCAGCCCGCCGGTCGAGGCGAAGGCATTCGAGTCCTATCTGCTGGACAGCCGCCACATCGACGTCGTTCGCCCCACCGCGGAAGCCGGACGCACCTTGCTGATCGTAGACGACGAACAGGGCATACGCGCCTCCTTGTCACGGCTGTTTCGGCACGATGGCTACCGGATCCTGGCCGCGGACAGCGGCGCACAAGCGTTGGAGTTGCTTGCGCTGCATCCGGTACAGGTCGTCATTTCCGACCAGCGCATGCCGGGAATGTCGGGAATTGAATTGCTCGACAAGATAAAGGAGATGTATCCCGACACAACGCGCATCATCCTGTCCGGCTATACCGACCTCGACATCGTTACGGAATCAGTCAACCGTGGAGCCGTGTTCCGGTTCTTGACCAAGCCCTGGGACGACGAATGGCTGCGCGAGCAGGTCCGCGAGGCTTTCCGGCAACGCGAAACCGCCACGACACATTGAGCACGCATCGCCCTTGCGGCCATTTGCGCGGGCGAGCCGATGGCGCGTATGCCGTACATTGCCTAAACTTTGCGTCTTGCACCGTTCAGGGGGTCTTGATCGTGTTTTCAGGTTTGCGCTGGTCCGGCTTTCCAGCCGCTGCCGCGATATTGTGCTTGGCGTGCGCCGGTTGCAGCGAGCGCGATACCGGCCCTTCCGCATCCGCCACGCCGGTCGCCTCCGCGGCGGCGGCCGAATCCCAGCCCGAAACCGATGCCGGCAAGGGTAAAGGCTATGCGTTCGAGATCCTTTACCCACTCCTGGAACCGGAATGGCAGCCACTCGTCGCGGCGGTTCACCGCTTCGCGGCCATACAGAAAACGGACTTTCTGGATGCGAGCACCGCCGCCGATCGCGCCACCGGCGTCGACTACAGCCTGGATCTGACCTTTGCCGTCGCCCGCCGCACCGCGGATTTCGTCAGCGTCACGGCCTCGGGCTCGGCCTTTGTCGGCGGCGCGCACGGTGTGCCGATCCTCGCCAGCTTCAACCTCGATCTGGCCAACGGCAAGCTGACGGCGCTACCGGACCTTTTCACCGATGCGCAATCCGGTTTGCAGGCGTTGTCCGACGAATGCCGGCACCAGCTCGAAGGTCGCTACGCCGCGCGGCTGCGCGATGGCGATTCCGCGATGGCGCCGGCACAGAAAGCTGCGCAGATCGCATCGATGAACCGCTGGATCGAACGCGGCACGCAACCGACGCCGGAAAACTTCCGGGTCTTTCTGGTCGATGGCCTGGACTCCCCCGCGATCGGGCTGACAGTGATCTTTCCACCGTATCAGGTGGCAGCGTACGTGGATGGAGTACAGCAGGTGGAAGTCCCGGCGAAGGTTTTCTATGACCTGCTCAAGCCCGAATACAAGGACGCCTTCGCGATCGATACCGAAGCCCGGAATGCCAGCGCGGGCGTGCGTTGAACGACACGATGCTGCAAATCGGCTATTACGTCCTCGCCGGCATCCTGATTCTGGTCGGCATGGCCGGCGCGGTCGTGCCGATCCTGCCCGGCGTACCTCTGGTCTTCGGCGGCATGCTGCTGGCGGCCTGGGCCGATCACTTCCAGCACATCGGCGCATTCACCCTGATCGTGCTCGGTGTGCTTGCAGCGCTCGCGCTGCTGGTGGATTTCGTCTCCGGAGTTCTCGGCGCCAAACGCGTCGGCGCGAGCGCGCGTGCGCTGTGGGGAGCGAGCATCGGCATGCTGGTCGGATTCTTCTTCAGTCTGCCCGGCTTACTGCTCGGGCCGTTCATCGGCGCGGTCGCCGGCGAATTGTCGGACGGCGGCAGGCTCGAGCATGCGACCCGTGTCGGCGTCGGCACCTGGATCGGCCTGCTGTTCGGCACGCTCGCCAAACTCGCGCTGTGTTTCACAATGCTTGGCGTGTTTGCGCTGGCCTTCTTGGTCTAGCGCGACAGGTGCGCAATTGCCACCGTCGCGGCATCCCGATCGGCATCGTCGAATTGCCGGATTGAAATGTTCTCGATCGTGGCGCGATCCAGGCAGCGCACGTTGACGTCGATGCCATCGGGATTCGAGCGCGGCACGTAGAACGACTTGATCCCGCACACCCGGCAGAATCGATGCCGCGCAACACCGGTGTGGAATGCGTACTCGCCGAGAAACTCGCCGCCCTGCAGCAGGCGAAACCGCACTGCCGGCACGATCAGGTGCAGATATCCGCTCATGCGGCAGATCGAGCAATTGCATTCGAGTGCGTCGATGCGTGCCGGCGCATCGACCTCGAAACGCACGCGGCCGCAGTGGCAACCGCCGTGATGGACGACGAATGCGCTCACCGACCGGCCGGCAATACGTAGAACAGCACGGCGAAGTACTGCAGCACGCTGCCGCCAAGCACGAACACGTGCCACACCGCATGGTGATAGCGCAGGTTGCGCCACACGTAGAATGCGACGCCGGCCGTGTAGCTGACGCCGCCGCCGAACAGCAGCCACAGCCCCGGAACCGGCAGCGCGGCGACGAGCGGCTTGAGCGCGACAAGCCCGACCCAGCCCATGCCGACGTACAACGCGATCATCGCGCGGCGATGGCGGCGCAGCGCCGTCAGTTCGAAGATCGCGCCGAGCACGGCCAAGGTCCAGACCACCGCGAACAAGCTCCAACCCCAGGCGCCGCGCAGCGCGATCAGCATGAACGGCGTGTAGGTTCCGGCGATCAGAAGAAAAATCGCAATGTGATCGAGGGTGCGCAACACGTGCTTGACGCCGGCATTGCGCACGCCGTGATACAGCGTGGAAGTGGTATAGACCAGGACCAGCGCGATGCCATAGACCAGACACGAGGCGATTTCGTGGATGCCGCCGGCGACGAGCATCAATCCGGCAAGACCTGCCACGCTGAGCAACAAGCCGAACCCGTGGGTCAGGCTGTTGGCGAGTTCCTCGCCGGTGCTGTAACGCTGTGTCGCCGTTTGGCCGTCCATCTCCGCACCCTACCGATTTTTGTGCGTTGCGGCAAGAAAAAAACGCGGCGCCCTTCCGAGCGCCGCGTTTGCGCCGTGGGGGCACTCAGTGCGCGTGCGAGATGGTGAATTTGCCGAAGGAAATGCCGAGATTCACGCCTTCACCACTGCCGGCCAGGGCCAGCGAGACATTGCCCTTGGTCAGCACCTGCGCGATCCCCGATTTGACCACGCCGGCATTCGCTTCGCCCTGGGCATAGCTGCCGAACAGTTCAGCGGTGTCGTACACCTGCGAGAACTTGCCGGTGCCGCCTTCGATCTTGTACTTGCCGGCGGTGAGACCGCCGCCGATGGCGACGATGTTCACCCGGAACGTGCGCCCGTTATTGCAGGTGATCGTGCCGCGACCCTCGGCGTGCTTGTAGATCGCCGCCCAGCCGGTGAGGTTGAATTTCATCTCGCAATCGATCTGGCCGGCAGCGCTGGCGCGCGCGGAATACAACGCGGACGCGGCGATCAGGACGGATGCGGCAAGGATGGGAATGCTGCGCATATCGATTCTCCTTGTAATTGAACCGGTGGCGAGTCTGGCGCAAGCGGCCTGAACGCACAACAACGCGCGCGCCGATAGCGGAACTTTTGCGTGCTCCGCGTTAAGCTAGCGATAAAGACGCAACTAGGAGAGCCGCCGATGTCCGCATTCGACATACTCGTCCACGTGCGCGAAACCCGCGGCGAGCCGCTTGCCGCACGCGCCGCCTTCGCGCTGGCGCAGCGCCTGGATGCCTATTTGTACGGACTCTATGTCGCGCCGCTCGGCGCGGTGGCGTTCAGCACGCCGGAGACCGTGGTGTTCCAGGTCCACGAAGCCGACCGCCTGTATGCCGAGGCGCAAACGCAGGGCACCTGGTGGCGCGATCTGCTCGTCGCACACGGCGGCCACGGCGAATGGCTGGTCGCGCAGGGCGAAGCAGTCGAAGCGCTGTGCCACTGCGCGCGCTGGTGCGATTTCGTCGTCGCCGAACGGCCAACGCTCAATCCCGACGCACCGACCGGCTGGGGCACGGTGTCGCGTACCGTGTTCGGCGCCGGCGTGCCCGTGCTGGTGGTGCCGGAATCGGCGAAGCTGACCACGCTGGGCGAGCGTGTGCTCGTCGCCTGGAATCACAGTCGCGAAGCGATGCTGGCGGTCCGCGGCGCACTGCCGGTTCTTGCCCGCGCCGCGCAGGTCGTGGTGCTCGACGGCGCGGCGCAGGACGACGACCTCGGCGCACGTCACCTGCCGCGGCTGGATCTGGCGCATTGGTTGCAACGTCACGGCGTGCGCGCGCTCGTGCGCGAATTCACGCCGAAGGGCGACTACGGCGCGGCCATTCTCGCCGAAGCGCGCAGCATGCAGGCGGATCTGATCGTGATGGGCGCCTGGGGCCATTCGCGCATCGCGCAACTGGTGCTCGGCGGCGCAACGCGGCATCTGTTCCAGAACAGCGACCTGCCGTTACTGGTCGCGCACTGAGATCGAGCCGGTCTCAGCGGCGACGCGCCTTGCCCAAATGCAGCCTGGCGCGCAACGCCGCCTCGACCTTGGCTGGCTCGCCGCCGCCATCGCGCCGGTAAATGATGTCGCCCTTGGCATCGACCAGGAACACGCCGGGCGTGCCTTCCACGCCATAGGCATCGGCGATCGCGTCGCCGTCGCGGACCAGGGTGAAAGTCAGATGACGCTCGCGCAGGGTTGCCGCGGGATGGCCGTCGTCCTTGATGTCGATCGCGAACACGTCGAGCCGGTTCCGGCCTGCGGCATTGTATACATCTTGCAGATACGGCATCAGCGCCTCGCAGTACGGACACCAGGTCGCCCAGAACAGCAGCAGCGCCGGATGCTGCAGGTGCTGTGGGTCGAAGCGGATTTCGTGGCCGTCCGCGCCCTTGCCCTGCCAGGCCAGCGCGTGCGTGGAGGCGAGCGCCGGAGCGGCGAGCAGGCACAGGAATAACGCGTAGATACGAAGACCCGGGCGCATGGCGATCTCCTCGGCAATGACGCACAATCGACCGGTCGCAGCGCGGAAACCTTACGCCATGAGCGAACATCTTGCGAGCATCCACTGGCGGCGCGGCACCGCGGCGTTCGGCAAGGGTCATTATGCGCGCACCCATGTCTGGCACTTCGACGGCGGCGCCACGGTACACGCCTCGGCCTCGCCGGACATCGTGCCGGCGCCCTGGTCCGATGCGGCCGCGGTCGATCCCGAGGAAGCTTTCGTCGCCGCGCTGGCGAGCTGCCACATGCTCTGGTTCCTGGCGCTGGCTTCGGCCAAGGGCTTTGTCGTCGACAGCTACGAAGACGAAGCCGTCGGCATGATGCGCGAAATCGCGCCGGGCAAATCGATGATCGCGGAAATCGTCCTGCGCCCGCATGCGACGTTCGACCCCGCGCACGCCGCCACGCGCGAACAGCTCGACGCGCTGCATCATGCCGCGCACGAGCGCTGTTTCCTGGCCAATTCGGTGAAGACGAAAATCCGCATCCAGGCACGCTGAGGCTGGCGAAAAGCAACGCCGCCGGGCATGCTAGGGGCTTCGCGTTTTCCGGATCCGCCCATGCACGCCGTCCCGCCGCGCAGCTACCGTTATTACGATTTCATCCTCGGCGCGTTCGTTTGCGTGCTGCTGTGCTCGAACCTGATCGGCCCGGCGAAAGTGGCGCAGGTGCATCTGCCGCTGATCGGCGAATTCACCTTCGGCGCCGGCGTGCTGTTCTTTCCGATCTCCTACATCTTCGGCGACATCCTCACCGAGGTCTACGGCTACGCCCGCGCGCGGCGCGTGATCTGGTCGGGTCTGACCGCGCTGGTGTTCGCTTCGATCATGGCCACGGTGGTCGTGAAACTGCCGCCCGCAGCGGACTGGCACGAACAGGCGGCGTACGAATCGATTTTCGGCCAGACTCCGCGCATCGTGCTGGCCTCGATCACCGCGTTCTTCTGCGGCGAGTTCGTCAATTCGTACACTTTGGCAAAAATGAAATTGTGGACGAATGGCAATGCGCTGTGGTCGCGCATCATCGGCTCGACCATCTGCGGCGAAGGCGTGGATTCGCTGGTGTTCTATCCGACCGCCTTCCTCGGCGTGTGGGACACGAAACTCGTATTCACCGTGCTGGTGTCGAATTACATACTCAAGGTGCTGTGGGAGGTCCTTGCCACGCCGCTGACCTACCGCGTCGTCGCCGCGCTCAAGCGCGCCGAGAACGAGGATTACTACGACCGCGGCACGAACTTCACCCCGTTCGCGCTGGGAACCTAGCCGGCTGCCCGCAGCGCCCGGCACGGGCGTGCATTCGCAGCGTCAGATTTCCGCGTCTTCCAGCTCGATCACGATGCCGCCGTCCTCGGCGCGCTCCACGTACGTGATCCCGGGGCACTCGGTTTCGAGCCGCTGCAGCTGCCCTTCGCGACCGACCTCGCGCTGCATTCCCGGCGTCACCGCGCTGCGCCGATTGGCGTTTGCCAGAATCGAGATCACGGCGCTCTGCAATTTGCCGTCGTCCCAGGGTTTCTGGATGAACCGGGTCAATTGCGCCTCGTTGACCGCGGCGATGATCGCATCGCGATCGGCGTAGCCGGAGATGATCACGCGCGGGACGTTCGGCTGGGTATCCATGAGCCGGATGAGAAAATCCACCCCGTTCATCGACGGCATGCGGTAGTCGGAGATGATCAGATCGAATTCGGCTTCATCGCAACGCTCGATCGCCGCTTCCGGCGATGTGAACAGGTCGAGCTTCAATGCTTCGCCATCCAGGCGGCCGGCATCGATCGAGGCCAGGCTGCGCCGCAGCGCGTTGAGGATGTTCGGTTCGTCGTCGACGAGCAGTACGCGATACATGGGATCTACTCCTTGCCCGGTGAGCCGGACTGGTGGATGGGCAGTTCGATCTGGAACATCGTGCCCTGCCCCGGCGCGCTGGTCACCTGAATCGTACCGTGGTGCTTGGTCACGATGCCATAGGAAATCGCCAGGCCCAGACCGGTACCCTCGCCAACCGGCTTGGTCGTGAAAAAGGGATCGAATATGCGCGGCAGCAGATCCGCGGGAATGCCATCGCCATCGTCGCCGATGCAGATGCGGACCTTGTCGCCGCAGCGCTCGGTGCTGACGGTGATCAAGCCCTTCGTCCTGATCGCCTGACCGGCATTGATGAACATGTTCATGAACACCTGGTTGAGCTCGGACGGCAGGCATTCGATCGGCGGCAACTCGCCGAATGTCCTGACCACCTGCGCCTTGTATTTGAGTTCGTTCCAGACGATGTTCAGGGTGGACTCGATGCCCTCGTGCACGTCGGCCTGCACCCAGTCGTCCAGATTGTCGCGACGGGAGAAATCCTTCAGGTCGCTGACGATCTTGCAAACGCGGTCGATGCCGTCGCGCGATTCTTCCAGCAACTGGCGCACGTCGGTGACGAGAAATTCCAGGTCGCACTCGCGGCGCACCTGTTCGACCCGGGCGGCCGCCGCCGCGTCGCCGGGATCGGACGCCGCCGCCGCGTACGCTTGCATCGCCGCGAGCAACTGGCCGATGTACTGCCGCAGCGAATTCAGGTTCGACTTGACGTAGCCGATCGGGTTGTTGATCTCGTGCGCCACACCGGCGGCGAGCTGGCCGATCGAAGCGAGCTTTTCGCTCTGAATGACCTGTTCCTGCGCGCCTTTCAGACGCCCGTAGGCGACTTCCAGATCGATGTTGCGCTGGTGCAGCTCCGCCTCGCGCGCGTAATCGGCCGTGATGTCGCGCAGCGAAAGTCCGTAGGGCGCACCGCGATCCGGACCCAGGCACGACACCTGCACGAGCAGTACACACTGCCGTTCCCCGGCGCCGTCGAGCGCAACCTCTCCCGTCCAGGTTCCGTACTCCCGGCACGCCGGCATCGCCTCGGCGGGCAGCAGGCCGGGATGCCAGTCGCGCACGCAGCGCAGATCCCGTTGCGGATTTTCCGGATTCAACACGCTGGCGAAGTTCTGCGCCGCGCGATTGGCGTAGATCACGCGCTCGTCGGCCTCGAACACCAGGGCCGCCATGGACGACGCGCCGACGAAATCCCGCAGGCAGCAAACCATGTCACGGTCCGGTGCGTTCATGCGCAGCGACTGCAGGCGGGACACGATGCCCGGCTCGTTGCGGTCGCGGCTTCGCGCCGGCCGCGGGGTCGAAGGCGATTCGGCCGTCGCGGTTGCCGCATGGGTCAAGACCTGGGTCGCTTTCATTCCGATCACCTGCGGGAAGCTACTGGCGATGGCAGGCATGCTAGGTAGTGCGCGATGCCCGCACAATCCGCATGATTACCTACGTAAGTCTGCGCGGATTCGCCCCGGAGCGGGCGACGCCAGAAGGATCGGCGTATCATCAAATCCACGATCACGTCGCGGGATTGCCGGTGGCACGCAGACTCGGCACGAAGGATACTCACGATTCCAGGCGCCTCGCCGCGCTCATCGAGTCCGCACCCGACGCAATCATCGGCAAGGACATGCACGGCATCGTCACGAGCTGGAACCGGGGCGCCGAGGAAATGTTCGGCTACCGCCGCGAGGAGATGATCGGCGCCTCGATCCGCCGCATCGTGCCCGCCGACCGGCAGCAAGAAGAGGACCGGATCCAGCAGGCAGTCAACCGTGGCGAACGGGTCGACCCGTTCGAAACGGTCCGACTCGCCAAGGATGGGCGGCTGGTCGAGGTTTCCATCGCGGTGACGCCGATCCAGGACGCGCACGGCACGGTCGTTGGCTGTTACACGATCGCGCGCGACATCTCGGCGCAACTGCGGCGCGAACGCGAGGCGGCGCAGATGTCGCGCTTGTTCAACGCCTTGAGCCAAATCAACCAGGCCATCTTCAGAGTCCGCTCGCGCAATGAACTACTGGACAAGATTTGCCGGATCCTGGTCGAACACGCCGGCTTCACCCTTGCCTGGATCGGTTGGCACGAGCCGGAAACGCTGCGTATCGTTCCGCTGGCGCTCAGCGGCGCTGACGAGGACTACGTCCGCAGCATACGCGTCTACTCGGACGAGCGACCGGAAGGACGCGGACCGGTCGGCACGGCGTTCCGCAGTGGCGCACCCTACATCTGCAACAACGTGCTGGAAGATCCGGCGATGCTGCCATGGCGCGAAGCCCAAGCGCGTCACGGCCTGCGCGCTGCCGCGGCATTCCCGATCCGCGAAAACGGCAGGATCGGGGGCGCCTTGGCGGTTTACTCGAATCGCGTCGGATTTTTCCAGAAACGTGAAATCGCCCTGCTCAAGGAAGCCGCCCGCGACATCGGCTTCGGCCTCGACGATCACGCGCGCGAGCACGCCGCGCGCACGTCGGAAATTGCAGTGCGGCGCGAGCGGCAATTCACGGACGCGATGATGCAGAGCATGCCGGGAATCCTGCATGTGCATGACAGCAACGGACGTCTGCTGCGCTGGAACCTGCAATTCGAGCAGGTCTCCGGCTACAGCGCCGACGAGCTCGCGCGAATGGACATCACGGATTTTTTCGGCGAGGCGGACAAGCCACAGCTGACCGCGAAACGCGCCGAGGTGGCAGCCGGCGTCTGCGCCAAGCTGGAGGCGGCATTCGTCACCAAGGATGGCCGCGCGCTGCCGTACTATTTCACCGCGCAGAACGCGGAACTCGATGGGACACCGGGCGTGGTTTGCATAGGTATCGATGTTTCCGCACGGATCGAGGCGCAAGCCGCGCAACGGCTCAGCGATGAGCGCTATCGCCGATTGTTCGAATGCGCGCCCGAGGGGATTGTGCTGGCTGATCCGGTGGGCGTGTACCTGGACGCCAACCCCGCCATCTGCAAGATGCTCGGATACACGCGCGACGAGCTGCTCGGCCGCTCGGCCGCCGACATCGCGGTGCCGTCCCAACGCGAACACATCGCGCCGGCGCTTCGCGAAATCAATGCCGGCGCCGACTACCAGCGCGAATGGGTCTTCCGGCGCAAGGACGGCTCTACGCTGATTGCGGACGTCAGCGGCACGCTGACGCCGGACGGCAACATCCTGGGCATGTTCCGCGACATCAGCGACCGCAAACGCGCCGAGCAGGCGCTGCGCGACCTGAACGAATCCCTGGAACAGCGCGTGACGGCGCGCACCGGCGAGCTGCGCGCCGCCCTAGTCAGGGCCGAATCGGCGGAGAAGACCAAATCGGCGTTTCTCGCCACCATGTCGCACGAATTGCGCACGCCGCTCAATTCCATCCTCGGCTTCAGCGGGCTCGTGCTGATGGGCATGGCCGGCCCCCTGACCGCGGAACAGACCCGGCAACTGGGCATGGTGAAAGACAGCGCCGCGCATCTGCTCGAGCTGATCAACGACGTGCTGGACATGTCGAAGATCGAGGCCGGGCAGTTCGTGATCCACCTCGCGGTTTTCGACCTTCGCGCCGTCGTCGAAAAAGCCGTGGCCTCGCTCAGACCCGCGGCCGACAAGAAGCACCTGGCGCTCACGGTCACGGTGGCGCCCGGCATCGGCGAGTTGCGCAGCGACGCCCGGCGCACGGAACAGATCCTGATCAATCTGCTCGCGAATGCGATCAAGTTCACCGATTCCGGCAGCGTGACCGTGACCATCGAGCCGTGTACGCCGCGTGCCGGCGACCGCTCGCGGCCGGAACAAGGCGGCGTGCGCATCACCGTCGCGGATACCGGCATCGGCATCAGTCCCGAGGCGATCGAGCGGCTGTTCAAGCCGTTCCAGCAGATCGACGACGCACTGTCGCGGCGCAGCGAAGGCACTGGTCTGGGGCTGGCGATTTCGCAGCGTCTGGCGCAACTTCTCGGCGGCGAAATCACCGTCAGCAGCGAATGGGGCCGGGGCAGCCGGTTCAGCGTTTGTCTTCCCAACCACGACCCACACGGACCGGCATGAAAAAGAGCGCCTTACTGATCGAAGACAACGAGCAGAACCGCTATCTGGCGACCTTCCTGCTCGAATACCACGGCTACCGCGTCGTGGCCGCCGAGGACGGCGAGCGCGGGATCGAACTGGCGCGCGAGTTGCGGCCGGATCTCGTCCTGCTCGACATCCAGTTGCCGCGGATGGACGGGTATGCCGTGGCCAGCGCCTTGCGCCTCATTGAGGCACTGCGCGACATTCCGATCATTGCCGTGACCTCGTACGCGATGATGGGAGACCGCGAAAGGGCGCTGGACGCCGGCTGCAACGGCTACATCGAGAAACCGATCGATCCTGCGACCTTCGCCGAACAGATCGCGAAGATTGCAGCATTTGCGAATCCTGCGCCATGAGCGAACTGCACCGCGCGCATCTGACGGGCCGTCATCGTCCCGGGCCATCACGCCCAGCCGGGTCCATCGCTACATCCGGGAATCAGGCGCTGCAGCGACCCACAGCGTGCGCACTCAATCCAGCGCGTAGCTGAACTGCTGGCGGAACTGGTCGGCGAATTCGGCGTAGGTAAAGCGCTGGTTCTGGGTGCCGGGATGCTCGACTTTCAGCGCGCCCATGAGCGAAGCCATGCGCCCGCAGGTGGCCAGATCCATGCCGCGCATCAGGCCGAAAATGAGGCCGGCGCGATAGGCGTCGCCGCAACCGGTGGGATCGGACACGCGGCGCTCGTGCGCGGGCGGAATGTCGATGGTTTCCTTGCTGGTGTGGATCAGCGAGCCTTTCGGACCGCGTGTAACGATGTAGGCATGCACGCGTTCGGCGATCTGCTTTTCGCTCCAGCCGGACGCGCGCTGCAGCAGGTTCGATTCGTAATCGTTGACGGTGACGTACTGCGCCTTGTCGATGAAGGCGCGGAATTCCTCGCCGTTGAACAGCGGCAGGGCCTGACCGGGATCGAAAATGAAGGGGATGCCGCGCTCGGCGAACTCGGCGGCGTGCTGCAGCATCGCCTCGCGGCCGTCCGGACCGACAATGCCGAAGCGGATGTCGGGCACGTCGCGCACGTGGTTCTCGAAGCTGCGCATCATCGCGCCGGGGTGAAACGCGGTGATCTGGTTATCGTCCAGATCCGTGGTGATGAACGCCTGCGCGGTGAACAGATCCTCGATCGTCTTCACCTGCGACAGATCGATGCCGCAGCGGGTGAAGTGTTCGCGGTAAGGGCCGAAATCCTGCCCGACCGTGCCCATCGGCAGCGGGTGTCCGCCGAGCAATTTCAGGTTGTAGCTGATATTGCCGGCGCAGCCGCCGAACTCGCGGCGCATGCGCGGCACCAGAAAGGCGACATTGAGCATGTGCACCTTGTCCGGCAGGATGTGGTTCTTGAACTGGTCCGGGAACACCATGATGGTGTCGTAGGCGAGCGAACCGCAGATCAGGGCTTTCATGCAATATTCCGGTCGGAGCAAAGCGCGAATTGTCGCAGATTTTTTCTACCCCCTCTCCTGCTGGCGGGAGAGGGTAGTGTCTCAGTTTGAATTTAACCCGTTCGCGTTGAGCGTAGCTCGCGTAGCGAGCGGAGTCGAAACGCTGCTGGCCCTTCGACTTCGCGCCTTCGGCGCTACGCTCAGGGCGAACGGAGTTTGAAACTGAGGCACTACCGCCTGTTTGCGTTTGTGGACGCCTGCGCCGTTCTGGCGTAAAGTAAGGATTCCTTACTCATGTGACCTGCACCGTGCTCGCCAAACTCACCGCCAAAAACCAGCTCACCCTGCCCAAGCTCGCCACGGCCTCGGTCGGACCGGTCGAGTACTTCGATGTCGAGGCACGCAATGGCCAGTTGATCCTGACTCCGGTACGCATCCAGCGCGCCGACGCGGTACGCGCAAAGCTCGCGGAACTGGCATTGACGCAGACCGATGTCGATGCTGCCGTGACTTGGGCACGGCGGCGCGTGGCAGAAATGCCGGCCGCATACAAAGCCAAGCCGAACCAGCGCCGCAAGCGCAAGGCATGAACGGTGCTCCGCGCGTCGTATTCGATACCAACGTTGTGCTGTCCGCGCTGTTGTTCGGCGGCGGCACAACGGCGAGCCTGCGTGAGGCGTGGCAGGGCGGCGCCTGCGTGCCGCTCGTCGATACCACGACTGCGCAGGAGCTGATGCGCGTGCTGGCTTATCCAAAATTCGGACTCAGCGCGGATGAGCAGCAGGAATTGCTTTCCGATTACCTGCCTTACACCGCAGTCGTGCGCATGCCGGGACGTCTGCCCAAGGTTCCTGCCTGCCGCGACCCATTCGATCTGTCATTTCTGCACTTGGCGCGTGTTGGCAAGGCACGATTTCTCGTCAGCGGCGACAAGGACCTGCACGCTTTGCACGACGCATTTCCGATACCGATCCTCACGCCAGCGGATTTTCAGAAACGGCTGCGCCCATGCCCCTGATCCAGCTCCAACGCCTCGACTACAGCGTCGGCGGCCCGCTGCTGCTCGAACACGTCGATCTCGCGATCGAGGCGAACGAGCGCGTCTGCATCGTCGGCCGCAACGGTGAGGGCAAATCCACCCTCTTGCGCCTGCTGGGCGGCGAGATCAAACCCGACGACGGTGAAGTGCGTGTGCAGAACGGCGTGCGCATCGCGCGACTCGCCCAGGAAGTGCCGCAGGATACCGCCGGCAGCGTGTTCGACGTCGTCGCCGCGGGTCTGGGCGATCTCGGCGCCCTGCTCGCGCAGTACCACCACATGCTGGGCAGCCACGATCTTGCCGCACTCGGCGCGGTGCAGGCGCAAATCGAAGCGCAACACGGCTGGGATCTCGACCGGCGCGTGCAGAACATCTTGACCCGGCTGGAGCTGCCCGAAGCCACCGATTTCGCCGCGCTGTCGGGCGGCATGAAACGCCGCGTGCTGCTGGCGCAGGCACTCGTGCGTGCGCCCGATGTGCTGCTTCTCGACGAGCCGACGAATCACCTCGACATCGAGGCGATCGCCTGGCTGGAAGAGTTTCTGCGCGGCTTTTCCGGCAGCATCGTGTTTGTCACGCACGATCGCTCGTTTCTGCGTGCGCTGGCCACGCGCATTGTCGAAATCGACCGTGGCCAGGTCAGCGCATGGCCTGGCGACTACGACAATTACCTGCGCCGACGCGAAGAACGCCTGCACGCGCAAGCACAGGCGAACGCGCTGTTCGACAAGAAGCTCGCGCAGGAGGAGGTCTGGATCCGCCAGGGCATCAAGGCTCGGCGCACGCGCAACGAGGGCCGTGTGCGTGCGCTGAAGTCGCTGCGGCGCGAGCGTGCGGAGCGGCGCGAGGTTGCCGCCACGGCGAAGATGACGCTGGCGACCGCACAGGCATCCGGCAAGAAAGTCATCGAGGCGAAACACGTCGACTTCGCCTGGAACGGCAAGCTGCTCCTGCACGATTTCTCCACGACGATTCTGCGCGGCGATCGCGTCGGCATCATCGGCCCGAACGGTTCCGGGAAAAGTACACTTTTGCAGCTTCTGCTCGGCAAGCTTACGCCGCAACAGGGCGAAATCGAACTCGGTACCGGACTCGAGATCGCCTATTTCGATCAGCATCGGGCCGCCTTGCGCGAGGATTGGAATGCGCTCGACAACGTCGCCGAAGGCCGCGAATACATCGAACTCGACGGCCAGCGCAAACACGTGCTCGGTTACCTGCAGGATTTCCTGTTCGCGCCCGAACGCGCACGCGCGCCGATCACGCGCCTGTCCGGCGGCGAACGCAATCGCCTGTTGCTCGCCAAACTGTTCGCGCAGCCGTCGAACCTGCTGGTGCTGGACGAGCCGACCAACGATCTCGACGTCGAGACGCTGGAACTGCTCGAAGACCTGCTCGGCGCATATCGCGGCACCTTGCTGCTGGTCTCGCATGATCGCGAATTCATCGACAATGTGGTAACGAGCACGTTGGTGCTCGAAGGCGGCGGGCACGTCGGCGAGTATGTCGGCGGCTACAGCGATTGGTTGGCACAACGAAAACCGCCCGCGCCATCGGCCGCACACGACGAGCGCAAGCCGACTGCGGATGCCAACCCGCGCCGAAACGACGGGCCCAACGCAAAACGCAAACTCAGCTACAAGGATGCACGCGAACTCGAATTATTGCCGGCGAGCATTGAGGCGCTGGAAAACGAAATCTCCACGCGCACGCAGGCCATGCACGATCCGGCGTTCTTCAAGCAGGACAGCGTGTCGATCATGGCTGCAAACCAGACCCTCACCGCGCTGCAGACCGAACTGGACGCGGCCTACAAGCGTTGGCAGGAACTGGAAGGCTGACGCGTCACGGCTTGCCCCGCAACACCCTTGCCGGCAGCATGATCAGCGCGTGCAGGAACGCGAACACGCCCTCCACCGCAATGCCGACCAGGCGAAACGGCAGCAGGATCAGCCAGATCAGCGGATAGAGAATGAGCGCCAGCAGTGCCAGCGGCCAGCAGAACACCAGCAGCAACAGCCAGAGGATGAAGGTCAGCATGAGCGAGACTCCGGGATAATCTGCACGGACGAGATGCGGGCATCCTGCCCGGGCGCAAGGCGTAGCACAAGTATTCATCCTTCCATCGCGAATAAGCGATATAATTACCCCAGGTCGCATTCAGGCCGACGCCGTAAACGGCGCGGCATAACGTGACCTAATCACCTCTCCCGCCGAGGGGCGCTGCAAGTCCGCACTGCGGAATCAGGCTCGGCAGGTTTTCGGGTTCCACTACCGAAACGGCGCCCTCCAACTCAACGGAGCTACGCCAATGAACGCTGTTCTCAAATCATCCGAAGACTTCAAGGTCGCCGACCTGTCGCTCGCCGACTGGGGCCGCAAGGAGATCGATATCGCCGAGCACGAGATGCCGGGCCTGATGGCTATCCGCAAGAAATACGCTGCCGCCAAGCCGCTCAAGGGCGTGCGCGTGACCGGCTCGCTGCACATGACCATCCAGACTGCCGTGCTGATCGAAACGCTGAAGGATCTCGGCGCCTGCGTGCGCTGGGCCTCGTGCAACATCTTTTCGACCCAAGATCACGCCGCCGCCGCGATCGCCAGGACCGGCACGCCCGTGTTCGCGTGGAAGGGC
Source organism: Lysobacteraceae bacterium (assembly GCA_018969845.1). GTDB lineage: Bacteria > Pseudomonadota > Gammaproteobacteria > Xanthomonadales > Rhodanobacteraceae > Rudaea. The sequence goes on along the minus strand of JAGWXP010000004.1, from coordinate 4,936 downwards.
GAGACGCTCGAGGAATACTGGGACTGCACGCTTGATGCGGTGACCTTCCCGGGCAACCAAGGCCCTGAACTCGTCGTCGACGACGGCGGCGACGTGACGCTGCTGATCCACAAGGGTTACGAACTCGAACAGGGCGACAAGTGGGTGGATTCGGCTTCGTCCTCGCACGAAGAGCAAGTCATCAAGAACCTGCTCAAGCGTGTGGCCAAGGAACGCCCGGGCTTCTGGACGAATGTGGTCAAGAACTGGAAGGGCGTTTCCGAGGAAACCACGACCGGTGTGCATCGCCTGTATCAGATGATGGAAGCGGGCAAGCTGCTGGTGCCGGCGATCAACGTCAACGATTCGGTCACCAAGAGCAAGTTCGACAACCTCTACGGCTGTCGCGAATCGCTCGCCGATGGCTTGAAGCGCGCAATGGACGTGATGCTCGCCGGCAAGGTCGCCTGCGTGTGCGGCTACGGCGACGTCGGCAAGGGTTCGGCGCACTCACTGCGTGCGTATGGCGCACGCGTGGTCGTCACCGAAATCGATCCGATCAATGCGTTGCAGGCGGCGATGGAAGGCTTCGAGGTCAACACCGTCGAATCCACGCTCGGTCGCGCTGACATCTACGTGACCACGACCGGCAACAAGGATGTGATCACGCTCGAGCACATGCAGAAAATGAAGGACCAGGCCATCGTCTGCAACATCGGCCACTTCGACAACGAGATCCAGGTCGATGCGCTCAAGACTCTGGAAGGCGTGAAGCACACCAACATCAAGCCGCAGGTGGACAAGTATACTTTCGGCAATGGCAATGCGATTTTCCTGCTCGCCGAAGGCCGCCTCGTGAACCTGGGCTGCGCCACCGGCCACCCGAGCTTCGTCATGTCCAACTCCTTCACCAACCAAGTGCTGGCGCAGATCGAGCTCTATGCCCACGGCGACAAGTACCGGAACGAGGTGTATGTGCTGCCCAAGCAGCTCGACGAAAAAGTGGCGCGCCTGCACCTGCAGCGCATCGGCGCGCACCTGACGAAGCTCACCCCGAAGCAGGCCAGATACCTGAGCATCGGGGCCGAGGGTCCGTTCAAGCCTGAGCACTACAGGTATTAAACAATCCTTGCCTGCAAGGCGGGGTTGCTGATACAGCGCCTCGCTGCCGCCAGGGGCATTTGTCCATGCCTGATTCCTGGCACCGTGCCAGATACGGCGCCGGCGGACACGCGGCATCGCCAACTTCATCCAATGTCCATGATGCTGTCACCTGCGCGTCATGCCTGGCGGATATTGTCCGCGGTGAAACACCGGGGGAACACCGCCATGTTAATCAAGACTGCCGATCCCAGCCGCCAGATGGAGAATATGTTGCAGAAGCGTGAATGGCGCAGACGCATGGCCCGTCGGGGGTGCGTCGCGGAACAGGTTGCCGCGCCTACGGCCGCAGTGCCGGGCACCACCATGCCGCCGCGCGCACCGCAGCATGCGAAACTGCGCGGCGCCATCGCGCGCAAACCCGGCGCCATCCATGCACCCCGTTTTGGCGAAAATATGTCGCCAGGGACCGTCGGGGGTCTTTCTCTGCTCTGAAGGCGCAGCCTGCGGACTTGGCTTTCCCCACGGCCTGAGGAGCAGCGCGGTTGCGGAAGGTAGGAACACAGGCGGCTTAGACGATAGAATACGGCTGCTGAAAACCGGCGCCTGCCGTATCGGCAACCTTCATCGCTTGCTGGAAACCCCCTGTGACCACCCAATACCCCCCGCATATCTGGCATAACGGCAAGATCAAACCCTGGGCCGAGGCCACCGTGCATGTCATGGCCCACGCGCTGCACTACGGCTCGTCCGTCTTCGAGGGTATCCGTAGCTACCCCACACCCAAGGGCGTGGCGATCTTCCGGCTCCAGGACCACCTCAGGCGCCTGTCCAACTCGGCCAAGATCTACGAAATCCCCATGCCCTACGATCAGGCGACGCTCACCGCCGCCTGTCGCGAGGTGGTACGCGTGAACGGCCTCAAGAAAGCCTACATCCGCCCCATCGTCTTCCGCGGCGCCGGCCAGAGCCTGAGCCTGAGCGCGGAGGCGCCCACTGACGTGGCGGTGGGTGCGTGGGAACTGGGCGGCTACCTCGGCAAGGACGTGATCGAGCAAGGTATTGACGCCTGCGTGTCCTCCTGGCAGCGCTTCGCACCCAACACCATCCCCGCCGGCGCCAAGGCCGGCGGCAACTATCTTTCCGGCCAGTTGATTGCCCGCGAAGCCCGGCGGCTGGGCTTCGGCGAGGGCATCGCGCTGGCCAGCAACGGACTCCTGAGCGAGGGCGCCGGCGAAAACCTGTTCCTGGTATTCGACGGCGCGCTGCACACCACGCCGGTGAGCGCCGCCATCCTCAACGGCATCACCCGCCATTCCATCATGACCCTGGCCCGGGACGCCGGCATGAGCGTAACCGAGCGCGAACTGCCGCGCGAATATCTCTATCTGGCCGACGAGCTGTTCATGTGCGGCACCGCTGCCGAGATCACGCCCATCCGCACGGTGGACGGCAAGCCGGTGGGCAGCGGCAAACCCGGCCCGGTCACACGCAGGCTGCAGGATATGTTCTTCGGCCTGTTCGACGGCCGCACCCAGGACAAACACGGCTGGCTGGAACCGGTGAACTGATCCGCATTCCCCGCCGCGCGTACCGGCGAATACCTCAAAAGCGCTTGCGCGCCAGCGTCAGGCCGTCGCCGATGGGCACCAGGGACAAATCAATGCGCTTGTCCTTGTGGAGCGCCGCATTGAACTCACGGATGGCGACGGTATCCTCGCTCTTGTCCCGCTTGTCTATGACGCTGCCGCTCCACAGCACATTGTCCACCGCCATCAGCCCGCCGGCACGCAGCAGCTTGAGGATGCGTTCGTAGTAGTTGAGATAATTGCCCTTGTCGGCGTCGATGAAAGCGAAATCATAACGGCCCTGTTCGCCGTGGTTAAGCATCTTGTCCAGGGTGCCCACTGCGGGCGCCAGGCGCAGATCGATTTTCCGGTCGACGCCCGCCTCCTGCCAGTAACGCCGCGCCACGGCAGTGAATTCCTCGCTGACATCGCAGGCGATGATGCGGCCTTCATCCGGCAGCGCCATCGCCACGGACAGGCTGCTGTAGCCGGTGAACACGCCCACTTCGATGCAGCGTTTCGCGTCCATCATCTGCACCAGCATGCGCATGAACTGGCCCTGTTCCGGGGAGATCTGCATCCGCGCCTGTGGATGCCTGGCGGTCTCCTCGCGCAGGCGTTTGAGGATGGGCGGCTCGTGCAGAGACACCTGCAGCAGGTAGTCATACAGCCGGTCGCTCATGGAGATGGTACGATTGGACATGGCTGCCACCGCCGCTTGTTTCCCCGATGATGGCTGATTCTACTCCGCTGCACCTGCTGCAGATTACCGACACTCATTTGTTCGCGGACCCCGAGGGCCGGCTGCACGGTATCAACACGCGGTATACGCTGCAGACGGTGCTGGCTGCGGCGCGGCTCCGCCCTCCGCCCGACCTGGTGTTGCTCACCGGCGATCTGGTGCACGACGGATCTCCGGCCGGCTATCGCGCACTCACCGCGATGCTGCCACAGCTGGCCGTGCCGGTGGCCTGCATCGCCGGCAACCACGATGCCTACCCGGGCTTCCGCATCCTCGCGGACAGCGGCCTGCGCGTTGGCGGCACGCAGACGCTGGGAAACTGGCGCATCGTGCTGCTCAATACGCAGATGCCGGGCAGCGACGGCGGCCATCTGCAAGCCCGCGAACTGCGCCTGCTGTCGGAGGCGCTCGCGCAGTCACCAGAGCCGCACATCCTCGTGGCCCTGCACCACCACCCGCTGCCCATGGGCAGCGCCTGGCTGGATCACATTGCCCTGGACAACGCCGACGATTTCTTTGCCGCGCTGGATGCCAGCGACAAGGTACGCGGCGTGATCTGGGGGCATGTGCATCAGCTCCACGAGTCGCAACGCCGCGGTGTGCGGCTGCTGGGCACCCCCTCCAGCTGCATCCAGTTCCGGCCCGGCTCCCGGGACTTTGCGCTGGATACCCGGCCCCCGGCCATGCGCTGGCTGACGCTGCACGGCGACGGTGGCATTGATACCCGGGTGGAATGGGTTGCACAGGCGTGAGCTGTGAATCTGCCAGAGTAATCCTGACTCATGGTCCTCATCGCTCTTGCTAAGATGCCGCCCAGGCAACGGATACCAGCGCCATGAACCCACTGGAAGATCTCGTCCAATACTACCGCTGGCTCCGGCAGTACGGCCTCAACGATTCCCACAGCGGCAACGCTTCGGTGCGCGACGGCGACAGCGTATGGGTGACGCCCAGCGGCGCCTGCGCCGACACCCTGAGCGCCGCCGCCCTCATCCGCTGCCCCGCCGCCGGCAAGCCCGGTGAGGGCGCTTCCCTGGATGCACCGCTGCATCTCGCCGTATACCGGAGCAACCCGCGAGCGCGTGCCGTGCTGCACAGCCACGGCCCCCATAGCGTGGCGCTCACCCTGGACGGCGAGGATTTCGTGCCGGTGGATTTCGAGGGCAGCTGTTATTTTCCGCGGGTGCCGGTACTCGACATCCCCTATGCCGAATATGTGAGCGAATCGCCGCGACGGGTGGCGGAGACCCTGGTGGAACATCCCATCGCGGTGGTGCGCGGCCACGGCGTGTACGCCTGGGGAGAAACCCTCGATCGCGCCTACAAGTGGACCTGCTCGCTGGAGATGTCGGCCCGCACTGCCTGCATCGCGCGGCTGGTGGGTACGCTGCCCTGAATCCGGAATGCGCCGGCGCAGTATTTTTATCTCCCTGCCGCTCTCCGCAGCCGCAGTCATCCGGGCACACCGTCCCGCGAACGGCAGGCCTTATTTCTTCTTGCGGGTCAGGCGGGACACATGCGTCATCTACCGTGCAGGGTCGGTACA
>JAGWXP010000235.1 GCA_018969845.1 Lysobacteraceae bacterium | reverse complement strand
GGCCGGTGCCGTGGCCGGCGGGGTGACTGGCAACAACATCGCCAAGGCCGGCGAAGAGAACGATGCGCGCCCGCAATACACCACCGTGCGGCATTGCCCACCCGCCGCTTCAAACCAGCGCAAGGCCGTCGCCTACGATGTCGAATACCGCTACCGGGGCGACGTCTACAGCTCGCGTCTCGGCTACGATCCCGGCGACCGTCTGCGTGTGCGCGTGAGCGTGGCGCCTGCGGAATAGACGTCTGGATGTCCATCGACAAATGTGTTGCGCTGCAAAACGCGTTCGTGCTAACGTGGCGGCCATGAACTTTTTCGTTGCCACCGCCAATGTCCTGACCAGCGCCCGCATGGCCGCCGGCATGACCTCACGCGCGCGCCGAGCGGAGACCTGTATTCCGGCCGGATAGCTGTCGCGCGGACATTAGTTTTTCGCATCGACCCTGAAACCCGGCCTCGCGCCGGGTTTTTTGTTTCTGGAGTTCGCAATGCCCATTCGCCATTTTCTTTCCACCCAGGACTTCAGCCGCGCCGAACTCAACGCGCTGCTTGTGCGCGCCGCGCGGTTCAAGAAAGAAAAGCTTGGCGACGACTTGAAAGGCAAGTCGATCGCGTTGCTATTCTTCAATCCGTCGATGCGCACGCGCGCCAGCTTCGAACTCGGCGCGTTTCAGCTGGGCGGACACGCGATCGTGCTGCAACCGGGCAAGGACGCCTGGCCGATCGAATTTGAGGTCGGTACGGTCATGGACACCGATGCCGAGGAGCACGTCGCCGAGGTCGCGCGCGTGCTGTCGCGCTACGTCGACCTGATCGGCGTGCGCGCCTTCCCGAAGTTCCAGGACTGGGCGATCGACCGCGAGGATCGCGTCATCCATGCGTTCGCGAACTACGCGACGGTGCCGGTGATCAATATGGAGACGATCACGCATCCGATGCAGGAACTCGCGCATATCCTCGCGCTGCAGCGGCATTTCGGCACCACCGATCTGCGCGGCAGGAAGTATGTGCTGACCTGGACCTATCACCCCAAGCCGCTGAATACCGCCGTCGCCAACTCGGCGTTGCAGATCGCCACGCGCTTCGGCATGGACGTGACTGTGCTGTGCCCGACGCCGGAGTACCTGCTCGATCCGCGCTATATGGATTTCGCGCGACGGAACGTGGCCGAGAACGGCGGTTCGCTGACGGTCAGCCACGATCCGCAAAGCGCGTATCGCGGCGCGCACGTCGTCTACGCCAAGAGCTGGGGCGCGCTGCCGTATTTCGGCCGCTGGGCGCAGGAGCAATCCATTCGCGATGCGCACCGGCACTTCATCGTGGACGAGGCGAAGATGGCACTGACCGACCACGGCGTGTTCAGCCATTGCCTGCCGCTGCGCCGGAACGTGAAGGCGACCGATGCGGTGATGGATTCGCCCGCCTGCATCGCGATCGACGAAGCGGAGAACCGCCTGCACGTGCAAAAGGCGGTGATGGCGGCGCTCGCCAACCAGTG
>JAGWXP010000234.1 GCA_018969845.1 Lysobacteraceae bacterium | reverse complement strand
GGCGGATGACGTTGGTGCAGGCCTCGTCAACCGCCAGTACGAGACGGTCGCGCAATTCAGGTTCGACGCCCTGGGCATCCAGCGCATGCCGCAGCGCCGCGCGCACGTCGCGCATTTGCGCCGCCTGCGCCGGAAATTCCAGATCCAGCAGACCATGCGCGGAATCGCCGCGCGGCTCCTGCAGCAGCAGCAGCGTGGTGTCGTCGACGAGTTTCAGGCGTTTGAGGTCGCCGATGAGTGCGCGCAGCCGCGGCTCGGGCGACAGCGCGGCGTGCCGCGCGATCAGGCCGCGCAGGCCGGCTTCGCCGAGACGGTCCGTAACCCCGGTACGCACGTCGGTGGCGCCGTCGGAAAACAAATACAGAGCGCGCTGACCCAACACGAATTCGCGCTCGCCGTAATCCGCCTCGGTGAGGATTCCGAGCGGCGGACCGTCGGCACCAAGCTCCTCGAAATGCTCTGCCTCGTGCAGCAACGCCGGAGGGAATCCCGCGCTCGCCAACCGAACCTTGCCGCTGGCGCGGTCGTACTGGCCGACCGCCGCGCAGACGAAGCGCCCGTCCTGCACGGTGCGGCACAGCTCCGCATTGACCTCGCCCAGCCACGCACCCGGCGCCGGCGCGCGCGCGCCGACCCAGCGCAACATGCTTGCGACGCGCACCATCAGGAAGGCCGCGTCCAGGCCCTTGCCGGAAACGTCGCCGATGACGAACGCGAGGCGGCCGTCTGCCAGGTCGAAGAAATCGTAGAAGTCGCCGGAAATCTCGTGCGCCGGCAGGTTCACGCCGCGGATCGGGAAATCGCCGCGGCGGCGCTTGGGCAGCATGGATTTCTGCATGCGCCGGGCGAGTTCCAGCTCGCGCTTGATGCGCTGCTGTTCGACCAGGCCGTGCGCCAGCTGCGCGTTGCCGATCGCCAGCGCCGCCGGCGCAGCGACCAGACGCAGGATTTCCGCGTCGTCCTCGTCAAACAGACTGCCGTCGCGGCGGTTGATCACTTCCAGCGCGCCGATCGGTCCGCGCGCGTTGCTCAGCGGCGCACACAGGATGGAGCGGGTGACGAAGCCAGTTTCCGCGTCCACGCGCACGTTCACGCGCACGTCGCGGCTCGCGTCGCGCACGATCTGGGTGGCGTTGTCGGCGACGCAGCGTCCGACCACGCCTTGGCCGACGGCGAGTTTGAGTCCGGTAATGTCGACCGGGCCGACGCAGAGACGGCATTCGATCAAGCCGGCATGATCGAGCAGGAATAGCGAGGCCGCCTCGGCCTGCATGAAGTCGGCGATGCGCGTGACCGCCATGCGCAACGTCTCGCGCAGATCCAGTGATTCCGCCAGGGCCTGGCTCAGTTCCGCGAGAAACCGCAGCGCGTGCCGCTCCCCGCCACCCGCCACGGCGAGCGGGGCCGCGTTCACGGCGTGTGCGTCCCCGGAGCGCGCGGCTCGCGCCGGCCGCGCGCGCGGGCACGGCCCCACAAGGTGACGATCGGACCGGACA
>JAGWXP010000126.1 GCA_018969845.1 Lysobacteraceae bacterium | reverse complement strand
TGATCTTCGATGAGGTCATCACCGGTTTCCGTCTGGGTCTCGCCGGCGCACAGGGACGGCTCGGCATCAAGCCCGATTTGTCCGTATTCGCCAAGGGCATCGGCGGCGGTTTCCCGGTCGCGGCCATGGGCGGAGGCGCCGACATCATGGCCCTGGTCGCCAACGGCACAGTATCGATGGCCGGCACCTACAGCGCCAACGGCATCGCCATCGCGGCGGCGAACGCGGCGCTGGATGAATTGAATACGCCGAATCTGCACCGGAATCTGGATGCCGTCTCCGACGAACTGCGCCACGGCCTGGAAACAGTGCTCGAGGACGCCGGACTACCCGCCTATGTCGTCGGCTTGGGTCCGCTGATGCAGGTCTGGTTCGCGCGCGAAGAAATCCACAATTACCGCGACGCCGAACGTCATGCCGATCAGAAGATTTTTGATGTCTGGTGGAGAGGCATGCTTGCACGCGGCGTGCTGTTCCATCCGGGCGCATACGAAAACCTGTTCGTCTCGACCGCGCACACACGCGAAGATGTGGCGGCGACGTTGAAGGCAGCGAAAGAAGTCGCGGCGGAACTCAAGAAGATCATCTGATCGACTAAACCTTACCCGTTCGCGTTGAGCGTAGCTCGCGCAGCGAGCGAAGTCGAAACGCACCCGCCCTTCGACTTCGCGCCGTTGGCGCTACGCTCAGGGCGAACGGAGAAGTGAGACAGGCTCTACGGCCAGGCGAGGGTGCCGTCGATTACCGTTCGAGTACGCCCGCCAACCCACACGGCGCCATCGGCCTCGATGCGCACCGCAAGCGCGGCATCGTGGCCCATCTCGCGGCCCTGGCTGACACGGTAACCGCGTGCAAGTTTCCCATCCGGCTCGCGCTCGGCGATGTACGCGGCGATGAGTCCGTTCGCCGCACCGGAGGCGGGGTCCTCGACGATGCCGGCGCCGGCCGGGAAGGCACGCACGACCAGGTCGTGATCGGGGTTCGCGCAACGCCCGAATACGCACAGGCCCATGCACGCGTCCGCACGCGCCAGCGCCTTGATCGCGGCGTGATTCGGCTGCCATGTCCGTACCGCGGCCTCGTCGGCGAATTCGGCGATCCACCAGCGCCGGCCGCCGTCGACCAGCGCGGGCGCAAGCCGGCCCAGCGCTTGAAATCCGAGCGCGGCGCGCAGGGAAGCGTCATCGCTGCCTTCGCGCACGACGCACGCGCCGGGTGCGCGCACGAACAGCTCGCGCGTCGCACCCGCGCCATTGACGCGGATCGGCAGCAAGCCGGCGCCGCACTGCTGAATCAATTGCCCGTTGCGCGCCGTGGCAAAGCCAGAGTCGAGCACGCTATGCGCGCTGCCGATGGTCGGGTGCCCGGCGAACGGGATTTCCGCGCTCGGGGTGAAGATGCCCAGGCGGTAGTCGGCATCGGCAGTCTCCGCCGGCAGCACGAACGTCGTTTCGACCAGATTGAGCCAGCGCGCAAGGCGCTGCATCTGCGCCGAGCTCATGTAGGACGCGCCGAACACGACACCGAGCGGATTACCCCCGCCCGGCGTGGCCGGGAAGACGTCGAGTTGGAGGTAGCGGAACGAGGGCACGTCGGATTCCAGAAACTCGCTTCTCCCGCTGGCGGGAGGCCGGCGCGCATCACGCGCCGAGTGAGGGTGGTGCTGGTTTGTACGCTGCCCCGTTCTGTGTGGGGACCCGCATCGGCCTTCGGCACCTCTCCCGCCAGCGGGAAAAGCGATTCTTCACGCCCGCTTCAATGCCACCACCGCATTCAATCCGCCGAACGCGAAAGAATTGGAGAGCGCCGAGCGCACGGATTTACCGCGCGCCGTGTTCGGCACGTAGTCGAGGTCGCACTCCGGATCGGGGTCGATGAAATTCGCGGTCGGCGCAATCACGCTGTCGCGCAGCGCGCCGATTGCGGCGACGAGTTCGATCGCGCCCGCCGCGCCCAGCGCATGGCCGTGCATGGACTTGGTGGAGGACACCGCCAGCTTGTCGGCGTGTACGCCGAACACGCGGCGAATCGCCCTGGTTTCTGTGGGATCGTTTGCCGGCGTGCCGGTGCCGTGGGCGTTGATGTAATCCACGTCCTCAGGTTCAAGTTTCGCGTCTGCCAGCGCGGCAGCCAGCGCCTTGGCCGCGCCGTCCACGGATGGCAGCACGAGGTCGCTGGCATCGGCCGACATGCCGGAACCTGCAAATTCCGCAAGGATCGTGGCGCCGCGCGCCTTCGCGTGCTCCCATTCCTCGAGTACGAATATCGCCGCGCCTTCGCCGAGCACCATGCCACGGCGCTGCTTGCAGAACGGCCGGCAGGTGTCGTCGGCGGTCACGCGCATCGCCTCCCAGGCTTTGACGGTCGTCACTGTGATGCAGGCTTCACTGCCGCCGGTCACCGCAAAATCCACTTTTCCGCTGCGCACCATCTCGAAGGCCTGTGCCATCGCATGGTTGGCCGAGGCGCAGGCGCTGACCACCGCGAACGACGGGCCGGTGAGGCCGAACTCCATGCCGACATGGCAAGCCGGCGCATTCGCCATCACGCGCACGATCGCCAGCGGATGCACGCGTGGGTTCTTGTCGCCGTAAAAGCGTTGCGACTGCTCGTTGTGGGAATTTTCGCCGCCGATGCCGGTGCCGATGATGCAGGCGCTGCGTTCGCCCAGGCCACTGGTCTTGAATTCGAGTCCGGATTGGGCCACGGCTTCGCGCGCCGCGATCAGGGCGAACTGGGCGACGCGGTCCAGAAACGCCACTCTCTTCGAATCGAAATGCGCGGCCGGATCGTAGCCGCGCACCTCGGCGGCGATCTTGACGTTGAGCAGTTCGGTCGGGATGTTCGCAATCGGCCCGATGCCGCTGCGCCCTTCGCGCATCGCTGTCCAGGCCGAGGCGGCATCATGGCCGAGCGCGCAAATCGCACCCATGCCGGTGATGGCAACGCGACGCATGGCGCAACTCAGCTCGCCGCGGGCGTCTGCGCGGCCTTCTCGGCAACGAGTTTTTCCACGGCGTCGATCAGACCCTTGACCGACTCGGTGTCGAAATTCGGATCGCGGTCGGGCATGGTGATCTTGTAGTGATCCTCGATCTCGAAAATGATCTGCACGGCATCCAGCGACTGGATGTTCAGATCCTTCAGCGTGGAATTGGGCTTGATCGTGGCGATGTCGATCCCGGCTTCCTTGGCGATGATGCCGAAAACGGTGTCCTGAACCTCGCTCATGTGTCTCTCCGCGGTGCGCCGTGATGGAAGATTGAGTAGCTTACCCTGCGCCGGTATCGGCGTCATCCGGACCGAGCATGAGGATACCCGCCACGATGACCGCGCAGCCCACGATCTGCCAGAATCCGATGCGCTCGCCGAACACCAGCCAGGAGGCGAACATGACCGCGACGAAGACCATGGCGCTGGTCGTGAACGCGGCCGACAGAGTGGATTTGCGCAATATCGTCATCCACACGCCGAAGGCGCCGATGTAGCAGCCGATCGCGAGCCACATCCATGGCGTCGCCAGGGCGTGCTCGAACGCAGATAACGTGAAATTGAAATCCGGATTGTCCAGGCCCGCGCTTTTCAGCGAAATCTGGCACAGCGTCTCGAAGCCCAGCAGCATCAGCCAGGCGACCCAGGCGCCGCGCAGAATTTTCATGGCTGCCCGTCATGCCGGCAGGGATTGCCGGCATCCAGACTGCACGGATGCCCTGCAAAGCCGCGCGCATACGGTGGCTTGACGTCCATGGCTTCTGGATTCCGGCACTCCCTGCCGGAATGACGAACGATAGAAATCATGGCTTTGATTCCTTGAGCAGGGCGGCCAGTTCAGGATCCGCGCGGTCCAGCCGGGCGACGCGTTCGATGATGGCGAAAATCGCATCGACAATGCGGATGCGATGCCGGTACCACAGCCAGTTCGCGGACAGGCGGCTGCCGAGGCGGCGCTTGAGCGAATGCAGGCCCTGTCCACTCTGGTACGTGCCGAGCTCGAGGTCGATGCAGCGGCGCACGTTCTCGATCCAAGTATAGAAGTATAGATTGTATTCTCGCGCCACGGTGTAATCCATGCCGAGGAACTTGTCGAGCAGGCGTCCGCCGTCGTGCAGAACGAGATTGAACGCGACGAGCTTGTCGCCGAGCCAGTAGCTGGCGTAACCGGCGCGATCTCCCAGCTCACGCGGCACGCCACGGAAATAATCGGGCGTGAGCTCCTCGAAATTGAATTCGGCATTGGCGTAAGTGGAAAGGTAAAGGCGCATCACGTCAGGGAGGATATCGTCCAGGTTCGAGCGCCATTCCACGCGCAGTCCGGCGGTGCTCTTGAGTTTGCGCCGGATGTCCTTTCGCGTCGCCTTGCTCAACGTGGCAAGGTATTCATCGATACTCGCGAATGGCACATCCAGATACGCGGTGGGCAAACCCGGCTGGCGGCGCAGGCCGTGTGCCTTCGCCGTTGTGGCCCAGAGTGCATCCTGTGCGGCGCTGGCGTCCTTGACCGCGATCATGCGTACGCGGTTTTCCTGCGCGTAGGTTTCGGCTCGGCCAAGAATCGCGCCGAGCAGGCGTTGCTGTTCGTCCATGCTCGCGTCGGGCGCGAAGCCGAGATGGCAAATCTCGGAAACGGGCGAGCCCAACGACAGCATCTTTTGGCGCAGTAATCGCGGGAAATACCGAGTCAGCCAATCGGCGAAACGCTTGAGCGCGCCGCTGAGCGTGGTATCCAGACGATAGTCCGTGACGAAGGCCGGCACCGCGGCGCGCAACATGCCATCGTCATCGCGCGCGCCGAAATACAGCCAGGAAAATTCCGGCAGACCGGAATTTTCCACCGCGCGGTAGTAGCTCCAGTCTTCGAGTTCTTCCGCAAACAGGCGGTTCCATTCCTCGCGGCCGAAGGCCTCGATGGAATGCGCGATATCGACTCGCATCAATCGGCGGCGGCCATGGCCGGTGCGTGCTCGGGCATGGTCACGAAGCGGGTGGCGGCGACGGCGTTGAAGAAGCGCGTGGAGCGCTCGATGACCAGATCGCGTTCCTGATCCACGGTGATCATGTGATAGGAGTTTTCCAGGAGCACGGTTTCGACCGGGCCGCTGACGCCGCGCACGACGGTGCGAACGTTTCTCAGACTGGCGACGTCGTCGTCCTTGGCGTGGACCACGAGGCAGGGCGTGCGCACGCTGGACAACAGGCGCCGTACACGCCACGACAGACGGTAGAACTCGGCGAGTGACGGCCACGGATTGCCCGGCAGGCCCGCCGCGGCGCTGTCGCCGGAGAGCATGCTGCCGGCGATGCGCTGGCGGATGCGCTCGTCCTTGATGCCGTAGGGGAAGCATTCGTGGAATTTCCGATGACGGCCGAAACCCAGGCTCACCACCAGCGGCAGCATGAACGACAGCTTGCCTATCCACGGAATCGTCCAGCCGTCGTAGACGAAGGTGGTGCCGTACAGGCCAAGGCCATCGACCATGTCCGGCCGGTCGGCGGCGAGCTTGAGCGCGAGCAGGGCGCCCATCGACAGGCCGGCCACGAACAGGTGATCGACCTCGCCGCGCAGTTTTTCGGCGGCCGCAACCACACTGCGGTACCAGTCCTGACGGCCGGTGGCGAGCAGGTCCGCCTCGTCGCCGCAATGCCCGGCCAATTGCATGCCATGGACGGTGAAGCCATTGCGGTTCAGACCCTTGGCGACGAAGCGCATCTCGGTCGGGGTACCGGTCAGGCCGTGGATGAGCAGCACGCCGTTGCGGCCGCCGGGTAGATGGAATTCGACGTTCTTGATCATGGGATGCCCCGCAATCCTGGCCGCCAATTATGCGACCGGATGGTTTATGAATACCTTAAATTCCCGGCCAACAAGCCAATGCCACACCAAACGCCACTGCGCCGGTCGCCAGCCAGCGGCGCAGCGAAACGCGTTCGCCGAGGATCCAGCGACTGGCGATCACGACGCCGCAGTACGACAGCGCCATGAACGGGTATGCGATGCTCAGCCGCGTCATGGTCAGGGCCGCGAACCACATCGTGATCTCGACCACGTAGACCAGTATTCCCGCGGCGATCCAGGGCGAAACCAGCAGCCCGCCGAAGAACCCGCGCAGTCCGCCCGCCGGTGCCGGAGCCGTCTCGTGGCCGACGCCAAGCTTGAAGCACACCTGGCCGCCGACGTCGCACAACACGGTGCCGAGCAACAACGCCCAGATCAGCATCGCGCGACCTTGTCTATCGCCACCAGCAATTCCTTGTTCGTTGCCTCGTTGCGCGCCAGCATCGACGCATCCGCACTGCGCCTCGGCTGATCGGCACGCGACTCCCAGCGCTTGAGCCAGTTTGCATGAGCGATGGTCGAAAACTCGCCGCAGATGTCCGCGCCGACGATGCATTTGCGCATACCAACCGCAGCGACGATCCGCAGCAGGGCCGACAGCGGCATGCGGCCCTGATCCCAGTTCGTCAGCGCTTCGCGCTCGTCGAGCACGTCCTTGTCGATGCTCAGCCACACCGCATCGGTGCAAATCAGGGCAATTATAGCATCCAAGGCCGTTTCGAGGCCGGTTTCCGCAAGGTTTTGCCAGTGGATGTGGCCGTCCTGCCAGTGGCGGCCGGGGCCGTCCGGAATGCGCCGCCAGACCCGTGATGGCGCGTGTTGCCACGGGAACAGCACGAGTTTCCCGCTGACCAGGGCTGGCAGGTTGCCGCCTTTCAGATCCGGCCGCAGCAGATCGTCGCTGCACACGCCGAGCGTGATCACGCGCGCCACGTGTGGCAGACGCAGCGCGCGGTTGACCCACGATCCGCAATGCCAGCGCGGCGCCAAGCGCACCCAGTCCGGATGATTGTCGATATGGACGACGGTTATCGGCTCGCGCGCACGCTCCATCAGCACTGCGGCAAGGTGATGGAAATCGCCGGATCCCAGCAAGTGCAGGGTAGGGCCGTGCGGCGTCTGCGCGGCGATGCGCGCACGTGCGAGCCCGATTGTGCGCTCGCGGCTCCACAGGCGCAGGCGCGGGCCGAGATCGCGCAATGCAATCGTGGAAACCGAATCCCAGGCGGCGGCCGTGCGCAGCGTGGCTTGTTGTGCGTCGAGCGAGCCGTCGAGATCGAGGATTTGCAAGTGCATCCGCGAATGCTAACGCAAACGCAGATGCACCCAGGTAAAGCGCTGTTCGGCGCCTGTCGGCGTCAGATGTATTTCGCGGCGCGATTCGCGCATCTCGAAGTCCGCGCCAAACTCGGCATGCAGCGAGGCCGCGTCGTAGTGTGCCACGTCCAGACCGCTGCAGCGCGCCGGTCCGTCCAGGGCGAACGTCGCCATGACGACATGCCCGCGCGGATTCAGGCTGCGCCGCAGCGCTGCCATGTATGCCGCGCGATCGGCCGGATCGGTGAGGAAATGGAATACCGCGCGGTCGTGCCACAAGTCGTAGCGTTGCGCAGGCGCGAACTCGCGTACGTCGGCCTCGATCCAGCGCACCTTGGCCGCATCCGCGCCAAGGCGCGCACGCGCGCTGGCCAGCGCCGTGGCGGAAATGTCCAGCACGCTGAGTGGGTTGCGGCCCTGCGTGAGCAGACGGTCGACCAACAGCGAGGCGCCGCCGCCGACGTCGATGAGCGGCGCGTCCAGGGGCAGCTTGGTGGCCGCGATCAGGTCCAGCGAAATCCGCGGCTGCGCCTGATACCAGCTCACCGCATCGGCGGCTTTGCTCGTGTAGACGC
>JAGWXP010000233.1 GCA_018969845.1 Lysobacteraceae bacterium | reverse complement strand
TTCCACGTCGTCGCGGAATGCTTCCAGGCGCTTGCCGATCCAGCGCGGAATCTCGGCACCGCACATGTCCGAAAACCGGCGCAGTTGCGCGTACTGCGAAATCGGCATGATGCCCGGCACGATCGGCACGTCCACGCCGCGCTTGCGCGCTTCGTCGACGAAGCGGAAATACGCATCCGGATTGAAAAAGTACTGCGTGATTGCGCCATTCGCGCCGGCTTTCACCTTGCGCACGAAATTGTCGATGTCGGCCAGCGCATCGCCGGCCTGCGGATGCATCTCCGGATAACAGGCCACCTCGATGTGGAAGAAGCCGTCGCATTCGCGGCGGATGAATTCCACCAGTTCGCTGGCGTAGCGGAAGTCGCCGTAACCGGCCATGCCCGACGGCAGATCGCCGCGCAGCGCGACGATGCGCTTGCAGCCCATCGCCTTGTATTCGTCGAGCAGGGCGCGGATTTCCGCGCGCGTGCCGCCCATGCACGACAGGTGCGGCGCGGCGTCAAGCCCGTGCGCGTCGCGCAGGTGACGCACGATCTGCGGCGTGTACGACAGGGTCGAGCCGCCGGCGCCGAACGTGACGCTCACGTACTCGGGTTTGAGCGCCTTGAGCTTCGGCAACGCCGCTTCGAGCGTCGCACGCTGTTCGTCGGTCTTGGGTGGAAAAAATTCGAAACTGATTGGGAGCATCACGGCAAACGGTGGTGACGGGAATCGACAGTATATCTTTTCGTCGCGATGAAGCGATATTTGGCAGGAAAGAACACAGCAGAGGTCGCCTCTCCCGCTGGCGGGAGAGGCCGCGCCGCAGGCGCGGGTGAGGGTGGAAGCGCATCAATTGACCCGACTCTGCCGCAACATCGAACCACCCTCACCCCGACCCTCTCCCGCCAGCGGGAGAGGGGGTATTCTCGCTGAGTTTCGACGCAAATCAGGACGGTGTTCGAAATCGAGACACTACCGCTCGCCTAGTGCGGTTGCGTCAGAACGCCGCGAAGTTTAGACTTTGTATAAACATGTTCAACGGAGTGTGTCATGGCCGACGTGGTGTTGGATATCAAGCATTGGGGCAACAATCTCGGCGTGCGCTTACCGGCGGCGATCGCGCGCGCGGCGCATCTGCGCGCGGATCAGCGCGTGAGCATCGCGGTCGAGGATGGCCGTGTCGTCGTCACGCCGATGCAAGACGCACCACTCACGCTCGAACAACGCCTTGCCCGGTTCGATCCGCAAAACCATGGCGGCGAAGCCATGGCTACCGATGAGCGCATCGGGGCCGAACGGTGGTGAACAAGCGCGTCGGAAAGTCCGCACGTGCATGGGCGCCGGATCGTCAGGACGTGATCTGGATCGACTGCAACCCGCAAGCCGGGCGGGAAATGCGCGACGTCCATCCGTTCCTGGTGTTGTCGCCCAAGGCGTTCAACCAGCGCACGTCGCTGGTCGTAGGGCTGCCTATGACTACGGCCGCTTACAACGCCAGCAATCCGTTCGCCGTCGCCGCCGGCGTGGCGAG
>JAGWXP010000125.1 GCA_018969845.1 Lysobacteraceae bacterium | reverse complement strand
TTTTTTACGTCGCCGACGGTTTCCGTGCTGGTCTGCCGCTGGAAGATGTCTTCGCGCTGACCCATATCGATCGCTGGTTTCTCGACCAGATTGCCGAACTCGTCGAGATCGAAGCGCAGGTGAAAGCCGCCGGACTGGCGGCGCTCGATGGCGCACGCCTTTTCCAGCTCAAGCGCAAGGGATTCTCGGACTCGCGATTGGCCAGCTTGCTCGGCACCGACGAGGCTGCCGTGCGCAAGCTGCGCCACGCCTTCAACGTGCATCCGGTGTACAAGCGCGTGGATTCCTGTGCGGCCGAATTCGCCACGACCACGGCGTACCTGTATTCGACCTACGAGGAAGAGTGCGAGGCGAAGCCGACAGCGCGCGCCAAGATCATGGTGCTCGGCGGCGGCCCGAACCGCATCGGCCAGGGCATCGAATTCGATTACTGTTGCGTGCACGCGGCGCTCGCGCTGCGCGAAGACGGTTTCGAGACCATCATGGTCAACTGCAATCCGGAGACAGTCTCGACCGATTACGACACTTCCGATCGTTTGTACTTCGAGCCGCTGACGCTCGAAGACGTGCTCGAAATCATCGCCGTGGAACAACCCAAGGGCGTGATCGTGCAGTACGGCGGACAGACGCCGCTCAAACTGGCACGCGCGCTCGAAGCGAACGGCGCGCCGGTGATCGGAACTTCACCGGATTCCATCGATCTTGCCGAAGACCGCGAGCGTTTTCAGCAGATGATCGTCAAACTCGGCCTCACGCAGCCGCCGAACCGCACCGCGCGCAACCCGGATCAGGCGCTCGCGCTGGCGCGCGAGATCGGCTATCCGCTGGTAGTGCGACCTTCCTACGTGCTTGGCGGACGCGCGATGGAAGTCGTGCATTCGGATGCGGATCTCAAGCGCTACATCACCGATGCGGTGCGCGTATCCAACGATTCGCCGGTACTGCTCGACCGCTTCCTCGACAATGCGGTAGAGGTCGACGTCGACATCGTCGCCGATATGCAGGGCAATGTGCTGATCGGCGGTATCATGGAACACATCGAGGAAGCCGGCGTGCATTCGGGCGACTCGTCCTGCTCGCTGCCGCCGTATTCGTTGTCGGCCAAGGTGCAGAACGCGCTGCGCGATCAGGTCGCGCAGATGGCGCGCGAACTCAAGGTCGTTGGCCTCATGAATACCCAGTTCGCGATTCAGGGCGAGGCGGGTGACGAAACCATCTTCATCCTCGAGGTGAATCCGCGCGCTTCTCGCACCGTGCCGTTCGTGTCCAAGGCAACCGGCGTTGCGCTGGCCAAGATCGCGGCGCGTTGCATGGTCGGCAGGACGCTGGCCGATCAACACGCGACCAAGGAAGTGGTGCCGAAATATTATTCCGTCAAGGAAGCGATTTTCCCGTTCCTGAAATTCCAGAACGTCGATCCGATTCTCGGACCCGAGATGCGCTCCACCGGCGAAGTGATGGGTGTCGGCCGCAATTTCGGCGCGGCATTCGCCCGCGCCCACGAGGGCGCCGGCATCGTGGCGCCCAGACTCGGCAAGGTGTTCGTGTCGGTGCGCGATCCAGACAAGACGCGGCTGCTTCCGGTCGCGCGCGATCTGATCAAGCGCGGATTCTCGCTGGTCGCCACCTCCGGAACCTGCGCCTATCTACTCGACAAGGGGCTGGCCTGCGAGCGCATCAACAAGGTGCTGGAAGGCCGCCCGCACATCGTCGACATGATCAAGAACGGCGAGATCGTATTCATCGTCAATACGACCGAGGGCAAGCAGGCCATCGCCGATTCGTTCTCGATCCGTCGCGAAGCGCTGCAGCAACGCATTACCTATTCGACCACCATCGCCGGCGCGCGCGCCTTGCTGCATTCGCTGGATTTCCGCGGCAGCGGCGAGGTGCACAGCTTGCAGGAACTGCACAAGGAGTTGGCGTGAAAAGAGCACCCCTGACTGCAAAGGGCGCCGAGCGCCTGCGCGCCGAAGTGGAACGCCTTAAATCGGTCGAGCGGCCGCGCATCATCGCCGCGATCGCCGAGGCGCGCGCGCATGGTGATCTGAGCGAGAACGCCGAATATCATGCCGCGCGCGAACAGCAGAGTTTTCTCGAAGGCCGCATCAAGGAACTCGAGGCCGGACTTTCCTATGCGGAAGTCATCGACGTCTCGCGCCTGACGCCGAACGGCAAGATCGTGTTCGGCGCAACCGTGGAACTGGCCGACGAGGACAGCGGCGAGCAGATCGCCTACCAGATCGTCGGCGACCTCGAGGCCGACATCAAGCAGCGCCTGATTTCGGTATCTTCGCCGATCGCGCGCGCCATGATCGGCAAGAGCGAAGGGGATAGTTTCGAATTCCAGGCACCCAACGGCACGCGCAGTTACGAAATCCTCTCGGTACGTTACAAGGACTGACCGGCGTCGCGCCATGCCCGCGTTGACGCTGCTCCTGCCGGAATTCAAGCGCGTCGAGCACGCGCCGCCGTTCTCGTTGTGGCTCGCGCGCGGCGACCGGCTCGCCGACGCCAAGCCCGGACGCGACGTCGTACTGCGCGAGTGTTTCGAATTCACCGGCACGGCGCTGCCGGTGGCCGCATTGACGCGGAGTCTGGATGCCGGCGACGCGACTGGAGCGACGTGGGTCCGAGCCGATCCTGCGTATGCGCGGGCTGACGCCGTGACCGCCCGCCTGATGGCCTGCGGCGACCTGGGCCTGACGCACAAGGAAAGCGATGAATTGGCGCGCGCGCTTCGCCCGTTGTTCGGCGACGCCGGATTTCCGCTCGAAGCGTCGCGCCCGGATCGCTGGTATCTGCGTTGTCCAAACGACACGCGCTTGCCAGCGTTTGCGGATACGCAGAATGTGCTCGGCGATGATCTGATGCGCCATCTGCCGCGCGGCGACAACGAGCGCCAATGGCGCAGCCTGTTCAACGAGGCGCAGGTGATCCTGCACAATCATGCGGTGAACGCGCGCCGCATCGAGCGCGGCCAGGTTCCCGTGAACAGCCTGTGGTTCTGGGGCGCGGGCAAGTTGCCGGATTGGGTGCGCACGCCCTTTTCCCATATCGCAAGCGGCGATCCGGCCGTGGTTGCGCTGGCGAAACGTGCCGGGATTCCGGTGGCCGCTGCGCTGACTACCTTGTCACGCGAGGATGCCGGCGCCAATATCCTGATCGACGCCGAGGCGGTTCCCGAAATCGACGCGCGCCGGTTCGCGCGAATCGATCTGCTGTTTGCCAGCGGCGAGCGCTTCCGCTACCAACACTCGCATCGCTGGCGCATCTGGCGGCGCGTGCGGCGATGACGCCGCGCGTAGAGCGCCGCGCGGTTCCGCCAATGATCGGCGATTGGCCCGCGCAAATCCATCCGGTTCTGCGCCGCGTTTACGCCGCACGCGGCATCGCATCGCCCGCCGACGTCGACCACAAACTCGCGGCCTTGTTGTCGCCGCATGCGCTGGGCGGAATCGATCGTGCCTGTGAATTGCTCGAAACCGCGATCGGCGATGATGCGCGTATCGTCGTCGTCGGTGATTTCGATTGCGACGGAGCCACCGGCACGGCCGTCGCGGTACGCGGCCTGCGCCTGCTCGGCGCGCGTCACGTCGACTACGCGGTGCCCAACCGCATGCGTCACGGATATGGATTGAGCCCGGCCATCGTCGCGGAAATGCTGTCGCGCAAACCCGATGTGCTGATCACGGTGGACAACGGCGTCGCTGCGCATGCCGGCGTCGCCGCCGCCAAAGCACACGGCATGCGCGTGATAGTGACCGATCATCATTTGCCGGGATCGACGCTGCCGGATGCGGACGCGATCGTCAATCCGAACCTCGATGGCGATCCGTTTCCGAGCAAGGCGCTCGCCGGCGTCGGCGTCATGTTCTATCTGCTGCTCGCACTACGCGCCAGGTTGCGCGATCGGGACGATCGCAGGCATTTGGCCGAGCCTGACTTGTCTTGCCTTCTCGATCTGGTCGCGCTCGGCACCGTGGCGGACCTGGTGCCTCTGGATCGCAACAACCGCATTCTCGTCGAAGCGGGACTGCGGCGTATCCGCGCTGGCCGTGCCTGTGCCGGCATTGTGGCCTTGCTCGCTTGCGGCAAACGTGATCCGTCGCGCGTGGTCGCGAGCGATCTGGGTTTTGCGGTTGGCCCGCGCATCAATGCCGCGGGACGGCTGGAAGACATGACGCTGGGTATCGAATGCCTGCTGACGGACGATGCCAATCGCGCCGTCGAGCTGGCGCAGACTTTGTCGTCGATCAACGCCGAGCGCCGCGAGCTGCAGGACGGCATGACCGCGCAGGCACAGGCCGAAGTGGAAAAATGGATTTCCGCACGAGGCGCGGATGCGCTGCCCTATGGCGTCGTGTTGTTCGATCCGGACTGGCATCACGGCGTGGTTGGCCTGGTCGCGTCGAAAGTCAAGGAAACGCTGCATCGACCGGTGATCGCCTGTGCACCGGCCGATCCTCGCACCGGGGAGCTCAAGGCCTCTGGCCGTTCGATCCCGGGATTCCATCTGCGCGATGCGCTGGTCGAGGTGGACGCGCGCCATCCCGGACTGATCGCGCGTTTCGGCGGGCATGCCATGGCCGCGGGACTGAGCCTGAACCTGGCGGACCTGGCTACGTTCGGCGCCGCCTTCGATGCGGTGGCACGATCGCGTCTGCAACCGGAAATGCTTGATGCGGTGCTGCTTACCGATGGTGAACTCGATGCATCCGATTTCACGCTCGACCTGGCGCAGCTGTTGCGCTATGCCGGCCCGTGGGGGCAGATTTTCCCGGAACCGGTTTTCGAGGGCGAGTTCGCGGTCGAGTCGTGGAAAGTGGTCGGCGAGCGGCATCTGAAATTGAAATTGCGTCACCCCGGAATCGCCAATGCGCTCGATGCGATCGCGTTCAACAACTATGCCGGCGAAGCACCGCCGGCGCGGCTGCATGCCGCGTTTCAACTCGACGTCAACGAATGGAATGGCAGACAATCGCTGCAATTGTTGATACGGCACCTGGAGGTCGCATGAATTCGTTATCGTCCGATAGAGCGTTCCGGTTTCGCGACAACATTTCGGTTCTGATTCTTGCTGCCGGATTGCTCGCGGTGCACCTGCTGTGCAATTGGCGTTACGGATTCCACCGCGACGAACTGCAGGTGCTTGACGACGCGCGCCATCTGGCCTGGGGCTACGTCGCGTATCCGCCGTTGACAGCGTTCCTCGGGCGCATCGAGCTGCTGCTGTTCGGTACCTCGCTTGACGGGTTCCGTTTTTTTTCTGCATTGGCGCAAAGCGTCGCTGTAGTCCTCGCCGCTGCGATCGCCGGTGAATTGGGAGGTAATCGCCAAGCGCGATTCATTGCCGCCATTGCCACGACTGTCATGCCGTTTTCGTTGCTTGCGGGCAGCGAATTCATGTACGTGTCGTTCGATTTTCTGTGGTGGGTGTTGCTGGCATGGTTGGTATTGCGCCTCATCAACAGCGCGAACCCGCGCTGGTGGCTGGCGATCGGCGCGGTCATCGGCCTCGGCATGCTCACGCGCAATACGATCGGATTCTGCACGCTGGGGCTGGTCGCTGGCGTGCTCGCCACGCCGTTGCGCGCGCATTTGCGCTCTCGCTGGCTGTGGACGGGCGTCGCATTGTCGGTGCTGATTTTTCTGCCGAATCTGATCTGGCAGGCGCAGCACGATTTCGTGTATCTGGATTTCGTGCGCACCATCCACGCACGCGACATGCGCTGGGGCCGCACCGATGGATTCTTTCCGCAGCAGCTTTTCGCCAATGCCAGCCTGTTCACCGCGCCGATCTGGCTGGCCGGGTTGTGGTTCGTGCTGCGCGCGAAGGACGATGCGCGCTATCGGATCCTTGCATGGATGTATCTCGTGCCGCTGATCCTGTTCGCGCTCGCGCAAGGGCGCGGGTACTACATGGCGCCGGCCTATCCGATGCTGCTCGCGGCCGGTGCAGTGGCGTGTGAACGCTGGCTTACGCCGATGCAGGCAGCGCGGCAGCGGCTAGCGCACGGATTCCAGTGGCTGTTGCTGGTGTTTGCGGGCATCACCGGTGCGGCGATCGCGTTGCCGATCGCACCGGTGAACTCCCTCGGCTGGCGCATCAGTCGCGCCGCGCACGACAATTTCGCCGAACAGATCGGCTGGCAGCAATTCGTGCGACGGGTCGCCGAGGTCTATCGTTCGCTGCCCGAAAACGAACGCGCACGCACGGCGATCCTGGCCAATAATTACGGTGAAGCCGGTGCCATTGACTTTTACGGTCCGGCGCTCGGGTTGCCGCCGGCGATCAGTCGCACCAATTCCTACTGGTACCGTGGCTACGGTAATCCGCCACCGCTGACAGTGATCGAACTCGGCAATAGTGCGCAAGACGAACAGCGGTCAGCGGCAAAATGCACGTCGTTCGGCCGCTTCCATAATAGTCAGCGGGTCGACAACGAAGAGTCGGCATCCGGTTACGAAATCTTCGTCTGCCGCGATATCCCGCCGAAATGGCAGGAAATCTGGGGTACCGAACCCCGGTTCGGCTGACGCCATGCGAGCGCTACGCGCTATAATCGCTCGCGTCGCATCCGCTTATAAATCCCATGATAGAAACCAACCCGATTGCCCACCGCATTGCCGACCTCAGCGGCCGACTCGAGTCGTTACGGGGGTATCTTTGACTACGACGCCAAACGCGAGCGTCTGGAAGAAGTAAGCCGGGAACTCGAAAACCCGAACATCTGGGATAACCCCGATCGCGCGCAGCAGCTCGGCCGCGAACGCGCCCAACTCGACAAGATCGTCAATGGCATGCGCAGCCTGAACGAAGGCTTGGCGGGTGCGGACGAGTTGTTGCAGCTCGCTGCTGCGGAGAACGACGAGGGTACCGCGCGGGCTGTCGCTGCCGATGTGGATGGGCTCGCTGCGAAAGTCGAGGCGCTGGAATTCCAGCGCATGTTCTCGGGCAAGATGGATTCGCACAACGCCTTCGTCGATGTGCAGGCCGGCGCCGGCGGCACCGAGGCGCAGGACTGGGCCGAGATGCTGCTGCGCATGTACCTGCGCTGGGCCGAGGGGCGCGGCTGGAAGACCGAGCTGCTGGAAGTCTCGGCCGGCGAAGTGGCCGGGATCAAGAGCGCAACGTTCCGCGTCGAGGGCGACTATGCCTACGGCTGGCTCAAGACCGAGATCGGCGTGCATCGCCTGGTACGCAAGTCGCCGTTCGATTCCGACAATCGCCGCCACACCTCGTTTTCGTCGATCTTCGTCTCGCCGGAAGTGGACGACGACATCGACATCGCGATCAATCCGGCGGATCTGAAAACCGATGTATACCGTTCCTCCGGTGCCGGCGGCCAGCACGTCAACAAGACCGAATCGGCGGTGCGCATCACGCATGTGCCGAGCGGCATCGTCGTCGCTTGCCAGACCGAGCGCAGCCAGCACGCCAATCGTGACCGCGCGATGAAGATGCTCAAGGCGAAGTTGTACGAGATGGAAATTCAAAAGCGCAACGCCGAGAAGGACAAGCTGGAAGCGAGCAAATCCGACATTGGTTGGGGCAGCCAGATCCGCAACTACGTGCTCGACCAGTCGCGGATCAAAGATCTGCGCACCGGCATCGAGCGCACCGACACGCAAAAAGTCCTCGATGGCGACCTCGATGGTTTCATCGAAGCGAGCCTGAAGGCCGGTCTTGAAGCGGGCGCAAAGCGCATCGACGCTTAGCAAGACCGTTCGCCCTGAGCGTAGGCGCAAAGCGCCGAAGTCGAAGGGCA
>JAGWXP010000124.1 GCA_018969845.1 Lysobacteraceae bacterium | reverse complement strand
TGGATTGCGACAACATCCTGCGCCCGGACACCACGCTGGAAAAACTCGGCCAGCTCAAGCCGGCGTTCGACAAGACCTCGGGGCAGGGCACGCTCACCGCGGGCAATTCGACGGCGTTGTCAGACGGCGCATCGGCGGCGCTGCTGGCGAGCGACGCCTGGGCGCAGGCGCGCGGACTCAAGCCGTTGGCGTACCTGACCCACGCGCAAGTTGCCGCGGTGGATTTCGTGCACGGTGAAGGGTTGCTGATGGCGCCGACCATCGCGGTGTCGCGCATGCTCGAAGCTGCCGGACTGACCCTGCAGGATTTCGATTATTACGAAATCCACGAGGCGTTCGCGGCACAGGTGTTGTGCACCTTGCGCGCCTGGGAATCCGCAGACTACTGCAAGAACCGCCTCGGCCGCGACAAGCCGCTGGGCAGCATCGACCCGGCCAAGCTCAACGTCAACGGCTCCAGCCTCGCGCTTGGTCATCCGTTCGCCGCGACCGGCACGCGTGTCGTTGCGACGATGGCCAAATTGCTCGCCGGCAAGGGCGCGGGCCGCGGCCTGATCTCGATCTGCACCGCCGGCGGCATGGGTGTGACGGCGATCCTCGAGCGGCCGTAACGCGCAAACGTGATACCGCGGCATGAACCGAAATCTCGCCGATCATGGGCGCTGGCTGCCGCGCTCACGGCACTGTGCCTGAGCATTCTGCGCGCGTTTTACCTGGAAACGGTTGCCGGCGATTACACCTCGTGCCACGGCTGTTTCCTGGTTCCGGCATTGGGGCACGATGCGTGGCTGTTGTGCGCGCTGTACGCCGTGCTTGCCTTCGCGGTGTGGTCGCCGTGGCGCTGGCTGGCGGCAATCGGTCGCACGCTCGTGGCGTTGGCCATCGCCGCGCAAGCCGCCGATCTGGTTCTGCTGCGCCTGTTCAATCAGCGGTTGTATATCGCCGATCTGCTGCGTTTTTCCGGCGACGCGACAGCGGAGTGGAGCGTTGCGCGCGCGCAATTTTTTTCCGCCAACGCAATCGGCTACGCCGCCGGTGCGGCGTTCGTGCTGATCGTGTCGACAGGACTGGTTGCCGCTGGCCGCGGTGCGCCGAAACAGGCGCGGATTTTGCTGACAATGGCGGCGGCCTGCGCGATGTTCGCCCTCGCCATGTCGTGGGTGCCGCTACGCTACGTCCATGAGGAATACGTAGGCAACGTCATCGAGGTGAATTTGCCGCAGGGCCGTGCGCGCGCGTTTTCGCCGGCCTATGCGCAGGCGCAATTGCGTCGCAACAAGAGTCTGCCGCTCACCTGCGATGCGGGCACGCGCAGCGGTCGGAACATCATCATTGTCATTACCGAATCCCTGTCCGCCTATCAAAGCAAATTGCTCGGCGGTCCGCGCGATTGGTTGCCGCGGCTGGATGCGCTGGCGCGCGCGAATCATTACTTTACCCGGTTTTATGCCAACGGGTTCACCACCGACGGCGGTGAAATCGCGCTCGTCACCGGTCGGCCGCCGCTGATCCCGCCGGGCCGCGACTGGTATTCGCTCGACGCGTTCGGGCCGGGCGCGGACACCTTGCCCGGCATCGCCCACCGCGCCGGCTACGAGGCCGCGCATTTCACCACCGAAAGCCTCGCGTTTCTCGGCACGGGCGCCTGGCTGCGCAAGCTGGGATTCGACCATGTAGAAGGCAACGAGAGTCCGTACTACGCGAATTTGCCGAAAGGCCAGTTCGGCGCCGCCGAGGATGCGGCCTTGTTCGGGCGCTTCGAGCAATGGCTGGACCAGCGCCGGGATCCGCGGCCATTCGTGGCAGTACTGCTGACCGTGAGCAGCCATCCGCCGTTCGTGAATCCGCGCACCGGCAAGATCGATCCGGAAGGCACGTTCAGATACGTCGACAACCAGCTAGCCGACTTCCACGACGCGCTGGCGCGGCGTGGTTTTTTTGACAACGGCATTCTCCTGATCACCGGCGACCATCGCAGCATGACCCCGATCAGCCGCGAGGAATACGCTAAATTCGGCGAGCGCGCGTTTTCGCGCATCCCGCTGATCGTGGCCGGTGCCGTCGATATGCCCAAGGTCGTGGATGCGCCGTTCCAGCAGTCCGATTTTCCGGCGTCCGTGGCGCACATTCTGGGCGTGGACTATTGCCGTACGCCGTTCAAGGGGATTTTCCTCGATCCGCAACCCGCGCCTGCCCGCTACGTGGTGCAGGCACGTGGCGACAACCGCAACCGCGTGGACATCTATTACGGTGATCGCGTCGCGAGTTTCATGGAGGATGGCGATGCCAGCGCTTGGATCGACGCCCCGCCGCCGGATGCGCCGTCGATCGCGGCGTGGATCAATTCGCAGCGTCTGCGCAATGCGGTTGCCAAACCGCAATGAGTTGCCTCAAGTGAACTTGAACCGCGGCGTCCAGTTGCCGCTCGGCGCGTACGACTGGCGCCGGCTGCGCATGCGCGCCTGCAATTCGGCGCGGCGGTCTTCCAGCCATTCTTCGCGGCCGAGCCTGGCCGCGTCGGTGCCGCGTGCGGCCGCTTCCTGACTGCGATAGGCGCAAAAATCGCCGTAGGCATCGATCTCGGGTTTGAGCACGCCCTGCACGACTTCGATCATGATCGCGTCGTCGAGGAAACCGAGTACCGGCACGTTGTCCGGAATCAGGTCTTCCGGGTCGGAAAAATACGTCAGCGCCGAAACCACGCGACTCTTGTCCTCCGGCGCAAGGCCCCAGCCCTCGTCGGCAGCCATGGCGATGAGGTTTTCCACGCCGGCCAGGCGCGAACGCACGAATTCCGGCATCTGCTGGGCTTGCGAGCTGGCGAAGGTTTGCGCCGCATCGTCCAGAATCTGCTGGGCACTCTTGCCCGCCGCACGCTGCTCGGCGCGTTTCATCGCCTCCATGAAGAACGGCAGGTCCTGATCGGTGATCTCGATGGAAAACTCAAGGGCCATGGCGTCGTCCTGAAGTGGGTGGCGGGAGGTGCAGCCTAGCCAGCCCGGACGATAACGTCAATTGGCTCACAAGATCGAATGCAAACCCGCGCCGAAGGCCGTGACGATGCGGGTATAGATGGTCTTGAGCGGCAGATCGACCTCGGGGAAATCGCCTACATCGGTGTAGCAGGCGTAGAAGCCCGGCGCGCCCGGCGGCAGCGGCTTGCAACCCGGTTTCAGTTCGAAACTGGACGCGTAGCGGTACGGCCACAGGTCGAACAGGGGCAGGCGCGCCGAGAAATCGCCGATCGCGCGATTCAGGCGGCTGATCCAGTTCGTGCCCCGGCGGCGCGCGATGGTCCAGGCATTGCCCGGCGCGCAGTCGCGCAGGATCGAGTCGCGCAGCACCCGCGCGAAGGCGCGATCGTGGATGATGAAACCGGATTCGGTGTTGTAGTGGTCCGAGCGCGGATCGAAGTTGTGCGAGCCGATCAGGCTGATTGCGCCGTCGATGACGATGGACTTGGCGTGCAGGCCCACGCGCACGCCGCGTTCGCGCAGCGGGGCACGACCGTACTTGCGGTAGCGCTGCGGCGCATCGCCGCCTTCGCCGAGCTTGGCATAGTCCGAAATCAGCGCCGCCGCCTCGGCCGGAAACGGCTTGAACTCGTGGATCTCGAAACCCAGTCTGAGAAAACGTTTCTTGTTCTTGTAGGACAGCGCGTACACGTAGAACGCGTCGGTTGCGGCCAGGGAATTGGTCGAAACGACGATCTTCAGATGCGGCTCGCGGCGATGTTGTTCGGCAAAAACGCGCTGCGCCGTGCGGCTGAGCACCAGATACGGCGTCTGCATGAGGATTTCCGACTTCGCGTCCCGGAACAGTTCCAGAATGTGCCGGCTCAACTCGTCGTCGCGCGGCTGATCGGGCTCGTCGAACTTGTCCGGTGCGTCGGAGAAGTATTCCACGTCGCCCACGCGCAGGGCCGCATCGGCGAAATGCGTGCGGATGTAGTTGGTGTCATCTGCCTGTTGCGACAACCGCGCCACTCGCTGCGCGTTGCGATACGCATGCAGGGCGTAGGGCTTGGCATTTAGGCCGTCGGCGAGAATGCGCGAGGACACATCGCGCAGACGTGACAGCGGCACGCTGCGGCGGTCGCGCCAGAAGCGCTCGAACGAGGCCGCCATCTGCCGCGCGGCGGGGCCGGCGACCAGTGCGTCGCGGTCGCGGTAGTCGAAATCGCCGTCCCAGTCGAAATAGCGGTTCTCGTAGTTGCGTCCGCCGGCGATGCCGATGCGGCCGTCGACCAGGAACAGCTTGTTGTGCATGCGCTGGTTGAACTGGAAGAAACAGCACACGATGCCGGCGGCGAATTCCAGCGGCGGCGTGCGTGCATTGTGAAACGTCGGGTTGTACACGCGCAGCTCGAAATTCACGTGCGCGCGCGCCAGTTGCGCGAGCAGCTCCACATCGTCGAGCGAGAAAAGCTGGTCGACGATCACGCGCACCTTGACCCCGCGCCGCGCGGCCTTGATCAGTTCGTCGAGCATGAGATAGCCGGCGTCATCCTCGGCGAAGATGAAGGTCTGGATGTCGATGCTCTTGCGCGCGGCGCGAATCAGGTGCACGCGCAGAGTGAGCGAATCCGCACCCTGATCGAGCAGGTTGACGTAATGCACCGGCGCGCCGGGGCGTGAGTCGCGCAGCGCGGCAGCGGCCAGATCCTGATACGGCGAGGCGATCGCGCAGGCGTCGGCGGCGGTGCAGGTGAGCGCGTGATCTTGCGCGGCGGTCGCGGTTGCGGCCGCGCGGCGCGCATGGATCGGGTCGACGGCGCAGCCGCCGAGCATGAGCGCGGCGAAGGCCGACACAAAGACAATTGCCGCACCCCTCACGGTGGCGGACTCGGCGCCGGGGAGACGAAGATGTGCAGACGCAACGCGACCTTGTCGGTCAGCGTGCCGCGCCGCGAATGCATGCCGAAATCGCCGCGCCGGATGTCGCCTTCGGCGCGCACGGCGCAGGCGCCGCTCAGCGGTCGGGCGCATTCCGACGGCAGCATGCGGAAGCGTACCGGTTTGGCCACGCCGCGCAGGGTCAACGTGCCTGCCAGCGCGCCGCCTGCGCTCAGGCGCACGAGCGGGAAATCGTCGGACACGAAATGGATCTGCGGATAACGCCGGGCGTCGAAGAATTCCGGCGATTTCGCCCAGGTCTGGTAATTCCTGCTGCGCATGCGCAGATCGTCGGTGTCGATGTGCGCATCGACGCGCGCGGTACCG
Source organism: Lysobacteraceae bacterium (assembly GCA_018969845.1). GTDB lineage: Bacteria > Pseudomonadota > Gammaproteobacteria > Xanthomonadales > Rhodanobacteraceae > Rudaea. The sequence goes on along the minus strand of JAGWXP010000124.1, from coordinate 2,568 downwards.
CGGAAACGATCGATGTCGAGCGTGCCTTGCACCTTGCCGAAATCGCCGTGCAGCGGAATCAGCCACAACACTTTCACGCTAAAGCTCGCCTGCGAACGCGCCGCGTCCAGCGCCAGCATTTCTTGGCGTGGCGACGTGGCCTGTGCAATCGGACCGAGCAGGCCCAGACACAGCAACACAGGCCGCATCCGGAGCAATCGCATGCGGCAACCGCTTATGGCGACCAAAAAGCTTTCAGTTTCCCCGCTCCGGGCTCGGCATCGCCTTCGACCTCGAACCAGGCGATTCCGCCCGGCGGCATGCCGCGGAAGTCGCCGGACTGGCCGGTCGCGAGCAGGGCGACGAAGGTTTCGAAGCCGGGGTTGTGGCCGACCAGAAGCAGGCGCGGTGCTTCGGCGTGTTCATCGATCAGCGTATCCAGTTCGCCGGCGGTGGCCTCATAAATGCGCGGCTCGATTGCGGCGTGGATATTTCCGAGCGCGTGTTCCAGCGTCTGCCGCGCGCGCAGCGCCGGAGAGCACAGCACGGTGAGATCGCGCAGATCCTGCCGACGCAACCACGTGCCCGCCTGCATGGCTTCGGCAACGCCGCGCGAGCTGAGCGGCCGTGCCGCATCGTCGAGTCCCGCCGCCGGATTCTCGGCGTGGGCGTGGCGCAACAGGATGATTTCGCGGTTCATTGCTTCCTGACCCAGCGCAGCAGCTTGGCCCAATCTTCCTGATGGCTGCGGATCAGCTCGGAGTTGTAATCGAAGATGCTCTTGCCCAGTCCCGCGACCAGCACATAACCCTGCGTATCGCGTAGTTGCGCGACCAGTGAATACGGCAGGCGTTTGATTTCCTCGACCGCTTCCTGCGAGGCCGTGGTCCAGGGTTTCAGGCGATTGGCGACGATGCCCACCGCCAGCGATTCGCGCTTGACCCGACCCAGGCGCGAGACTTCCTGCAGGAAATGTTCGCTTGCTTCCAGATCGATACGCGAGGGCAGCAGCGGAATCAGCAGGGCATCCACATCGTGCGCAAGTTCCGCCAACTCGCCGCTGCGGATACCGGCCGGGCCGTCGATGACCACGATCTGGGCGTCCTGTGGAATCCTTTCGCGCCACTCGGCGCGCAGGCCCGACAGCGCCAGCACCGGCGCGGGCAGGCCGGCGCGTTTTTCCGCCCAGTGCATGCTCGACCCTTGGCGGTCGGCGTCGACCAGCACGGTGCGTTTGCCGTCCTGCGCGAAATGCGCAGCGAGGTTGGTCGCTATCGTGGTCTTGCCACAGCCGCCCTTGGAACTGGCCACCAGAATCTTGCGCATGCGCGTGTCTCCGGATCAGCGGGGTCGGTCAAGCGTACAACGCCCGCGCCGATTGCGGAAGCCGATCAGGGTTGCGCGGGAGATTCGGCAACCACCGGCTGCCAATCCGCGGGCGGCTCCAGCGCCACACCCTGAGCGTGCAACACGGCATCCACGGCGTCGCTTTCGCGACCGCTGGCGCTCAAGGCCTGCATGTAGGTGCCGGTCACGCGGCTGTCGTCGGCGAGGCGCGCGCCGAGTTCGCCGATGTGCTGCATGCGCCACGCCAGCGTGCGCAGACGCGCCGCCGCGACATCGTGCGCGGCGCCGTCGGGGATGAGTTGCAGCAGCAGGCGCAGGCCGAAGCCGCGCGCAAACAGACTGCCGCTGTCGGCCAGCTTTTGCGCCACGGCGACGCAATCCTGCGCGAGCCCGGCATCGGTCGCGGCGTCCTTGCAGGCGGCGTTGAGCGCGTCCAGATACGGATGCGGCAAGGCGATGGCGACGCTGGCAGCAGAGGTCAGCTTGAATCCCGCTGGACTCACGCCGGGCTGGTTGCTCGCGCGCAGAATGTTTTCCTCGACCGGCAGAATCCCGGCTGCCTGGTAGAGCACCGCGGCGAGCGAACCGAAATAATCGTCGAAACGCGCGGCTTGTGCGGCGCTGGTCAATGCCGCGCGCGTGGTCGCCTTCACGCCGGTTTGCTGACCGCGATGCAATACCCAAAGCCACACCGCGGCGTTGGATGGATCGGCTTTTTCCAGTTGCGCCAGCGTCTCTTCGCGCGGACAGGACGTAACCTTGCCGCGGCATTCAAGCGCCGCCGAAACCCACCACACCAGCGCATCCGCATCGGTCGCCTTTTGCGCGCGCGCGAGCAGGGCCGGAGTCTGCAGCGGTTTTGGCCGTGCCGGATCGTTCGCATCCGTCTGCGCCATCAATGCCGCGGCAAGCAGCGAATGCGCGTCCGCGCGCAGCGCGAGCAGGTTGATTTCGTCGTGATGGAATTGCGCCAGCACCTGGGCCGGCGGCATTTCCGGACTGGGCGGGGCCTTGCCGGCGTCCGGCGCGAACGGCTGCGCGAAAGCGGGCGCGGCGATCAGGGCGAAGAGAAAAAGGATACAACGTGGCATGCGGCAGATCCTGACGAAAGCAGACGCGAAGTGTAGCCGACGCGCTTGAGCGCGGGCTTAATCGCCGTGGCCGCATGCTCCGGCGCCAGCGGGGGCGCGGGCGGTTCACGACGGGTTCGGCTTGAATCCGGGACGATCGGCCTGTATCAAC
>JAGWXP010000123.1 GCA_018969845.1 Lysobacteraceae bacterium | reverse complement strand
GCACACGTGCCATCACCGCTGTCGGCACGTTGGAAGCGGCGTCGCCCGAACAGTTGAGCTTTCTTGCCAACCCGCATTACCGCGCGCAACTTGCGCACACGCATGCTGGCGCGGTCATCCTGCGCGCCGCCGATGCCGACGCCTGCCGCAGCGACTGTCTGATCGCGGCCGATCCCTATGTCGCCTTCGCCAGGATCGCCGCGTTGTTCGAGCGTACGCCTGCTCTCTCGCCCGGCGTCCATCCGACGGCTGTCATCGCCGCCGACGCCGCAGTGGACGGTTCGGCCAGCGTCGGACCGCATACGGTGGTCGAGTCGGGAGCCGTCATCGAAGCCGGGGTCCGCATCGGCGCGCAGTGTTACATCGGCCATGGCTGCCGGGTCGGCGCACAATCGAATCTGGTCGCGCGCGTCACATTGGTACGCGACGTGATGCTCGGCAAGCGTGTGCTCGTGCATCCCGGTGCCGTCATCGGCGCCGATGGTTTCGGCCTCGCCTTCGACAAGGACCACTGGATCAAGGTACCGCAACTCGGCGGTGTGCGCATCAGCGACGACTGCGAAATCGGCGCCAACACGACGATCGACCGCGGTGCGCTCGGCGACACCGTGCTCGAGGACGACGTGCGTCTGGACAACCAGATCCAGATCGCGCACAACGTCGTGATCGGCGCCCACACCGCCATGGCCGGCAGCGCGGCGGTCGCCGGCAGCGCGAAGATCGGGCGCTATTGCCTGATCGGCGGCGGCGCCGGCATCGTCGGCCACATCGCCATCGCGGACAAGGTGACCGTCACCGCGCGCAGCCTGGTCACACATTCGATCGGAGCGCCCGGGGAGTACTCATCCGGCACGCCGATCCAGGATAATCGCGCCTGGCGCCGCAACGCCGCGCGCTTCAAGCATCTGGACGAACTGGCCCGCCGCGTGCAGGCTCTTGAAAAAAAGGACACGCAATCATGACCGAATCCCGATCCGCCATCGCCCTGCCCATGGACATCGAGCGCATCATGGCACTGCTGCCACACCGCTATCCGTTTTTGCTGGTCGATCGCGTGGTCGAATTCGAGCACGCCAAACGGCTGGTGGCGCTCAAGAACGTCACCATCAATGAGCCGTTTTTCCAGGGACATTTTCCCGGTCATCCGGTGATGCCAGGAGTGCTGATTATCGAAGCCATGGCGCAGGCCTCGGGCCTTCTCGTGTTCCTGTCGACCCCAAAACACGAAGCACAGCCGATGTACTATTTGGTAAAAGTGGACAATGCCAAGTTCACGCAAATGGTGGTGCCTGGCGACCAGTTGACCCTGCATGTCGAGCTCAAGCGCATGCTGCGCGGCATGGGACTGTTCGCCTGCCGCGCACTGGTCGCCGGCAAGCAGGTCGCAGAGGCCGAGCTGCTGTGCGCCGGGCGCAGCGGCGCATGATCCACGCGAGCGCACAAATCGATACGCGCGCGAAACTCGGCGCCAACGTCCGCGTCGGCGCGTTCGCCGTGATCGGCGCCGAGGTGGAGATCGGCGATGGCACCACGGTCGGCCCGCACGCGGTGATCGAAGGCCCCGCGCGCATCGGCCGCGACAATCGCATCTGGCAATTCGCCTCGGTCGGCGCCGAGCCGCAGGACAAGAAATACCACGGCGAGCGCAGCGAACTCGTCATCGGCGACCGCAACACGATCCGCGAATTCACGACGATCAATCGCGGCACCGGCGACGGCGGCGGCGCCACGCGCATCGGCGACGACAACTGGATCATGGCCTACGTGCACATCGCCCACGATTGCCATGTCGGCAACCAGACGATTTTTTCCAACAATGCCACGCTCGCCGGCCACGTAGAGGTCGGCGACTACGCCATACTCTCCGGTTTTTCCGGCGTGCACCAGTTCTGCCGCGTCGGCGAGCACGCCTTCATCGGCATGGGCTGCCTGATCAACGGCGACGTGCCCCCGTTCGTGATCGTTGCCAACGACTACGGCCGCCCGCGCGGCATCAACAGCGAGGGCCTCAAGCGCCGCGGCTTTTCGCCCGAACGCATCGCCGCGATCAAGCGCGCCTACAAGACCCTGTACGTTTCGCGCCTGCCACTGGACGCAGCACGCGCGGAACTCGCCCGCGCCGCGCAGGCCGCTCCGGACGTGGCGCGCATGCTCGACTTCATCGAGCGCGGGCAACGCAGCCTGATGCGATGACGCCGGACGCAAGTCCGCTGTTCGTCCTCGTCGCCGGCGAAGCCTCCGGTGATCTGCTGGGCGCCGGATTGATCGAGGCGTTGCGCGAACGCTTTCCGGCTGCACGCTTCGCCGGCATCGGCGGTCCGCGGATGGCCGCCTGTGGCATGGAGGTCTGGCACCCGTGCGAAAAATTGTCGGTGATGGGGCTGGTCGAAGTGCTGCGCCACTTGCCGGAACTGCTGGCAATCCGACGCGATGTATACAAACGTACGTTACGGCATCGCCCGGCCGCGTTCGTCGGCATCGACGCACCGGATTTCAATCTGGGTCTGGAACGCCGGCTCAAACAGGCCGATATCAAAACCGTGCATTACGTCAGTCCGTCGATCTGGGCCTGGCGCGAAGCGCGCGCGTTGAGGATCGGCGCGAGCGCTGACCGCGTGCTCTGCCTGTTCCCGATGGAGCCGCCGATCTACGTCCGCCACGGCGTCGACGCGCGTTTCGTCGGTCATCCGCTGGCGGATGCGTTCGCGCTCGAGCCCGATGTGGTTGCGGCGCGGCGCGAACTCGGACTTCCCTCCAACGTGCCGGTACTGGCCCTGCTGCCCGGCAGCCGCCTCGGTGAGATCCGTCGCCTCGGACCGGATTTTTTGCATGCGGCGGCGATTCTGAAACAGGCCCTGCCGGATTTGCGCATCGTCGCACCCATGGCGAACGCACAATGCCGCGGCGTTTTCTCGGCGCTCGGATCGCTGCCTGCCGACCTGCGTATCATCGACGGCAATGCGCACACGGCACTGGTCGCCGCCGACGCGGTGCTGCTTGCCTCCGGCACGGCAGCACTCGAAGCCATGCTGGCAAAGCGGCCGATGGCAGTCGCCTATCGCATCGCGCCGCTCACGCACTTCATCGTGAAAACCCTGGGCCTGCTGCGCACCGACCTCTATTCGCTGCCCAACATCCTCAGCGGACAACGCCTGGTCCCGGAATTGATGCAGGATGCCTGTAGACCTGACGCGCTCGCCGCGGCCCTGCTGCCATTCCTGAGGACACGCACGACACCGCCGGAACTGCTCGGCGAATTCCGCCGCCTGCACGAATCCCTGCGCGGCGGCGGCAGCATGGCGGCGGCTGCCGCAATCGCGCAACTGTGCGCTGCGTCAGCGGATGCTCAGGTCGAGCCGTTATGATGCGGGAATGAGACTGCCGCTCCAAAAACGCACGCGCATCGTCACTTGGCTGGCGGCCCTGGGTTTTGTCGCGTTGCTGACCGCCGGACCGTTGGCATCGAGCGCGCGCAGCGAGAGTCTGTTCGCGCTCGTGCTGATCGTCGACACGGCCTTGCTGATCGCGTTCCTGAGCCGGCGTCCGGCGTTCGCGCTGGCGGTACCCGCCGTGGTCTTCGGCGGACTGCTGATCGCCGGCGCACTGAAATTCCAGTATCTGACCACGCCGTTGCTCGCGCCGGATCTGGTCTACTTCCTCAACCGCGATCTGCTCGACGTGGCGCGCCGCTATCCGAGCGTCATGATCGCGCTGGCCAGTGGTGCGGTGCTGATTCCCGGGTTGCTGATCCTGGTGTGGTGGCTGGATCGTCCACGCCTGTTCGCGCATCTGCGGCCTGCGCCGCGCCGCCTCGCGCAGGGCGTCGGCGCGCTCGCGGCGATGGCCCTGCTCATTGCCGTGGACACGCCGCGCGGCCCGTTCGCCGACGTGTTCGACAAGGGCATGTGGGCGATGATGAACAACCGCAACTACATCGTCGATTTCTTCGCCTCGTTCTGGCAAACGCAGATCGTCGTGCCGAAAGTGGCGGCCGATGCCGAGAAGGGCGTGGTCTGGTCGCAATCGTCCGCCGACAATCCGCCCGCCTGCGCCAAGGTCCGTTGCGCCACGGCCAAGTTCACCAGCGCGCAGGAGCATCCGGATATCGTCTCCATCCTCGAGGAGAGCACGTTCGATCCGTCCATGCTCAAGGACTGCACGATCGCGCAGTTCTGCAAGCTGAAGATGTTCGCGGCCGACGGCCGCACACGCGCGCACGGATTCGCGACGATGCACGTCTGGGGCGGCGGCACCTGGACCAGCGAATTCGCCCTGCTCACAGGCCTCAATCACCTGAGCTTCGGCGAGGCCGGACTGTACGCGCCTTACAACCTCGCGCCGCGCGTGGCTTACACGCTGCCGCGCGTGCTGCACGCCGCCGGCTACCGGGTCATAGCGATCTATCCCATGACCGGCGATTTCATCAACGCGCGCAACGCCTACAAGGATTACGGGTTCGACAAGTTCTACGACGGCCAGGATTACGGCCTGTCTTGGGAATCGCCGGACAGCGACCTGGTGCAGGTTTTCGACCGCATCTATGCACGCGAAAAGAAGACCATCGGCAAGCAGCCGCTGTTCGTGATGCTGTTGACCCTGCGCGAGCACGGTCCGCACATGGACCCGTACAACACCATGCCGCCGCCGTTCGACAAGCCGCTGTTTCCCGGACACTGGAAACCGAAGGAACTGGACGACTGGCTGAACCTCAACCTCGCCAATTACCTGTACCGGGTTTCCGGATCGGACGCGGCGATCGCGCACATCGAAAAGACCCTTCTCGACAGCGGTCGCCCGGCGCTCCTGTTCCATTTCGGCGATCATCAACCGTCCTTCGACGGTGCGATCCGCGAGCTGAAGAAAATCGTGCCGGCTTCGGTGCCCGACGCCAACTTCATCACCTACTACATGCTCAAGACCAATTACAAACCGGCGCGCGGCGACTACAACTATCCCGTGCTCGACATCAGCTTTGCTGGATCGCTGATCCTCGACATCGCCGGCGTGCCGAAAGACGCGTTCTTCCAGGCCAACGCGCTGATGCGCGAGCGTTGCCAGGGCCGTTATCTGGACTGCCCGAACAAGCCGCTGCTCGATTCCTACGACAACTACGTGTTCGATACCCTGCATGCCGTGCATGAGTAGAACCCATCCCAAAATCCATCGCGCTGGGCAACTCGCGCGCCGGCTGTGCCCGGAATGCGCATGCACTGGCGTGTACACTCGGCTTCCAGCGCGCAAGCGGCGCGCAATCCGTCCTCGCTCGCTGCAATTTTGAAATGGGTTCCGTGCTGATTGCCGGCGTCGACGAAGCCGGCCGCGGCCCACTGGCCGGCCCGGTCGTCGTGGCTGCCGTGATACTCGATCCGGCGCGGCCGATTGCGGGACTCGCCGATTCCAAGACGCTGAGCGCCGCGCGGCGCGAACACCTCGACTCCCGAATACGCGAATGCGCGCTGGCTTTCAGCGTGGTCGAAATCAGTGTTGCCGACATCGACCGGCTGAACATCCTGCAGGCTACCCTGCTCGGCATGTCGCGCGCGTTGGCCGCACTCTCGCCCGTGCCCGAGCTTGCGCTGATCGACGGCAACCGTCTGCCCAAGGATTTGGTCTGCGCCGCGCGCGCCATTGTCGACGGCGACGCGACCGAACCCGCGATCGGCGCCGCCTCGATCCTGGCCAAGGTTGCGCGCGACCGCATTTTGTGCGAACTCGACACGATCCATCCCGGCTACGGCTTCGCGCGGCACAAGGGCTATCCGACGCGGCAACATTTCGCCGCGCTGGCGCGCCTCGGCCCCTGCGCCGCACACCGGCGCAGTTTTGCACCGGTGCAGCGAGCGCTGTTTCCGCTGTGACCTTGTGCCTGTTTCGCCGCGTCGCGGCTGGCGTTACAGTGGCGGCATGAGCGAAATCCGGAAACTCGCCAACTACATCGATGGGCAGCTCTGCCCGCCGCAAGGCAGACGCTGGCTGGACGTGTTCGAGCCAGCCAGCGGGCAGCGCTTCGCCGAGTGTCCGGATTCGGACGTCGGCGATATCGGTGTCGCGGTGCAGGCAGCGCAGCGAGCGTTTCCGGCCTGGTCGGCCACGCCCATCGCACAACGCGCGCAATTCTTGAACCGGATCGCCGACCTGCTCGAAGCACGCCTGGAGGAATTCGCGCAGGCGGAGTCGCGCGACAGCGGCAAGCCGGTCGCGCTGGCGCGCCGCCTCGACATTCCGCGTGCGCTGTCCAACCTGCGCTTCTTCGCCGCCGCGGCGACCCAGTTTTCGTCCGAAGCGCACGCGACGGACGGTGCAATCAACTACACCCTGCGCCAGCCGCTCGGCACGGTCGCCTGCATCTCGCCATGGAATTTGCCGCTATACCTGTTCACCTGGAAGATCGCGCCCGCGCTCGCGACCGGCAATACCGTCGTTGCCAAGCCGTCCGAAATCACCCCACTGACCGCGGCGATGTTCGCGCAGGTCTGCATGGATGCGGGACTCCCGCCCGGCGTGCTCAACATCGTCCACGGCAGCGGCCAGCGTACCGGGCAGGCGCTGATCGGTCATTCCGGCATCCGGGCGATTTCGTTCACCGGTTCCACACGTACCGGTGCGGCTATCGCTGCGGTCGCCGCGCCACGCTTCGTGAAGTTGTCGCTGGAGATGGGCGGCAAGAATCCCACTGTCGTCTTCGCCGACTGGGAGGCGAACGAGGCAAATTGGGCAACGCTGCTGCGCTCCGCGTTTTCCAACCAGGGTCAGATCTGTCTGTGCGGTTCGCGCCTCCTCGTGCAGCGTTCGATTTACGAAAACTTCAAGGCCGCCTTCGTGGAAAAAGTACGCGCCTTGCGCGTCGGCGATCCGCAGGATCCGGCCAGCGACCTCGGTGCGCTTGTATCGCAAGCGCATTTCGACAAGGTGATGGGCCACATCGCGCTGGCTCGAGAGGAAGGCGGCACGATCCTGTGCGGCGGCGACGCGGTGCGACTTGAAGGCCGTTGTGCCGGCGGCTGGTTCGTCGCCCCGACCGTGATCGAAGGCCTCGGCGCAGATTGCCGCACGAATCAGGAGGAAATCTTCGGGCCGGTCGCGACGCTCATCCCGTTCGACGGCGAGGACGAGGCAGTGGCTCTGGCCAATGCGACGAATTACGGCCTTGCCGCGTCGATATGGACATCGAACCTGAAACGTGCGCACCGCGTTGCGGCGCGGCTGGAATCCGGCATCGTCTGGATCAACTGCTGGCTCAAGCGCGACCTGCGTACGCCGTTCGGCGGTGTGAAACAGTCCGGCGTCGGCCGCGAAGGCGGCGTCGACGCCCTGCGATTCTTCACCGAAGCAAAGAACGTCTGCATCGATCTGGAGTGAGCATGCGACCGTCCCGTTTCGCCACCTTCTGCGCCGCCTTGTTGGCCTTGACCGTCTTCGGCGGTATGCGCACCGCCGCCGCGGATACCGAACACACCACGCCGAGCGCCAGCGAAATGTCACCGGCAGAATGGCGGCGCCTGCAACTGCTGGCGGCCGACCAGTCCGACAAGATCATGCACGACGCGCGCAAGCAGCCCGGCCTGCTCGCGCAATACCTGTACATGCAGACGCATTACGACGCCGATCACGAACGCGCCTTCCAGCTCATCTTCGGCCAGTACCTGTCGTGGTTCCAGACCTTCATCGGCGACTACGAGGGCGCGGCGAACAGCTTTTCCATTGCCCAGCCGGCACAACCCGACGACGCGCGCACGCCGCTCACCGGCGGCTGGCAGGCCAAACCGGCCGCCGACGTGATTCTGCACCTGGCCAGGGAGCGCAAGGCGG
>JAGWXP010000232.1 GCA_018969845.1 Lysobacteraceae bacterium | reverse complement strand
GGCATGAGCGCCGTGCGCCGCCCTTCGCTGATCGGCGCGGGCCTGGCCCAGGTCGGCGCCTGCGGAATCTTCCTGCTGCGCATCCTGCGCGCGCTGCCGCTGTCGCTGCGCTATCTGCGCGAAACCGTGCGCCAGATCTTCTTCGTTGGCGCGATGAGCCTGACCATCATCATGATCTGCGGCCTGTTCGTGGGCATGGTGCTGGGCCTGCAGCTCTATCACACGTTGTCGATCTTCGGCGGCACCGCCGCGCTCGGCACCGTGGTTGCGCTGTCGTTGTACCGCGAACTCGGGCCGGTGGTTACCGCGTTGCTGTTCGCCGGGCGCGCAGGCACCTCGATCACGGCCGAAATCGGTCTGATGCGAGCGACCGACCAGCTCGACGCCATGGAAATGATGGCGGTCGACCCGCTCGCTTACGTGGTCGCGCCGCGCTTTCTTGCCGGCGTGATCGCAATGCCGCTGCTCGCCTGCGTGTTCAATGCGCTCGGTATCTTCGGCGCGCATCTGGTCGGGGTGACCTGGCTCGGGCTGGACAGCGGCACGTTCTGGTCGAACATGACCTCGAGCGTGGATGTGTGGACCGACGTGATGAACGGCGTGTGGAAAAGCGCGGTGTTCGGCGCGGTGTGCACGCTGATCGCCACGTTCCAGGGTTACACCACGCCGCCGACCAGCGAAGGCGTCGCGTATGCGACCACGCGCACGGTGGTGTTTTCCTCCATCGCGACATTGGCAATCGATTTTGTAATGACTGCGTTTCTGATGTAACAGGCCACGCGTGTGCACGAGTAAGCGTAACCTGATTGCACGAAACCAAGGCTGAGGTGAAACCATGGCACAACGGCAAAGTTTCCAGGTCGGCACCGGTCTGTTCATCCTGCTCGGCTTCGCCGCGCTCGCGTATCTGGCCACGCAGACCACGAGTCTGGCCAACTACCGCCAAGGCGCAAGCTACGACATCATCGCGCGCTTCACCAACATCGGCCAGCTCAAGCTGCGTGCGCCGGTCAAGGTGGCCGGCGTGCGCGTGGGCAGCGTGGCCGGCATCGCGCTCGAGCCGAACAAGCTCGACGCCAAAGTGACGCTTGCCATCGACGACCGCTACGACAAGATCCCGGACGATTCGGCGGCCGCCATATTCACCAGCGGATTGTTGGGCGACCAGTACGTTGCCCTGCAGCCGGGCGGTTCGCCGACCAATTTCAAGAACGGCGACGAGGTGGTGCTGACGCAAAGTTCCATGCAGCTGGAGGAACTGATCGGCAAATATCTGGTCGGAGGCGATGCCGGCAAGACCGGCGACAAGGCCAAGTCCGACGCGGCCGCGCCTGCCGCTAAAAAGGAATAGGAGCTCCAGATGAAAATTGCGTGCATGTTGCTTTGTGTATTCGGCATGGCGGCGCTTTCTCCCGCACACGCCGATACGCCCACACCGAACCAGGTGGTGCAGGGCATCGTCGACGATCTCGGCAAGACCATGGACACGCGTCGCGACGAGTTGAAGAACAACCGCGAAGAACTGCTCAAGACCA
>JAGWXP010000122.1 GCA_018969845.1 Lysobacteraceae bacterium | reverse complement strand
TCAGCGCAAACGCGCGGTGTGCGACTTTCGCGTCGTACTGACAACCCTTGACCGAATTGTCGGCGGTGGGGATGGCGAAGCAATGCACCGCGCCGCCGTAATTGACGAACTGCCAATCCACGCGGGCATCGCGCATTTCCTTCTCGAAGCCGAGGATCGCCGATTCCGGGGTGAAGCTGTCGTCGGCGCCATTCATCGCCAGCACCATGCCCTTGATGTTCTTCGCCATGGCCGGATCGTCGGTGGACAGATTGCCGTGGAATGTCGCCACGCCGGCGATATCCGCACCAGTACGCGCCAGATCCAGCGCCACCGCGCCGCCGAAACAGAAGCCGATCGCACCCCAGTGCTTGCCGTCGAGCGGCGCCTTGCCCTGTTGCGCGACGAGTTGCGCCAGCGCCGCCTTGATGCGTGCGCGCAGTTCGTTGCGTTGCTTGTACATGTTTCCTGACGCCTTCGCCGCCTCGTCCGGCGTCTTCGGCCGCACTGCCGTGCCGTAAACGTCGGCGACGAGGATCACGTAATCCCTGCCGGCGATCTGTTTGGCCAGCGCGATCTGGTTGGGATTCATCCCCATCCAGTCCGGCGCCATCACCAGTCCCGGCCGCAGCGTCTTCACCGCGTCGTCGTAGACGAGCACGCTCTGCATCTTCGCGCCGTCGACGCCGTAGTCGATGGTGCGCGTCACCATCGCCGCGTGGGTCGAGCCGACGCCCAATCCTAGAATCGCACACGTTGCCAGCAAGCGTTTCATGACCATGTCTCCGCGAGGTGGGAGCATCATCATACTGCGGCACCTGCCATCGGAGGGTGATCGGCCAAACGGCGCTGCTGCTACACTGAGCCGAACACCGTTTCGGAGCCGTCCATGAAATCAGCCATCATCGCCGTTGCCGTCACTGCGGCCGGGGTTGTCTTGCCCGCCGCTGCGCAACACAAGCCCGAGCAGGTCATCCATTACCGGCAGGCAGCGATGACCATGATCGGCTGGAACTTCGGCACGCTCGGCGCGATGATCAAGGGCAAGACGGCGTGGGATGCGCAGGAGTTCGCGCTGCGCGCCGACCGCATCGCGGCCCTGGCGCCGCAAGTGCTGGAAGGCTTTGCCAAGGGTTCGGAAAAAGGCGCGACCACAGACGCCAAAGCGGCTATCTGGACCCACTTCGACGATTTCAAATCCAAGTCTGATGCTCTGGTCACGCAGAGCAAGGCCTTGAGTGAGGCTGCTCACACGGGTGGCGAAGCCGCAATGAAAGATCAGTTCAGGAAAACCGCCGAGGCCTGCAAGGCCTGCCACGAAAAATACAAGGCGGATTGATCAACCGCTGCACCACACCAGCAGCGCTACCGCCGCGGCGCACAGCGCGAACAGCGCAATCGCCAGCCAGACGTTCGCAAAGCGCAGTTCTCGCGTCTGCGTCACGCGCTTGGCGCCGCTGATCATCGGTGCGATCAGGTTGTCGTGCTTGAGCAGCCAGTAGAGCAGCACGGCGACGAGATGCAGGCCGACGAGGATCAGCAGCACATTCTGGTTCCAGTGGTGCACGCGCGTCATCAGTTTTACGATGCGATCCGAGACGTGCGCGACGAGCGGGCCGTCGGTATCGATGTCGTCGCTGGAGAACAGGCCGCTCACGGCCTGCACCGCGACACTGCCGAGCAGCGCAAGCACCGACCAGCCACCCAGCGGGTTGTGGCCGATGCTGCGTTGTGGATTTGTGGACATCCGCGCACGCAGGTAACGGAGCACCGCGCGCGGGCCACGCACGAAGTCGCGGAAGCGGCTGGTCTGCGAGCCAAAAAATCCCCACAACACGCGAAATCCGATCAGGGCGAGAGCGACGTAGCCGAACCGGAAGTGCCAGTGCATATCGAGCAGGCCGAATTCGCCGGTCGCGTATTGCAACGCGATCAGCAGAGCCAGCGCCCAGTGGAACGCTCGCGTGGGCAAGTCCCAGACTCGCTGCGTTTGCGTTGGCGTATTCATGCGACGCCGAGCCCTTCGATGTTCGCGATCGATGCGGGATCAAAACCCGCCAACCGCGCGAATTCGCGGCCACGCTCGGCGTAATCCCTGAACTGGTCGAAGCTGGGCGCGCCGGGCGAAAGCAAAACCACCCCACCGGCAGGCGTGCAGGCCCGTGCCACGCCCACTGCCTGCTCCAGCGTCGGCGCGGACAGCAGCTCGAAACGCGGCGATTCCAGCGTGCAAAGCGCTTCGGCGATGCGCGCGCCGTTCGCACCGCTGGCGATGATGGCGTGCGGAGGACACACACGCACGTAATTCACGAATCCGCTCCAATCCACGCCGCGGTCGAAGCCGCCGACGATGACCGTCACCATGCGGTTATCGAGACTGCGCAGCGCCTCGATCGTCGCCTGCGGCGTCGTCGCAATGCTGTCGTTGATGTACTCGAGACCCGCCCTGCTTCCCAACCCGTGTAGCCGGTGCGGCAGCGGCTTGAAGCGCGACAGGTGTGGCAGGGCAGCGCCGGTATCCAGGCCCAGCGCTTCCAGCGCGGCGAGCGCGGCGCAGACATTCTGCGCATTGTGTTCGCCGGGGACAGGCAACTGCGCCATCGGCAACAAGCGCTTGTCACCGCGCCGGATCGCACCGTCGCGAGCATGCCAGCCGGCCGCGTCTGCGAACAGCACTCGGTGCGTATGCGCTGCGGTGCGTGCAAGCAGAGCAGGCTGATCGGCGTTGACGATCAGCGTGCGCGCGGCATCGGCGAGCTTGAGCTTGTCCGCCGCGTAGCGCTCGCCCGTGCCGTGCCAGTCGAGGTGTTCCTCGTACAGGTTCGTGATCACGCCGACCTCCAGCGGCCCGGCCTCGGCGGTCTGGAAACTCGACAGTTCGACCACCCACAACTCCGCCTGCTGTCCTTCCAGATCCAGCAAGGGCATGCCGATATTGCCGGCCAGCGCCGTGCGAATCCCGAGAGCGCGCGCGCCATGCGCGATCATCGCGCTGGTCGTGCTCTTGCCTTTGGTGCCGGTCACGCCAACGATTCCATACCTGGCGCGCGCGGCGGGATTTTCCGCGAACCACAGCGCGGTAGCCGACGTGAATTTCACGCCCGCCGCAACCGCTTCGGAAATCGGCGGTTTGTACGGACTGATGCCGGGCGATTTGACGATGACATCGAAGGTTTGCAACGTCCGTGCAGCGACCGTTCCGGTAATGACATCCAGATTCGCGTCGTCGGACACATGCGCCCGCTCGTCGGCCGCACACAGCAGCGTCAGTTGCTTGTGCGGAAACCGCCGCCGCAACGCCGCCAGCGCCGCCCTGCCCTCGCGGCCATAACCCCAGACCGCGACGCGCGCGTCGACCAGATCATGCATGCGCATGCAGCAGGCCTTGCAGCCGGAACGGCAAAAAGTGTGTGGCCGACGGCGTCAACAGCGGTGCCAGCGCAAGCTCGTCGGCACCGAGTTGCGGCGCGATTTCTTCGGCAAAACGCGCGACCAGCGCGTCCTCGCGCCACTCCGGGCGCAGCGACAAGGCCTGCATCGCCGCGCGCGATTCGCGGCCCTCGCCGACGCATTCAAAGGGCTTGTGCTCGCGGTATTCGAGCAACGCGTCGAAGCCGGGCGCGAGCGCGGCATCGTCCAGCAGATTGCGGCCGAATATCGCGAGCAGGCGCGGCTTGGCCACGAACGGCGCCAGCGCCAGGAACACGAAATGGCATTTCGGACACTGCCCGCACCAGCGATCGGCGGGTTTCTCGCCGCGAATGCGGAAGTTGCGGTTGCAACTCGAAAACACGCCGTCGTACTGCACGCCGTGAGCGAACGCGCGCGTCACCGCCAGTTCCGACCACGGCCGCAGCACGGAGAAGTAATCCAGATCCGCCGCGATATGTGACTTTGTATACTCACGCAAACCGCGCTCGAAATCCAGGCTCTTGCTCCATTGATGATTGACCGGCTGACCGTCGTATTCGAGTGTCGCGGCCGATGCCGACGCTTCGTTGGAAAACGCGATCGCATCGAAGCCGTACAGGATTGCCGCGCAAATCAGGATCGCCGAGTTGATCGCTGTAACCGGTATGTGACCGTTGTAAGCGCCGAGCCGATTGTACTCGAACAGCTCCGGCGCCAAGCGGCGTTTGAGATTCAACGTGGGCAGACCCGTGCGCTGCGCGCAGGACGCGATCAGCGCCGAATCGCCGACCCAGACGGCGCTCATCGGTTCGTTCACGCGCTTGAGCATCTCGAC
Organism: Lysobacteraceae bacterium; assembly: GCA_018969845.1. Lineage (GTDB taxonomy): Bacteria > Pseudomonadota > Gammaproteobacteria > Xanthomonadales > Rhodanobacteraceae > Rudaea. Next base: position 3,754 of record JAGWXP010000122.1, on the reverse strand, counting down.
ACTGACCAGCGAATCCTTGCCGCCGCCGATGGGAACCAGAGTGCGGCGCGGCAAGTTCACGCGCGTTGCCGGCGGTTGTGTTGCATTGTCATGGCGTGGGAAGCGAATCCGCCCGCGCAAATCCACCTTGTTGTGATACGCGAACTCCGCCAATCCATGCGTGTACACGGTGTCCATGAATTGCGCCAAGCCGGCATCCAACGGCTCGCCTTCGATCGCAATTTCATTCGGCACGCCGGCTTTGTAGTAACTGACGCCGGCGATCAGATGCAGCAGCCGCAGCGCCGCAGCGAACGCCGGCTTGCGTTCCGCAGGCAACGCCGGCGCATCGGGGAAGCCGATGCGCTCGATCAGCTCGGAGCCATTGTCGAAGGCATAGACGAGTTGCGCTTCGCCGTCATGATACGTGCAACGCACGAAACGGAACGCCTGGGCCTGACGCGGATCAAGCAAGGCGCTCACAAAATCACCTCGCCCGCCGGTTCACGCAGGTTGTAATGCGATGCCATCGCCGCGCCGTAGGCACCGGCCTGCGCGATCAGCAGCACGTCGCCTTCGCACGTCGGCGGCAGGCGGCGATTGTTGCCGAGCACGTCGCCGGATTCGCAGATCGGGCCGACGACCTGCACCGGTTCTGCCGGCGCCGCGTACATGCGCGTGAGGTTCACGATCTCGTGATACGCCTCGTAAAGCGCCGGGCGGATCAGCGAGTTCATGCCGGCGTCGCAGCCGACATAGCGGGTATCGCCCTTGCGCTTGGTCTGGGTCACGCGCGCGAGGATCACACCCGCGTCGGCGACGAGGTAGCGCCCCGGTTCGGCCCACAACTCGAACTGCGGATACGCGGCCTTGACTTCCGCCAACGCGCCGCCGAGTGCAGCCAGATCCAGCGAGATCTCGTCGCCGCGCGCGGGCACGCCAAGTCCCCCGCCGATATTGAGCACGCGCACGCTGCCGATCTTTTCGCCGAGACTGGCAAGCTGCACGTACACGTCCTTCCAGTGCGCAGCATCCAGAATGCCGGAACCCAGGTGCGCATGCAGGCCGGCGATACGCACGCCGTGGCGGTGCGCAAGACGGCGGAATTCGTCCAATTCGTCCAGCGCAAGGCCGAACTTGGATTGCGCGCCGGTCTTGACCTTGTCGTGATGGCCGCGTCCGGCGCCAAGGTCCAGGCGCAGGAAAATTTCGTGGCCGGAAAAATCCTCACCCCAGCGTTCAAACGGATGCAGATTGTCGAGCGTGAGCGCTACGCCGCCGGCCCGCGCTGCGGCGTACTCGGCGCGCGGCGCGAAGTTCGGCGTGAACAGCCGAGTGGCCTCCGGCGCGACCTGCACGGCACGTTCGAGTTCGCCGGGCGAAACGCATTCCAGACCGAAACCCTGCGTGGCAATTTCCTTCAATAATGCCGGATGCGCGTTCGCCTTGATCGCGTAAAACCAGCGATCAACCGGACTGATCGTGCGCAACGCTTGCGCCCGCGCCCGCACCGTGGCGAGGTCGTAGACGTAGCACGGCGTACGGGCCTCGGCCAGCGCGAGCAGTTCGGCGCGGCGCGCGATCCACCATGACTCGGCGCGCGCAGATTGTTCCTTTTTATACAAATCCCGCCAGCGCGGGCCGAATACGGCGGCGTCTTCCACGCGCATGGCTTCGGCACGGATCAGCAGATCGTGCAGGGTCGGCACCAGATCCGCGGCGATCACCTCGTCCACCACGAACGTGAGGTTGAGGTTATTCGAGGATTGCGAGATCAAGTGCACGCGTTGCGCGCCGAACTCGGCGAGCACGCCGGATAGCTTGTGCAGCATCGAACGCATGCCGCGCCCGACGAGGGTGATCGCCGCGCACGGCGCAATCACTTTCACCCGGCACACCTTCGCCAGATCTGCACACAGCGCCGAGAGCACATCGGAGTTGACCAGGTTTTCGGTTGGATCGAGCGAGACGGTGACGTTCGTCTCCGAGGTGCCGACCAGATCGATCGACAGGCCGTGGCGCTTGAAATGCTCGAACACGTCAGCGAGAAAGCCGACCTGTTGCCACATGCCGATCGATTCCATCGAGATCAGGGTAATGCCGCCGCGCGAGCTGATCGCCTTGACGCTGGGTGCGGCGTCGGGCGCAACCGCGCCGATTTCGGTGCCGGGCAATTCGGGAAAATTCGTGTCGCGGATCGCCAACGGCACGCGCGCCTCGCGTACCGGATTGATGCAGCGCGGATGCAGTACCTTGGCGCCGGTGGTGGCGATTTCCTGCGCCTCTTCGTAGTCGAGCCGCGCCAACAGGCGCGCGTTCGGCACCTGGCGCGGATTGGCGCTGAACATGCCCGCCACGTCCGTCCAGATTTCCACTTTTTCCGCTTTCAGCAATGCACCGAAATAGCTGGCTGAGGTATCCGAGCCGCCGCGTCCGAGAATGACGGTCTCGCCCTGCGCATTGCGGGCCATGAAACCCTGGGTGACGAACAGGCCGCCGCGCGCAGCCAGCGCCTGCGCGAAAACCGGATCGGGCGCAGCCGGCACGGACGCCGAAAGATATCGTCCCCAGGCATTCTGGTTGGGCAGTGGTTGGGCATGCAGATGTTCGCGTGCGTCCAGCCACTGCGCCGCAAGGTTCAGGCGATTGAGGCAGGTGACACCGAGCGTGCTCGACAATTGCTCGCCCAGCGCGAGCACTTCGGCCTGCCACGGCAAGCCGCCGGCTTCGGCGCGCGCGTTCGCGACCAACGCATCCAGACGTTCCAGCCAGTATTGCAGGGGCGCGCGGTCCGCAAGCTGCATCTCGGCGAACATCGACTCGTGGCGCGCCACGATCGCGTCGCGGATCGCGCGGCGCGGCGCATCGGCGTGCGCCTCGGTCAAGACCTTGAGCTGGTCGGTGATGCCGGACAGCGCCGATACCACGATCAGCACCTGCTTGCCGCGCTCACGCCAGGCGCGCGCGATCGCGGCGATCTTGTCCCAGTGTGCGCGCGTGGACACGCTGGTGCCGCCGAACTTGAGCACGATCCACGAAGCGGCGGGTTGATCGGACATGGAAAGGCAGGGCGGCGAGGGAACCGCCATTGTCCTTGTGCGGCGCAAAAAAACAAGGAGAAGCGCTGGCGCCCTTGTGACAATTCGGCGGCGACGGCTGGGCGGTAGCGACGCCGAATCGCGTGTCTTCAACACGGCCAGGGAATTTCCGCGGCATCTTGGTGCAAAATAGCGCCTCACGCACGCGATTCCGCCATGCCCGACAATCCCTTCCGCCGCACCAAACCCGAACCGGTTCCGCCGGTCGCCGCCAGCGCCCGCGAAAAGACGCTGCCTCTGCGCATCAACGGCAAGGAGTTCTTCCACAACGGCGATCCGGACATGCCGCTGCTGTGGTACCTGCGCGATGTGCTGCGCCTGACCGGCACCAAGTTCGGCTGCGGTACCGGCGAATGTGGCGCGTGCGCCGTGCTCGTCGACGGCAAAGCCCAGCACGCTTGCATTCTGCCGGTGAAGTCGCTGACGCACCGCGACATCGTCACTATCGAAGGGCTGGCCGGCAAGGATGCGTTGCATCCCTTGCAGGAATCCTGGATCGCCGAGGACGCGATCGGCTGCGGCTACTGCCAACCCGGACTGATCATGGCCGCTGCCGCCTTGCTCAAGCGCAAGCCGCATCCGGACGCTGCGGATATCGATTCGATTCCAAATTTGTGCCGTTGCGGTTTGTATCCGCGCATCCGCTCCGCCATCGCGCGCGCGGCAACCGCGCCGAG
>JAGWXP010000121.1 GCA_018969845.1 Lysobacteraceae bacterium | reverse complement strand
CGCAGAAGGAATCAGGCGATGCGCGGCGACGCCGGGAAACACCGCCTGCACGTCTTCCGGCACGCAGTAACCGCGGCCATCGAGCAAGGCGCACGCACGCGCGGCGGCAAGCAGAGCCAGACCCGCGCGCGGCGACAACCCAACGCGAATCTCGGCATGCGCGCGGCTGGCGGCGAGCAGGGCTTGCACGTAATCGATCAGGGCCGGGCTGGCCAGAACCGAAGTCGCGGCATTGCGCAATTGTGCCAATTGCACCGCGGACAGGCATGGCTTGAGTTGCGCCAGCAGTTCGCGTCGGTCGCTGGCCGCGAGCAAGGCGCGCTCGGCGGCGGGATCCGGATAGTCCAGGCCGATGCGCAGCATGAAGCGGTCGAGCTGCGAATCCGGCAGCGGATAGGTGCCGGCCAGTTCCACCGGATTCTGCGTGGCGACCACGAAGAAAGGATCCGGCAGTTTACGCGTGGCGCCGTCGACCGTGATCTGCTGTTCGGCCATGGCCTCGAGCAGGGCGCTTTGCGTTTTCGGCGTGGCGCGGTTGATCTCGTCGGCCAGCACCAGTTGCGCGAACAGGGGGCCCGGGTGGAATTTGAACACGCCGCTCTCGCGCTCGTACACGCTCACCCCGATAATGTCGGCGGGCAGCATGTCCGACGTGAACTGGATACGCTGGAAGGAAAGATCCAGGGTCGCCGCCAGCGCATGCGCCAGCGTGGTCTTGCCGACGCCGGGCAGGTCTTCGATCAGAAGATGTCCGCCGGCGAGGATGCAGGCGAAGGCCAGGCGCACCGGCGTGGCCTTGCCGAGGACGACGCGGTTGACCTGCGCCTGCGCGCGTTCGAGCGCGGCGGCAAGGGCGGGATCGGGCGACGAGGCGGCGACAGGTGCGAGACGGGTATTCATGACAGCGAGTATAGGCAATCCGGGCAGCGATGGAGTTCCACCGCGCGCGCAGCCCTGGCGCAGCGCGTTCTGGATCGTCTGGACAATCCTGCTTGCCGCGAAAGTCGTTCTTGCCGCGCAATTGGCGCCATTCGGCGACGAGGCGTGGTACTGGCAGGAAAGCCGGCATCTGGCCTGGGGATACAGCGATCTGCCGCCGCTGACGGCGTGGATGATCGCGGCCGGCGAGGCGGTCTTCGGACACGGCGTGCTGGCCATGCGCGCGCCGTTCCTCGTGCTCGGCGCGCTTCTGCCGTTCGTCATCGTCCGCATCGGCAGGCGCGTATCCGGTGCGGCGGACGGCTGGATCGCGGGATTGCTGGTCCTGGCATTGCCGTTGCTCGGGACGCTGGGGATATTCGCCTTGCCTGACGTCCCGCTCACGTTCGTGAGCGCGCTGGCGCTGGATGCGGTCGAACGTGCCGCACGCACGCAGCGATTGCGCGATTGGACGCTGCTTGGCCTTGCGCTCGCGCTGGCGTGGCTGGCGCATTATCGCGCGGCGATGTTGCTCGCGGCGGGCCTCGCGTTCTTCACGCTGACGCCGCGCGGACGCACGCTGTGGCGCGATCCGGGGCTGTGGCTGGCGCTGGCCATCCTGTGTCTTGGCATCGTGCCAGCGATCGTTTTCAACGCGACCCACGCCTGGGCAGCACTGGATTTCCAGCTTGTGCAGCGCAATCCCTGGCGCTTTCATGCCGACGCGCTGGTGCAGCCGCTGGAACAGGCGCTGGTGTGCACGCCGCTGTTTTATTTGATGCTGCTGTGGGCGCTGTGGCGGGTTGTGCTCAAAGCCGTTCGCCCTGAGCGTAGCGCCGAAGGCGCGAAGTCGAAGGGTGCGGGCGTTTCGACTTCGTTCGCTGCGCGAACTACGCTCAACGCGAACGGCTCTGAGAACGCGCCATGGGACTTGTTCGCGTGCGGCGCGGCGGTGCCGATCGTCGCCTACTTCGCGCTGGGATTGTTCGCCGACGACACGCACTTCCGCGCGCACTGGCCGCTGCCGGGATACTTGCCGCTGCTGATCGTCCTGCCGATGCTGCTGCGGCAATCGAAGATCGTGGCAGGGTTCCGGATCACGGCGTTCGGATTGCTCGCGGGCGGATGCCTGCTGGCGTTCGCGTATCTCGGCATGGCCGCAATTCCCGGCGGCGCGGATTTCCTCTCGCGGATGAAGGCGTTTCCGCAGCAATTCGTCGGCTGGCGCGAGGCGGCGGCAGAAACAAGAACCTTGCTCGCGCAGCCACGTTTTGCCGATTCGATCGTGGTCGCCGACAACTTCATGCTCGCCGCGGAACTGGATTTTGCCCTGGATGGCAGGCGTCCCGTTTACTCGCTCGATCACCCTATCAACGGCAAGCACGGCCGCGCGCCGCAACTGGCGATCTGGGGACGCGACGAAGCGGACTTGCACGCGTTGGCCGGCGGACATCCGGTTCTGCTCGTGGTCGAACCCGGCGCGCGGCGCGAACGTGAACGTGCGGCATGGCTCGACACCCTGTGTTCGCGGGTGGGCAATCTGGCACCCATCGCGCGGCTGGATGCCTACGACGGCCGCAAGCGCTATCGCTGGTACAGCGGGTTGGTGAAGGCATCCGCGGAGATCAAATCCAATCCGGATTGCATCACTGCCAAACCGTGATTCACACGATTTCGATCTCCGCTTCGCGCAACAGCTTGCACAGCGCGATCAACGGCAGGCCGATCAGGGCGGTGGGATCCTCGGATTCGATGCGCTCGAACAGGGCAATGCCGAGTCCCTCGCACTTGAAGCTGCCGGCGCAGTCGAGCGGCTGCTCGCGCTCGACATAGCGCGCGATCGTATCTGCGTCGAGTTCGCGAAAATGTACACGGGTGGTGTCGTGCGCAGTGAGAACGCGATGCGGTACCTGGCGCGCATCGATCACGCACAATCCGGTGTGAAACACCACGCGGCGGGCCGAGCAATCCGCCAGTTGCGCGCAGGCATTTTCGACCGTGTACGGTTTGCCGAGCAGACGGCCATCAAGGTCTGCGGTCTGGTCCGAGCCGATGACGATGGCGCCGGGATTTTTCGCAGCCACGACGCGGGCCTTTTCCCGGGCGAGGCGCTGAGCGAGGTCCGGCGGCGATTCTTCGGCAAGCGGGCCTTCGTCGATGTCCGGCGCGACACGGCGAAAATTCGGCGTCACCCGCGCCAGCAATTCGCGTCGGTAGCGCGAGGTAGATGCGAGAACCAAATCGACGTCAACGAGCCTAGTCACGGCGTTGCGGGCCGCTTCACGCTGCGCGCCTCGGCCTGTGCGCGTTGCAGGTCCGTGGAAATTGTGGCGAGCCGGTCGAGCTGTGCCTGCAAGGTGGCGCCGGATTGATCCAGTGCGCGTTGCGCGTCGGCGAGTTCCTGCATCGTTGCCGTGGCCGTGTGCTGCTGGATCCATATGCGATGCGCGAGAAGATCCTTGAGCGCAGCTTGCACCTTGGCATCGGCCTGCAACGCGCTGTCGGCGCGCGCGCTCATTTCCTCGGGCAGGACCGTGAGCATGTCGCGCAAGTGCTGCATGCGTTCGCGGCACTGCTGCAACCGCGATTCAAGCAGGTCGGCGCTGTCGAGCAGGGCGCGGATTGCATTCTGGCGGCTGCGCAGGCCGCGCTCGCGCAGCCACAGCGCCAGCGAGGCCAGAACCAGGCACACGGCGGCGATGATGAGATAGGATTCGATGCGGATTGCCCCCGGTGACTGGCGCCCAGTTTGCCCAAACCGCGACGTTGGGTAAACCGTTTGCTTCGTTTGATTTTGTTGACTTTGTGCACTGCGGAACATACCATCCCGCGCGCCATGAACGCAGGTTTGCCGGAAACAGTGGATGCGTTGCGCATGGTGCAGGCGCGGCGGTCGTTTCAAGGCAGTTTGCCGCTGGCCTCGATGCCGCGCTTGCGCGGCAGTCTGGCGGCCGCCGATGGCGCCGTGGATTTCGATCTTGAATTCGGCAAGGACGATCTGGGCGTCGCGCATTTGCGCGTACGTGCGGATGCGGTGCTGCCGTTGACGTGCCAGCGCACGCTGGAGGTTTTCCGGCTGCCGGTGCATGTGGACAGTCGGCTTGGGTTGATCGCGCAGGAGGCCGACGAGGCCGCGCTGCCCGGCGGTTACGAGCCGCTGTTGACGACCGACGGTGCCGTGCATCTGGCCGAGGTAGTCGAAGACGAATTGATTCTGGCCTTGCCGGTGGTGCCGGTGAGACCGGGAGCAGAAAGCGAAACGCCGGTGTTTGCCGGCGCGGTGCAGGACGACGCGAAGGAATCCGAAAATCCCTTTGGCGTGCTGCAGAGCCTGAAACACAAAAAAACCTGATCTGGAGTAATGCGTCATGGCCGTTGCCAAGAGCCGTAAATCCCCGTCCCGCCGCGGCATGCGCCGCGCACACGATGCGCTGAGCGCCAAGCAGCTCGGCACCGACCCGACCTCGGGCGAAGTGCATGTACGTCATCACGTCACCAAGGACGGTTACTACCGTGGCCGCAAGGTGATCGCGGACAAGAAATCGGTAAAAGACGAGGATTGAGGCATGCGCGCTTGCGCGATGCATTGAAGTGCATCGCGCGCGAATGGCGCTGGTCACGGGCAGGAGCCCGTGGCGAGGTTGCCTGGCAAGGTGTGGACAACCGAGCTTAGCAACACCCATGAACGATTGCGCCAATCTGACGCGACACAAGGCAGGGGAATCGCTCTGATCTACGCACGCATCGCCGGTACCGGCAGTTTCCTGCCGGAAAAGGTGCTTACCAACGCCGATCTCGAGAAACTCGTCGACACCAGCGACGAGTGGATCGCCTCGCGCACCGGCATCCGCCAGCGCCATATCGCGGCGGAAGGCCAGACCACCTGCGATCTGGCCGAGGGTGCGGCACGTGCGGCATTACAGGCGGCGGGTGTCGAGCCCGGCGAGATCGAACTGCTGATCGTCGGCACGACCACGCCGGACCTTATCTTTCCCTCGACTGCCTGTCTGTTGCAGCATCGCCTGGGCGCAAACGGCTGTGCTGCGTTCGACGTCAACGCCGCCTGCTCGGGTTTCGTCTATGCACTGGCGGTGGCCGACAAATTCATCCGCTCCGGTACGGTCAAGACCGCGCTCGTCGTCGGCGCGGAAACCCTGTCGCGCATGCTCGACTGGTCCGACCGCGCCACCTGCGTCCTGTTCGGCGATGGAGCCGGTGCGGTCGTGCTCAAGGCATCGGACGAGCCCGGCATCATCTCCACGCACATCCACGCCGATGGCGGCTACAAGGAACTCTTGTGGAATCCGGTCGGCGTCTCGGTCGGTTTCAAGCCGGGTGAGAAGAACGTTGGCGTCAAGGTGCTGATGATCGGCAGCGACGTGTTCAAGGTCGCGGTGAAAACGCTCGATCGCGTGGTCGATGAAACCCTGGCCGCGAATGGCCTGGACAAGCATGCCATCGATTGGCTGATTCCGCACCAGGCCAACCTGCGCATCATCCAGGCCACGGCCAAGCGCCTGGACATGCCGATGGAGCGGGTGATCGTCACCGTCGACAAGCACGGCAACACCTCATCGGGTTCTGTGCCGCTGGCGCTCGACGTCGCGGTGCGCTCCGGCAAGGTGCAACGCGGCCAGTTGCTGTTGTTGGAAGCCTTCGGCGGCGGCTTTACCTGGGGCTCGGCGCTGCTGCGCTACTGATTCCTTTTTCCTGGACGAACTCGCTGACGCACATGCAGGCAGCCAATCTCGCTTTTGTCTTTCCCGGTCAGGGTTCGCAGTCGCTCGGCATGCTGGCCGAACTCGGCAGCGAATATGCCGTGGTCAAATCGACCTTCGACGAAGCCTCGGCAGGCGCGGGCGTCGACTTGTGGGCGCTGTCGCAGGACGGCCCCGAAGCTGCGCTCAACAATACCGAAAATACCCAGCCGGCGCTGCTGGCCGCAGGCGTTGCGGTGTGGCGCGTTTGGATCGAGCGCGGCGGCGCGACGCCGGCCGTTCTGGCGGGACACAGTCTTGGCGAATACGCGGCGCTGGTCTGCGCGGGCGTGCTCGGCCTGCACGATGCGGCGGCGCTGGTGGCCGCGCGCGGTCGTCTGATGCAGGCGGCGGTGCCGCCGGGAGTGGGCGCGATGGCCGCAATCCTCGGCGGCGACGACGCGCAGATCGCGCAGGTGTGCGCCGACGTAGCGAACGGTGAAGTCGTTGCACCGGTCAATTACAACGCGCCGGGGCAGCTCGTCATTGCCGGCAATGCCGGCGCGGTGGATCGCGCAATCGCGCGTCTCGCGGAGCTTGGCGTGCGCAAGGCGGTCAAGCTCGCGGTGAGCGTGCCGTCGCATTGCGCTCTGATGCGCGGCGCCGCGGACGAACTGGCGCGCAAGTTCGATGCGATCTCATGGTCGCTGCCGAATACCCCGGTCATTCAAAATGTTGAGGCGAAATCCTACGACCGGATCGAGGATATGCGCGGCGCCCTGGCACGCCAGCTCTATTCGCCCGTGCGTTGGACCGAGAGCGTGCAACAGCTCGCCGCGCGCGGCATTACGCGCGTTGCCGAATGTGGACCCGGCAAGGTGCTGACCGGCCTGCTCAAGCGTATCGAGCGCACGCTGGATGGCCGCGCCATCGGCGCCCCGGGCGACATGACCCAGGCGCTGAGCGAATGGTCGGCCGGTTCGCATTGAAGCACTATCCTCAATCAAATCTCCGCGACTGCTGAAGCCCGACGAGGAGATGGCGCGCAAGCACACAGTGGGCTGGACGCATTTCCTCGACACGCTGGTCACTCGCCTGACGTAACAGGCATGCCAGGCGTGGAGCTGTCCCCCGAATCCGTGTAACGTTCGCACCTTCACATGCGCGGGTGCGAACACGATGGACAGAAATCTCACGGGCGAGGTCGCCCTGGTAACCGGCGCGAGCCGCGGCATCGGCGCGGCGATCGCCGATACGCTGGCCGAGGCCGGCGCGAAGGTCATCGGCACCGCCACCAGCGAAGCCGGTGCGCAGGCCATCGGCGAGCGTTTGTCTGCACACGGCGGTGCCGGGCGTGTGTTGAACGTCACCGATGGAGCGGCGGTCGAAAAGCTCATCGACGACGTCGCGACGCAGTTCGGCGCGATCACGGTGCTCGTCAACAACGCAGGCATCACCCGCGACCAGCTTCTGCTGCGGATGAAGGACGAGGACTGGGATGCAATCCTCGACACCAATCTTTCCAGCGTCTACCGCACTTCCAAAGCAGTGATGCGCGGCATGATGAAGGCGCGCAAGGGCAGGATCATTTCGATTGCGTCCGTCGTTGGCGTGACCGGCAATCCGGGTCAGGCGAACTACGCGGCAGCCAAGGCCGGCATCATCGCGTTCTCCAAGTCGCTCGCACGCGAGATCGGTTCGCGCGGCATCACCGTGAATGTCGTCGCGCCCGGTTTCATCGACACCGACATGACGCGGGCGCTGACCGATGACCAGCGCAAGGCGCTGCTGCCGAACATCGCACTCGGACGTCTGGGTTCGCCGGACGACATCGCTCAAGCGGTACTGTTTCTTGCATCGTCAGCGGCGAACTACATCACCGGCGAGACCCTGCACGTGAACGGCGGGATGTACATGGCATGAGGTAATGCCGTTCGCCCTGAGCGTAGCGCCGTAGGCGCGAAGTCGAAAGGTTGGCTGCGTTTCGACTTTGCTCGCTGCGCGAGCTACGCTCAACGCGAACGCAGTCGAGCGACTCAAACGCCCGTTCGCTGGCGCGGCGGCTGGCGTTCCACTACAATCCGCGCGCTCCGAGTTCACGGAATCCACATTGGTGAGGGTTTGCACATGAGCAGCATCGAAGATCGCGTCAAGAAGATCGTTGTCGAACAATTGGGCGTCAAGGAAGACGAGGTCACGCCGAACGCTTCGTTCGTCGACGATCTGGGCGCGGACTCTCTCGACACGGTCGAGCTGGTGATGGCGCTGGAAGAGGAATTCGAATGCGAGATTCCGGACGAGGAAGCCGAGAAGATCACCACCGTGCAGCAGGCGGTCGATTACATCAAGGCGCACGTCAAGGCCTGA
>JAGWXP010000231.1 GCA_018969845.1 Lysobacteraceae bacterium | reverse complement strand
GAGCAGGGCCTTCTGATCTGCGCCACTGCGCGGCGGCGCGTGCGCGCCGAGCAGGATCAGCAGCGCGGTCTGCCCGTCGGCATTGCGCGCATCGACCGGCGCACCGGCGTCCAGCAGCATCTCGAACACGCCACGCGCCTTCTGCACATCGCCGCCGGCAAAGGCGAATTGGGCCGCCGCATGCAGCGCGCAGATGCCGTGCGCGTCGGCTGCATCGGCTTTTGCGCTGTGTGCGAGCAAGGCGCCGGCCATTTCGATATCGCCCCGTCCGCACGCCGCCATGAGTGCCGTACCTCCGCCGGCCAGAGGCTGATCGATCCCGGCTCCGCGTGCGAGCAGCAAATCCACGCTAGCCTTCTGGCGCGCCGCGACCGCTGCGCTCAGTGCGGTCGCGCCGTCGCTGGCCGCATGCGCCGGGTTCGCACCGCGATCGAGCAGCAGCGTCACCACATCCGCATGTCCGCGGCCGGCGGCATGCAACAACGGGCTTGCGCCGAAACCATCGACCGCATCCGCCGGCAATCCGAGTTCGAGCAGTTTGCCGACCGCATCGGCGTCGCCGGCAGATGCCGCCGCGATGGCATCGGTAGCGCGTAATGGCCTGTGCGGCAGCTTCCAGCCGGGCCAATTCAGCCAACGCTGCAAGTTGGCATGTCCGCGCGCCAAAGCCAGGCCCAATGGGGTTTCGTTGTTGGCCGCACGCACTTCCGGGTCGGCGCCCGCACGCAGTAGCAGTTTGATCGACGCCTCGCGCGCGGGTTCCGCGGCAGACAGCGCCGCAAACAGGGGCGTGCGTCCGCGGCGGTCGCGCGCCTGCGGATCGGCGCCTTGTGCAAGCAACGTTTCGCACAACCGCAGCCAGCCGTTCGCCAATGCCTGCGCCAGCGGCGTTTGCCCATCGCGGTCGGCACGAAATTTTTCGGCGCCGAGTTCCAGGATACGCAATGCGAACGCTTCCAGATCGGCCTGCGGCTGTTCGGCGGCGGCCGCAGCGGCGCAGATTTGCGTCAATCCGTCGCCGCCCGCCGCTTGTGCACCGGCATTGACGAGATCGTGCGCCGCCGCCAGTGTCGCGGGCAATTGCGCCAGTGCATGCCACAACAATGGCATGCCGTGCAGGCTCATGTTCGCATCGAGTCCGTGATCCAGCAGCCAGCGCCGCGGTGCGGCATTGGCATGCGCGATCAACTCGACGAACAATTGCGCCAGCGTCGCCGGTTGCCAATGGCGTACCTTGCCGGAGAACTTCTCGACGATTTGCCAGTGCCCGAAGCGCAGTGCGTCCAGCAGATGTTCGGGCGAATCCATCGCCGTGGGCGCAACTGACGCGTCCTGCAGGTTTGATGGACGCGGATAGTCGGGATCGATCAAGGCAACGATGTTCCAGCGCCCGGCTGCGGCGGCGAAATCCACCGCGCGCCGTCCGTCTTTGGCTGCAAGCTGGCGTGAAATGCCGAAGGCGAGCAGCCGGCGCACGGTTTCTTCACCCGACCGCAGCGACTGCGCAGCGATCGTCAGGGCGCTGCGCCCGGCATGATCGATCGCATCCGGCGGCGGACGCA
>JAGWXP010000230.1 GCA_018969845.1 Lysobacteraceae bacterium | reverse complement strand
GATCTCGTTCCGGCTCGTCTGGTCGAGCGCAGCCAGGGGCTCGTCGAACAGGAGCAGTTGCGGCCGGCTCAGCAGCGCGCGCGCGATCGCCACCCGTTGGCGCTCGCCGCCGGACAGGCTCGCCGGCCCGCGCGGCAACAGCGAACTCACGCCGAGCAGATCCGCCGTGTTTTCCAGCGCGCCGCCGGCACACCCGGCGCGACTGGCGGCATACGCGAGATTGCCGCGCACGCTCAAGTGCGGAAACAGGCTCGATTCCTGGAACACGTAACCGACGGCACGTCGATGCGGCGGCAGGAATGTCGCGTCGCTGTGCCAGACCTGTCCGTTGACTTCGACGTGACCGCGCGCTGTCCGTTCGAGTCCGGCGATGGCGCGCAGGAACACGGTCTTGCCCGCGCCGGAGGGACCGAACACGCCGGTGATGCCGCGGCCGGGCAAGACCTGATCCACGTCCAGCGCGAATGGCGGATATTCCAGCGCGACGCGGATGCGAATCTGCGCGGTCATGTCAGGTCAGCTTCCGCGCCGGCTGCAGCGTATACATGGCGAGCAGCACGGCAAACGCGAACAGCAGCAGGATCGCCGAAAGCCATTGTGCCTGTGCGTATTCGAACGCTTCGACATGGTCGTATACCGCAACCGATGCCACTCGCGTCTGGCCCTCGATGTTTCCGCCGATCATCAGCACGACGCCGAATTCGCCGATCGTATGCGCGAAACCGAGAATCGCGCTCGTGACGAATCCCGCCTTCGACATCGGCACAACGACGGAGAAGAATCGGTCGAGCGGTCCCGCGCGCAGCGTGGCGGCGACTTCGAGCGGCCGCTCGCCGAGGGCGGCGAAGGTGCTCTGCAAGGGCTGCACGACGAAGGGCAGCGAGTACAACACGGAGGCGACGACGAGTCCGGGGAACGTGAACGGTAGCAGCCCGAGTCCGAGCGCCTGGGTCAGTTTGCCGATCGGGCCATGCGGACCCAGCGCGAGCAGCAGATAAAAGCCGATGATCGTCGGCGGCAATACCAGCGGCAACGCCACGATGGCCGCCAGCGGGCGCCGCCACGGCGCGCGCGTGCGCGCAAGATACCAGGCGAGCGGTGTGCCAATCAGCAGCAGCAGCACGGTGACGATGGACGCCAGTTTCAGCGTCAGCCAGATGGTGCCGGCATCGGCGGCGAACGTCATGCCGGCGTCAGCGCCCGGGCGTTTGCGCCGGCAGCGCAAATCCGTATTGCGTCATCGTCGCGCGGCTTTCGGGAGTTTCCAGGTACGCGGCGAACGCCTTGGCAAGCCCATTGTCCGCGCCGTGCCGGGTGATGACGAAGGCCTGTTCCAGCGGCTGGTGCAGCGTATCCGGGATCATGGAGTAGCGCCCCTTGCCGGACAGTGCCGGACTCATGGCAAGCGAGAGCGCGATGATGCCGACCTGCGCATTGCCCGACGCAACGAATTGGGCGGTCTGCGCGATGTTCTCGCCAAACACCAACTTGGCCCGAACCTGGTTCCAGACGCCGCTCGCCCGCAGCGCTTCCTCGGCGCGCTTTCCGTACGGTGCATGCTGCGGATTGG
>JAGWXP010000120.1 GCA_018969845.1 Lysobacteraceae bacterium | reverse complement strand
CGCTGGCCGTCGAGCAGATCCGATTCCGTGGTCCAGCCGCGCCGCCCGGAATCACCGCGGTAGGCCGATTCGACCAGAGCCACAACCGCAGCCACGTCGGCCGGCACAGCGGCGCGGAACGCCAGCGCCACCGTATTCGAATTCGTGTCCATCGCGCTACCGATCATCCCAGCAATTTGCGCACGCGTGCGATGGCGGCGACAAACGCATCAACCTCGGCGCGCGTGTTATAGAACGCGAGCGATGCGCGCAGCGTCGCCGGCACACCATAGAACTGCATCAGCGGATGCGCGCAATGGTGCCCGGACCGCACCGCGATGCCCTCGTTGTCGAGCAACGTGGCCAGGTCGTGCGCGTGCGCACCGTCGATCAGGAACGACAATACCGCGGCCTTGTGCTGCGCCGTGCCGATAAGGCGCAGGCCCGGCACGGATTTGAGCGCAGCAGTCGCATAGCCGAGCAACTCGTGTTCGTAGGCGGCAATGCGTTCGCGGCCGATCGATTCGACGTAATCGAGCGCGGCGCCGAGGCCGACGAAACCGGCGATATTCGGCGTACCCGCCTCGAACCTGTGCGGCGGATCGGCGAACGTGGTCTTGTCGATGCGCACCTCGCGGATCATCTCGCCGCCGCCGAAGAACGGCGGCATCGCGGCAAGGTGTTCCTTGCGCGCCCACAGCATGCCGGTGCCGGTCGGGCCGAACAGCTTGTGCCCGGTCAAGGCGTAGAAATCGCAACCCAGCGCCTGTACGTCGATGGGCAGATGCGGCGCAGCCTGCGAGCCGTCGACCAGCAGCGGGATGCCGCGCGCGCGGCAGGCTTTGGCGAGATCGCGCACCGGATTGACCGTGCCAAGCACGTTTGACACATGCACCACGCCGGCAAGTTTTACTTTCGGCGTCAGCATCTGGATGAACCGCTCGACCATCAATTCGCCCTGCGGCGTGATCGGCGCGGCCTTCAGCGTCGCGCCGGTACGCTCGCACACAAGCTGCCACGGCACGATGTTGGCGTGGTGTTCCATCGTGGTGACCAGAATCTCATCGCCGGACTTGAGCCGCGGCAATGCGAAACTGTAGGCGACCGTGTTGATCGCCTGCGTGGTGCCGCTGGTCAGCACGATTTCGTCGCGCGACGGCGCATTGACGAAACGCGCGAGTTTGTCGCGCACCGCCTCGTAGGCGCTGGTCGCTTCCGCGCCGAGCGTGTGCACGGCGCGTGCGACATTGGCATTGTGCTCGCGGTAGAACGCATCAACCGCTTCGATCACCACGCGCGGTTTCTGCGCGGTGTTGGCATTGTCGAAATAGATCAGCGGATTGCCGTTCACCTGGCGCGCGAGCAGCGGAAAATCCGCACGCTGACGCAGTGGATCGAATGGTACCGATTGCGGCACG
Organism: Lysobacteraceae bacterium; assembly: GCA_018969845.1. Classification (GTDB taxonomy): domain Bacteria; phylum Pseudomonadota; class Gammaproteobacteria; order Xanthomonadales; family Rhodanobacteraceae; genus Rudaea. The sequence continues at coordinate 6,678 of JAGWXP010000120.1, read as the reverse complement.
GCACTCATTCGCCGGCATCCGCGCGCTGCGGCATGTGCGCGTCTAGCAAACTGTCAAGGCGCGCGCTCAGATCAGCATCGTCGATGCGCTCGAACGCTTCGCGGCAGAATCCCGCGATCAGCAAGCTGCGTGCTGCCGCGTGCGGCACGCCGCGCGAACGCAGGTAGAACAGCGCGCGCTCGTCGAGCTGACCAACCGTTGCGCCGTGCGCGGCCTTTACTTCGTCGGCGTAAATCTCCAGCACCGGCTGCGCATCGATCTCGGCATGCGGCGACAGCAGCAGGTTCCTGGTGTGCAAGCGCGCATCGGCACCATCGGCACCTTGGGCGACGGTGATCGCGCCGTGCAGGATGCCGCGCGCGCGCCCATCAGCAACGCCACGCCAGGATACGTCACTCAGCGTATCGCGTGCAGCGTGACGCACGTCCAGATGCACATCCACATGCTCGCGACCACGCAAGGCAAACACGCCGCGCGCGGTGAGGACTGCTTTCTCGCCGGCCAGATCCGCGGCGATGTCGAAACGCTGGAAGCGTCCGCCGCATAGCGCATGCGTGGAATCGAATCCGGCACCGGTGCCAAGCGTTATCCGGGTGCGCCTGTACAACGACGCGGAACCGGGCAGATCGCCGAGCGTCGCCGTTTGCAGAGTCGCGCCACCATCGACCGCGATATCTGAAGTCAGCGCGCCGAGAACATCCGTGCCCTCCGTACCGATGTGCTGCTCGATCAGACGCGCGCGTCCGGATTCCGCGCGGATATGCAACGCGGCATTCCAGCGCGCAGGCGCGGCTGCCGGAATATTCGCGAACACCAGATGCAGCGCGTCGTCACCGTGAAAATGGATCGCGCAGGCGCCGTCCACGGTACGATCAATCATGGCGCCTGACGCACGCGTGTCAGAATGCGCGGCATCGAGAACGCCGTTGACGAAGACGAGACGGCGGCCGCGCGTTTGCGGCCAGTCAAAGCGTTCGATCAGCGCCTGCGGCAGGGCGGATGTGCCATCTGCCATACCGAACGGCAGCTGCTCGAGCGCGCGCAACGTCTGTCGGCTGTAACGCCAGTTTTCCGCGCGCGCCAGCGCGTCGCCTTCGCCAAATTCGCCGAGCAAGCCGTCCATGTCAGGCCTGCCGCAATGAAGGATGATCGGCAAGCTTGCGCTGGGCGATCCACGCATAACCGTGTTCTTCGAGCTTGAGCGCGAGCGACGCATCGCCGGATTCGACGATGCGGCCATCGGCGAGCACGTGCACGAAATCCGGCACGATGTAATCGAGCAGACGCTGATAATGCGTGATCACGACGAAGGCGCGATCCGGCCCGCGCATGGCATTGACGCCGTCAGCGACCATCTTCAGCGCGTCGATGTCCAGGCCGGAATCGGTTTCATCGAGGATCGCGAGCCTGGGTTCGAGCAGCGCCATCTGGAAGACCTCGTTGCGCTTCTTTTCACCGCCGGAAAAACCGGCGTTGACCGCGCGGTTGAGCAGATCTTCCTTCAGGTGCAGCACGGCGAGTTTTTCGCGCACCATCTTCAGGAACTGCATCGAGTCGAGCTCGACCTCGCCGCGCACCTTGCGCTGCGCGTTGAGCGCGGCCTTGAGGAAATAGGTGTTGTTCACCCCGGGGATTTCCACCGGATACTGGAATGCCAGAAACATCCCAGCCGCAGCGCGCGCCTCGGGCTCGAGATCGAGCAGATTCGCGCCGTCATACTCGACCGTGCCCCGCGTGACTTCGTAACCTGCGCGTCCGGCCAGCACGTAGCCGAGCGTGGATTTGCCCGCACCGTTCGGTCCCATGATCGCGTGCACTTCGCCGGGTTTCACTTCCAGCGAAAGTCCTTTCAGGATTTCCTTGCCCGCGACGCGGACATGCAGGTTGTCGATCTTCAACATCAGCCCACCGCTCCTTCCAGACTCACTTCCAGCAGCTTTTTCGCCTCCACCGCGAACTCCATCGGCAGTTCGCGGAACACCTGCTTGCAGAAACCGTCGACGATCATCGACACCGCGTCTTCCTCGCCGATACCGCGCGCGCGGCAATAGAAGAGTTGGTCATCAGAAATCTTGGACGTCGTCGCCTCATGCTCGACGATGGCGCCGGGGTTCTTCACCTCGATGTACGGAAACGTGTGCGCGCCGCATTGCTTGCCGATCAGCAAGCTGTCGCATTGCGTGTGGTTGCGCGCGCCGTCGGCACCCTTCTCGATCTTGACCAGGCCGCGATAGGTATTCTGGCCGCGCCCGGCGGAAATCCCTTTGGAAATGATTTTGCTTTTTGTGTTTTTACCAATGTGGATCATCTTGGTGCCGGTGTCGGCCTGCTGGCGATGGTGGGTGAGCGCGACCGAATGGAACTCGCCGGCCGAATCGTCGCCGCGCAAAATGCAGCTCGGATATTTCCAGGTGATCGCCGAGCCGGTTTCGACCTGGGTCCAGGCAATGCGCGAACGCGCACCGCGGCAGTCGCCGCGCTTGGTGACGAAATTGTAGATGCCGCCGACGCCGTTCTCGTCGCCGGGATACCAGTTCTGTACGGTCGAATACTTGATGTTGGCGTCGTCCAGCGCGATCAGTTCAACGACCGCCGCGTGCAACTGGTTTTCGTCGCGCATGGGCGCGGTACAGCCTTCCAGGTACGACACGCTCGCGCCTTCCGCGGCGACGATCAGCGTGCGCTCGAACTGACCGGTGTGGCCGGCGTTGATGCGGAAGTACGTCGACAATTCCATCGGGCAGCGCACCCCTTTCGGAATGAACACGAAGCTGCCGTCCGAAAACACCGCCGAATTGAGCGCCGCAAAATAGTTGTCGCCCTGTGGCACCACACTGCCCAGGTACTGCCGCACCAAATCCGGATGCTCGCGTATCGCCTCGGACATCGAGCAGAAGATCACGCCGGCATCGGCCAGTTCCTGGCGGAACGTAGTGCCGACCGACACGGAATCGAACACCGCGTCGACGGCCACGCCGGCAAGCCTGGCGCGTTCGTGCAGCGGCACACCGAGCCTGTCGTAGGTTTCGATGAGTTTCGGATCGACCTCGGCCAGCGACTTGGGCCTGTTCTTCGGCTGCGAGAAATAACTGATTGCCTGAAAATCGATGGGGGCGATCTTCAGCTTCGCCCACAGCGGGGCCGTCATCGTCAGCCAGCGCCGGTAGGCCGCAAGGCGCCACTGCGTCATCCACTCCGGCTCGTCCTTGCGCGCCGAGATCGCGCGCACGACATCCTCGTTCAGCCCCGGCGGCAGGGATTCGCTCTCGATGTCGGTGACGAAACCGGCTGCGTAACGGCGATTCAGCGCGGTTTCCAATTGCTTGCGTTCGACGGCCATGCGGGATCCTTCAGGCGCTCGCCACGCGCAGCGGGATGGCCGCAAGGCGCCGGCGCGGCGCTGGCCCGAGCATGTCGGCCAGGCTCACGCCAGCCAGCGCGGCGGCGATCGCCTGATTGATGCGCTGCCAGTTTACGCGTACGCCGCAATGCGATTCGTGGTCGCACAGACCGGCCTGCGCGCTGCATTCGGTCATGCCGATAGGACCTTCCATCGCAATGACGATGTCGGCGATGCTGATTTGTGCGGGCAAGCGCGCCAGCCGGTAGCCGCCGTTGACGCCGCGAAAAGATTCGACCAAGCCCGCCTGAACGAGCTGCTTGAGCAACTTGCTCACCGTCGGCAGTTCCAGCCGTACACGCTCGGCCAACTCCTGCGCGCGGTGCACGCGCCCCGGCGCGGCCGCAAGCGCAGCCATGACCTCGGTGGCGTAATCGGTGAGTTTGCCGACGCGGAGCATGTTCGGGGCCGGTAGCGAGATCTAAAGTGTACCAAATCGGTACTGATTTGCCCAGATTGGCGATATGCCGCGGTCAGGCACGCTCCAGAAACTCCACAACCCGCCGCGCCAGCGCATCCACGGACTCGTTTTCCGTGCGCAGATGCAGCTCGGCATCGAGCGGCGCCTCGTAGGGAGAATCCACGCCGGTGAAATTGCGCAGTTCGCCGGCGCGCGCCTTGGCGTACAGGCCTTTGACATCGCGCTTTTCGCAAACCTCGATCGGCGTATCGACGTAGACCTCGGCGAAATCGCCGGCGCCGAACAGATCACGCGCCATGCGCCGCTCGTCGCGGAACGGCGAGATGAAACTGACCAGCACGATGAGGCCGGCATCGACCATCAGGCGCGCCACTTCGGCGACGCGGCGGATATTTTCGACCCGATCCTCGGCCGTAAAACCCAAGTCGCGGTTAAGACCATGGCGCACGTTGTCGCCATCGAGCAGGTAGGTGTGGCGGCCGAGCGTGTGCAGGCGCTGTTCGACCTGGTTCGCGATGGTCGACTTGCCGGCGCCGGAAAGGCCCGTGAACCACAGGCAGCGCGGGTGCTGCTGCAGGCTGGCCGCGCGCGTGCTGCGATCCACGCTCAGCGTCTGCCAGTGGATGTTGGCGGCGCGGCGCAGGGCAAAATCCAGCGTGCCGCAGGCGGCGGTGGCAAAACTCTGGCGGTCGATCAGGACGAAGCCGCCGAGCGCGCGATTCTTCGCATAGGGTTCGAACGCGATGGCGTGATCCAGGCTCAGGTGCACATAGCCGACCTCGTTCATCTCCAGCCGCGTCGCCGGCATCGATTCCTGCGTATCGACATCGATGCGATGGCGGATTGCGGTGACGCGCGCGACCGCCGACGCAGGTCCGAGTTGCAGGAAATACAGGCGACCCGGCATGAGCGGCGCCTCGTCCATCCACAGGATGTGCGCGGCGAACTGGTCGGCGACTTCAGGCGCGTCGTGCGCGGCAGCGATCACATCGCCGCGGGCGATGTCGATCTCGTCTTGCAGGGTCACGGTGATGGCCTGCCCGGCGACGGCGCCTTGCACATCCTTGTCGCCATCGAACACGCGCGCCACGTGCGTGCGCCGCGCCGACGGCAGCGCGATCACGGCATCGCCCACGGCAACGCGGCCGGATACGAGGTTACCCGCGTAACCGCGAAAATCCTGCCCGCTGCGGTTGACCCATTGCACCGGCAGGCGCATGGGCGCCGCATCCGCATCGGGCTGTGCCGGAACCTGTTCGAGGAATTCGAGCAAGGTCGGACCGCGATACCACGGCGTGCGGGACGAGTGCGCGACGAGATTGTCGCCCTGCAGCGCCGACAGCGGAATCGCCGTCACCTCCTCGATGCCGAGCTTGACCGCGAGTTCGCGGTATTCGGCTTCGATGTGCGCGAAAATCGTTGCGTCGAATTCGACCAGGTCCAGCTTGTTTACCGCCAGCACCACGCGACGGATGCCGAGCAGCGCGCAGATATAGCTGTGCCGGCGCGTCTGCGTGAGCACGCCCTTGCGCGCATCCACCAGCACCAGCGCGAGCGAGGCAGTCGAGGCGCCGGTGGCCATGTTGCGCGTGTACTGGGCATGGCCGGGACAGTCGGCGACGATGAAATCGCGCGCGACCGTGCTGAAATAGCGATAGGCCACATCGATGGTGATGCCCTGTTCACGTTCGAGCGCCAGGCCATCGAGCAGGCGCGAAAAATCCGGCGGCTCGCCGAGCGCGGCCACTTCGTCGTCGCGCAGCAAGCCCGCGTCGTGCAACAGGCGTCCGAGCAGTGAGCTCTTGCCGTCGTCCACGCTGCCGCAGGTGATGAAGCGCAACAGATCGGGAGTGGAGGCGGCGGTCATCAGAAATAACCCTCGCGCTTTTTCGCTTCCATGCTTGATTGCGGGTCGTGATCGATGGCGCGGCCCTGGCGTTCGGTGGTGTGTGCGGTGCGCATCTCCTCGATGATCTGCGCAAGGTTCGCCGCGTTCGAGCGCACCGCGCCGGTCAGCGGATAGCACCCCAAGGTGCGGAAGCGCACCGTGTCCATGCGCAGCGTCTCGCCCGGCGCGAGCACCATGCGCTCGTCGTCGCGCATGACGATGAGCCCGTCGCGCTCGACCACCGGCCGCGGCGCGGCGAAATACAGCGGCACCACCGGGATGTTCTCGCGCGCGATGTAGCGCCACACATCGAGTTCGGTCCAGTTCGACAGCGGAAACACGCGCACCGATTCGCCCTTGCGCACGCGCGTGTTGTAGACATTCCACAATTCCGGACGCTGGCGGCGCGGCTCCCAGCGGTGCTGCGCGTCGCGGAACGAGAACACACGCTCCTTGGCACGCGATTTTTCCTCGTCACGGCGCGCGCCGCCGATCGCGGCGTCGAAACCGTACTTGTCCAGCGCCTGCTTGAGCGCCTGCGTCTTCATGATTTCGGTGTGCAGGCTGGCGCCGTGCGAGAACGGTCCGACGCCGTCGCGCACGCCATCGGAATTGATGTGCACGATGAGCTCCATGCCGGTTTCCGCCGCGCGCCGGTCGCGGAATTCGATCATCTCGCGGAACTTCCAGGTGGTGTCCACGTGCAGCATCGGCATCGGCGGCTTGCTCGGACGGAATGCCTTGAGCAATAAATGCAGCAGCACCGAGGAATCCTTGCCGATCGAGTACAGCAGCACCGGCCGCTCGAACGCGGCAGCGACTTCGCGCAAGATGTGGATGCTCTCCGCCTCCAGACGGTCGAGCGTGGACAGGTGCGACATGCGCTGTTCCGGAACTCAAGGCCGGGGATGATGGCGGCGCCGGCGCGCCAGCGCAAGGGTACCGGAACGGATAAGCTTATGCCGATGA
>JAGWXP010000119.1 GCA_018969845.1 Lysobacteraceae bacterium | reverse complement strand
GCCATCCCGAAGCCCGCGTCTTCGGTTACCTCATCGAGCGCCTGGAAGAATACGAAGATACCGGTCTGGCGTGCACGCCGCGTTTTGAGGTGCTGTGTCCGAAAACCGGCGCAGTGCTCGGCGCATTCGACGATGCACACGCCGCCAAGCGCTTCGCCGTCGTGCACGAATTGCGCGCCATCCGCGAAGGCACGCAGCGCTTGAACAAGGGTATACGTGCTGCCTGATCAACCCAGGGTGAAGGCATCGGCGTCCATCCAGGCCGGGAAGCGTGCGCGGTGCGCGGCGAGCGCCGCGGGATCCAGCGCCACGGTGACGGTCTGTTCCTGCGCACCGAGCTCAGCCAGCGGCGCACCGAGGAAATCCAGCACGGCGCTATCGCCGCAATAGTCAAGTCCGTTGCCATCGCGGCCGACGCGGTTCAATCCGGCGCAATAGGCCAGGTTTTCGATGGCGCGGGCCCGCAACAGCGTCCGCCAGGCGTAGCGCCTTGCGCGTGGCCAATTGGCCACGTACAGCAGCAGGTCGTATTCGAACCCGGCATCCGCATGCCGGTTGCGCGAGTACACCGGAAAACGCAAGTCATAGCAGACCAGCGGACAAATCTTCCAGCCGCGCCACTCCACGATCAGGCGCTCGCCGCCCGCCGCATAGCGCTTGTGCTCGTCGGCATAGCGGAACAGGTGACGCTTGTCGTAATGCCGGATCTGGCCATCCGACGTGGCGAACAGCAGGCGATTGTATACTTTTTCATCGACACGCACTTGCACGCTGCCGCAGATCGCCGCATCGAGCTTGCGCGATTGTTCGCGCAACCACGTCACGGTCGGTCCACCCATGTTTTCTGCGTTATGGATGGCCTCGTTGGAAAAGCCGCTGGTGAAGGTTTCCGGGAGCAGGATCAGATCGCTGCCGGCGAGCGACGCGATCAGCTCGCCGTAGTAGGCCCGATTCCCGGCGGAATCGTGCCAGCGTGTTGCGCCCTGGATCAGCGAAACCTTCAGTTCGTTCCTGGTCAAAGCCGGCATAGTCGTTCCGCCGCCGCGGCCAGGGTCGCTTCGCTCTTGGCAAAACACAAGCGCACCAGGCGCGCTTCGGGCGGAGTTTCATAAAACGCCGAGACCGGAATCGCCGCCACGCCCGCTTCGCGCACCAGCCACTCGCAAAAATTCAAATCGTCCGTCGTGCTCAAGGCAGAATAATCGACCAACTGGAAATACGCGCCCTTGACCGCCAGCAATCCGAACTTCGACGGTGCCAGCAACCTGCGAAAATGGTCGCGTCGGGCCTGGTAGAACGCCGGCAGGTCGAAGTAATGCTGCGGATCGGATTCGAGCATGTCCGCGAACGCCCACTGCGCCGGGCTGAAGGTGCAGAACGTCAGGTACTGGTGCACCTTGCGAAATTCCGCGCTCAATTGCGGCGGCGCTATGCAATAGCCGACCTTCCAGCCGGTGCAGTGGAAGGTTTTGCCGAACGAGGAAATCACGAAACTGCGCGCGGCCAGTTCGGCGTGACGCAAGACGCTCTGATGCGCGAGGCCGTCGAAGATGATGTGTTCGTAGACTTCGTCGGACAGAACGAAGATATCGGTGCCACGCACGATGCCGGCCAGCGCATCCAGATCCGCCGCATCGAGCACCGCACCGGAAGGATTATGCGGCGAGTTGATCAGGATCATGCGTGTGCGCGGCGTCACCGCATCCTGCACCCGCTGCCAGTCGACGGAAAAATCCGGCAGACGCAAAGGGACATGCACCGCACGGCCACCGGCCAGCTCGATCGCCGGTTCGTAGCTGTCGTAACACGGATCCAGAACGATCACTTCCTCGCCCGTGTGCACCACGGCGGCGATCGCGGCGAACAGCGCTTCGGTGGCGCCGCTGGTCACGGTGACTTCGGTATCCGCGCTGACCTTTTGACCGTAGAGTTTCTCGGTCTTGAGCGCGATCTGCTCGCGCAATTTCGGCACGCCGGTCATCGGCGCGTACTGGTTCTTGCCGGAATTCATCGCCGCCGTCAGCGCGTCGCGCAGCGCCTGCGGGCCGTCGAAATCGGGAAACCCCTGACCGAGGTTGATTGCCTTGTGCTGCGCCGCCAACTGCGACATCACGCTGAATATGGTGGTACCGACCTTGGGCAGCTTGGTCCGGATCTGCATCGCGTGTCCCGTTACGGATGGCCAAACGAGAATCGATGTTAGCACGCGTGGTGCCCCGGGCCGGACTCGAACCGGCAAGGCGGTTTCCCGCCGAGGGATTTTAAGTCCCTTGCGTTTACCAATTTCGCCACCGAGGCTGGTTGAAAAGTGCGGCCACGGAAGGCCGCTTTTTGATCTTCGCGTTCAGGGACGAACGCAAGAATACAGTATGGAGGCCAGGGTCGGAATCGAACCGGCGTACACGGCTTTGCAGGCCGCTGCATGACCACTCTGCCACCTGGCCGGTGACTGCGACAGCGTAACAACGTCGCTCGCAAAAAACAAAAACCCCGGGGCACCCGAGGTCTTATCCGGCAAACGGATTTGCCGCCGTCAGCCGGGCGCAGCCCGGTGACGCGAGCGTGGCGCGGCTGTGCCGCGCCCGCGAGGCGGAAGTCGCGGCAGGATGCCCGATCTTCCGCAATTAAAAAATGGAGCGGGAAACGAGACTCGAACTCGCGACCCCGACCTTGGCAAGGTCGTGCTCTACCAACTGAGCTATTCCCGCGCGAGGGCGTGCATTATACGGGTTGCGCCGCGGTTGGCAACAGCGGTCATGACGGCCGGTGATCGTCGCGCATCGCCGGCCAGGCCGCGCGCAGGTAATCCAATCCCGACCAGATCGTCAGTGCAGCGGCGACGACGAGCAACGCCTCGCCGACATGGAACAGACGGAATCCGGCCGATTCGTGCTGGTACAGCAGCACGACGATGGCCACGATCTGCATCACGGTCTTGAGCTTGCCGAGCATGGCCACCTTGACCAGACCACGCGCACCGATTTCGGCCATCCATTCGCGCAGCGCGGAAATGGCGATTTCGCGGCCGACGATGATTGCACTGACGATGGCCAGCAAGGGCGTGGGATTTTCCTGCACCAGCAGGAATAAGGTCACCGCAACCATCAATTTGTCGGCAACGGGATCGAGAAATGCGCCGAAACGCGAATATTGATCGAAGCGGCGCGCAAGGAAGCCGTCCAGCCAATCGGTGATCGCGGCAGCGAGGAAAATCACCGCCGCGGCGATATTGGCCCCGTGAAAACCGGTGTAGAAAACCCCCACCATCACCGGCAGCAAGGCGATGCGGAACAGGGTAAGTATGGTCGGCCACGTCAGTTGCATGGCGCGAGTGTGCCACGTCTGCGCTCAGCCATGGAAAGTCGAATAGATTTTTGCGGCCAGTTCGCGGCTCACGCCATTGACCTGGGCCAGCTCGTCGATCCCTGCGGCGGCGACCCCGCTGATGCCGCCAAAATGTTTCAGCAAAGCCGAGCGCCGCCTGGCGCCGACGCCGGCGATTTCTTCCAGCCGGCTTTTCTCGCGCGACTTCTCGCGGCGCTGGCGATGGCCGGTGATGGCGAAGCGGTGTGCCTCGTCGCGGACCGCATCCAATAGATGCAAAGCCGGCGAATCCGGCCCCGGCCACAGGGTTTTGCCGTTGTCGCCGCGGATCAGGCTTTCGTGTCCGGAGCGCCGTTCCGGCCCCTTGGCGATACCCAGCACCAAAACCCCGCTTATGCCCAGATCGGCGAGCACCTCCAGCGCTTGCGCGACCTGACCCTTGCCGCCGTCGATCAGCAAGATGTCCGGCAACACGCCCTCGCCCGCCTGCAGCCGCTTGTAGCGGCGCTCCAGCGCCTGGCGCATGGCCGCGTAATCGTCGCCCGGTTCGATGCCGGCAATGTTGAAGCGCCGATACGCGGACTTGATCGGACCTTGCGGACCGTAAATCACGCAGGACGCTACCGTCGCTTCGCCCAGGGTATGGCTGATGTCGAAACATTCCAGGCGCTGGGGCGTGTCGCCGAGTTGCAACAGTTCGCGCAACGATTCGAAGCGCTCGTGAATCGTCTGCTGACTGGCCAGGCGGGCGGCGAGCGCTGCCTGCGCGTTCTTGCGCGCGAGTTCGACGAAATGCGCACGGCCACTGCGCACCCGGGTCTTGATCTCGACCGGATGCCCGGATTGCCCGGCCAGCGCCGCGGCGAGCACTTCGGCATCGTCCGGCGCGTGGCTGAACAGCAGTTCACTCGGCACCGGCCTGTCGAGGTAGTACTGGGCAACGAACGCGGCGAGCACTTCGCCTTCGTCTGCGGCGGTCGGCAGGCGCGGGAAGAAATCGCGCGAACCCAGATTGACGCCATTGCGGAAGAACAGCACCGACACGCAGGCGATTCCGGATTCGATGCGGCAAGCCAGCGCATCCAGATCGGCGCTGGCGCCTTGCACATGCACCTGCGCGTGCAGGCGCTTGAGCGTGGCGATCTGGTCGCGCAGGCGCGCGGCCTTCTCGAATTCCAGCGCCTCGCTGGCTTCTTCCATCGCCGCGCCGAGTTCCTCGACCACGTCGCCGCCCTTGCCGTGCAGGAACATCGCCGCGTGGCGCACGGATTTGCGGTATTCGTCTGCACTGATCAGGCCGACGCAGGGGGCGCTGCAGCGCCCGATCTGGTATTGCAGGCAGGGCCGCGAGCGGTTGCGGAAATAGCTGTCCTCGCACTGGCGCACACGGAACAGCTTCTGCATCAAATCCAGGCTTTCGCGCACGGCCCAGGCGCTGGGATACGGGCCGAAATACTCGCCCTTTCCGGTCCGCGCGCCGCGATGGAAAGCAATTCTCGGATAACTCTCGCTTTGCGGAAAATCGCCCCCCCGCAATTTTCCGCCGACCTCCGCCGCCGAGAGAAAAATATACGGATAACTCTTGTCGTCACGCAGCAGGATGTTGTAACGCGGCTTCAAACTCTTGATGAGCTGCGCCTCCAGCAAGAGCGCTTCGCCTTCGGTGCGCGTGAGCGTGACCTCGATGTGCGCGATCTGCGCCACCATCGCGGCGATGCGAGGCTGCAACGCGGGTTTCAGAAAATAACTGCCGACGCGCTTTTTCAGGTTGCCGGCCTTGCCGACGTACAAGGGCTCATCGCGCGCATCGAGCATGCGATACACGCCCGGCGAGGTGGTCAGTGTACGGACGAACTGCTTGCCATCGAAGCTCGCCGCGGTGGCGTCAGGCACGCTCACCGCTCACTCGGAAATCGTCAGGCGCCGGATTTGTCCGTTGCCAAGATCCACGCGCAGGATCTCGTGCGCATTGGTGTTGGCGACCCACAGTGCACCCGCGGCGAGCGCAAGGCCTGCCGGCTCCTGCAGCCGATACGGCAGATTCAAGGTTCGTACATCGCCGCTGCGCATGTTGATCGCCTTGATCTTGCCGTTGTAACTGTCGGCGACGAAAATCAGGCCACGCGCATCCGCGCACACGGCCAGCGGATGCTGCAGACGCGCGTCCTCGCGCTTGCCGGCGGCGTCACCGAAATCGTACAGGCCCGTGCCGACCAGTGTGCTGACGCGATTGTCGAGCAGGCGCAGCAGGCGTATCGCCGAAGCAGCCGCGTCGGCAATCACGAGCTGCTGGCCGATCAGGCTCAGGCTGGACGGCTGGGCAAAGCTCGCGGTCACGCCGACGCCGTCGGTCAGACCCAGCTGTCCGCTGCCAGCCAGTACCACAAGTTTGTTGCGCACCATGTCCAACTGCCAGATCTGGTTCTGGCCGGACACGGCGATGTAGACATTGTCGCCGAGCACGGCGACGTCGGATGGCGCGGACATCGCCACTTTGGCCGGTTCCAGGTTTTCGTTCGGCAGATCGTGGCCCGGCGTACCGGTACCGGCGAGCGTGTCCACGTCGCCGCTGAGCAGACGCACGCGGCGCAACGCGTGATTGCCGGTGTCGGCGACGAACAACACATCCTTGCCCAGGGCCAGACCCTGCGGATCGGTAAAACCGGCGTCGCGGCCGCGGCCATCCCAGTAGCCCGGATTGCCTGAGCCGTATTGGCGCAGGATGCGGCCGTCGTGGGTGCATTCCAGGATGCGGTTGTGGCCGCTGTCGGAAATCCACAAACTGGATTCCCCCACCGCCAGGCGCGACGGGAAGCGCAACGGCGCGCGCACTTCCGGGCGCACGGTCGCGATGTCGGATTCGTACACGCGCAGATCCTGCGCGGCGGCTTCGTCGAGCAGATGCGCGATCAGCGTGTCCGCTTCCTGGCGGCGGCCTTCGCCGGGCAGCAGCGCGGCGAGCTGGCCTTGGGCATCGATCACTGCCAGTGTCGGCCAGGATTCGACGCCGTAGGCCTGCCACAAGAGGTATTCCGGGTCGTTCGCGACCGGATGACGGATATGGTTGCGGTTGACGGCCTTGAGTACGGGCTCGGCATGCCGCTGATAGCCGAATTTCGGCGTGTGCACGCCGATCACGCTCAGTCCGTCGTGGTACTTGTTTTCCAGGTAGCGCAGGTCCGGCAGCACATTGCGGCAATTCACGCAGTCGAACGTCCAGAAATGCATCAGCGTCACGCGTCCGCGCAGGGCCGCGAGATTGGGCGGCGTGTCGGTATTCACCCAATCCAACGAAGGCGGCAAAGCCGGAGCGGCGATTCTTGCGTTCATGCGCGGTACGTGTTTCCGGGATCAGCGTGCATTATGCGCCAGGCGCAGGACTGCATCGACCCGCGCCAGATCTTCCGGCGTATCCACGCCGCCCGGAAACGGCTCCGGCGTCAACCGCACGGCTATGCCATAACCGTGCTCCAGCGCGCGCAGTTGCTCCAGGGATTCGGCGCGCTCGGCCGAAGTTGGTGCAAGCCGGGTGAATGCACGCAGAAATCCTGCGCGATAGGCGTAGATGCCGATATGGCGCAGAAAATTCGGCGCCCCTGGCAGCGCATCGCGCGTGCGCGCAAAAGCGTCGCGCGCCCACGGCAACGGCGCGCGCGAGAAATACAGCGCATGGCCGTCGAGACGGGTCACGACTTTGACGCAATTGGGATCGAACAATTCCTTCGCACTCGTGATGGCTGTCGCCAGCGTCGCCATCGGCGCGTCGCTCGCAACCAGGCATTCGGCAACGGCGCGAACACCGGCCGGCGGCGCCAACGGTTCGTCGCCCTGCAAATTCACCACGATGGCATCGTCCGACCAGCGCAGCCGTTCGGCGCATTCGGCCAGACGATCGCTGCCCGAAGCGTGATCGGCGCGCGTCATCACCACGCGCACCGGAGCGGCGCGCAGCGCATCGGCGATGCGCGCATCGTCGGTCGCGACCACGACTTCGGCTGCGCCGGCCGCCAGCGCGCGCCGCGCCACATGCAGCACCATCGGCTCTCCGGCAATCGCCAGCAACGGTTTGCCCGGCAAGCGGGTGGCGGCGTAACGCGCTGGAATGGCGACGACGAAACGCAATTTTTCGTTCGGCAAGCTCATGCGTCGCCGAGCCTACCCAAGTGCGCCGACGAAAGATACCTGTCGGCAGTCGGTGGCCTTCGCGAGTTCTGGTGCTAGCGTTGAGGCAGGCCGAAAGCAGTCCGGCATGATTGTTCGAATATTCGCGCGGAGGTGGAGAATGCGTTCGTTCCCGATGAGCGTACTGGCATCGCTGGCACTGGCAACCGTCTTCGTCGTCCAAAGCGCCAGCGCCAATACCTGGGTCGTCCAGGTCGGCGGTACAACCTCCGGCGGCGGTTACGGCGGATATGGCAATAGCCCGATCCTCGCCTTCTCGCCGACGCCGCTGACGATAACGGCCGGCGACAGCGTCACGTTCCAGAATCTGGGCGGCGCGGCGCACAACGTACATGCCGACGATAACTCGTTCCGTTGCGCAAGCGGTTGCGACGGCCAGGGTGGTAACGGCGATCCGTCGGCTGCCAACTGGTCATTCACCCTCACGTTCAATACGCCTGGCACGATCAATTACCATTGCGACAACCATGCGAGCATGGGCATGATCGGCAGCATCGTCGTCAATGCGGCGGCACCGCCGCCGATCACGCTGGGCGGTTATCTGTCCGGCAACTGGTACAACCCGAACCAGGGC
>JAGWXP010000118.1 GCA_018969845.1 Lysobacteraceae bacterium | reverse complement strand
CGCTCGGCAGCTCGCGACGGATATTCAAAGGTTTCGATTTTGACCGATGCACGGAGCGTGTCGGCGCAACCGGGGCGCATCCGTTGAATGACGCACACCTATTGTTTCGGAGCAGGATCATGGGCGGTTTGAGCATTTGGCATTGGCTGATCATCGTGGTCGTTGTCGTGCTGATTTTCGGCACGAAGAAATTGCCGAACATCGGCGGCGACCTGGCGGCCGCGATCAAGAATTTTCGCAAGGGCATGCAGGACGAGGACAAGCCCGACGCTGCGCAGCTCAAGGCCGACCCGCCGCAGGGTCAGCAGGGCCAGTCCACGTCCACCGACAGCAAGGACGGCAACACGCCGTAGCGCCATGTTCGATATCGGCACCGGCGAACTTGCCCTGATCGCGGTGGTTGCACTGCTCGTGCTCGGACCCGAACGCCTGCCGAAGGCGGCGCGCACAGCGGGCGCACTCGTGCGGCGCGCGCGCACGAGCTGGCAGAACGTGCGCGTCGAGATCGAGCGCGAGCTGGCCGCCGAGGAACTCAAGCAGTCGATCCGGCGCGGCATCGGCGAGCTCGATCCGCGCGCCGACATCAGCGCGGCCCTGCGCGATGCCGTGCACGGTCCGCCGAAACCTTCCGAACCGCCAGCGCAATCCGATGCGCCCAAATGAACCGGCGCCCCCGGGTGAGGATGAAGAAGCTGGCGGGAACGAGCAATCCTTCATTTCGCACCTGATCGAACTGCGCGCGCGCCTGCTCAAGGCGATCGCGGCCGTGCTAGTAATCCTGGTCGCGCTGCTGCCATTCGCCGACCGCATGTATCACTTCATCGCCGAACCGCTGCTGCAGCGCCTTCCGCAAGGCGCGCACATGGTCGCGATCGAAGTGACGTCGCCGTTCATGACACCGGTGAAACTTGCGGCCGTGGTGGCGCTGTTTCTGGCCATGCCGGCGGTGCTGTACCAACTCTGGCGTTTCGTCGCACCGGGGCTGTACCGGCACGAAAAGAAGCTTGCTCTGCCTTTGCTCGCGGCCAGCGTCGGCATGTTTTATCTGGGCTGCGCATTCGCCTATTACCTCATTTTGCCCAAGGTCTTCGTGTTCCTGCTCGGCGTCACCCCGGACGGGGTGTCGGTCATGACCGACATCGGCAAGTACCTGGATTTCGTGCTGACGATCTTCCTTGCCTTCGGTGTGTGTTTCGAGGTGCCGGTCGTGGTGGTCCTGCTCGCGCTGCTCGGCGTGGTCAATGCCGAACAACTGGCCCGGCAGCGCCCCTACGTCGTGCTCGGCGTGTTCGTGATCGCAGCCGTGTTGGCGCCACCGGATGCGCTGTCCATGCTCATGCTCGCCATTCCAATGTGCCTGCTGTACGAGATCGGAGTGCTGGTAGTGCGCCTGTTCGTGCGCCGCGGGGAGGCAGACGCGCAGGCTTCCCCGAAGACCTGACCGCTTCCGCATTGAATCCGGTTCTGTCGCATCGCAACGTCGATGGCGGCGTTGCCGCGTTGTCTTTTGCGGCAATCTGGAATAGACTCATTTGCCACATTTGACACATTTTCCACTTCACGCAAATCCTTTGCGAACACCCCGAAAACAGGAGTCGATGAACATGGCAAAGAACGAAGATACACGCGACGCCAGCCTGCGCGTGTCGAAGAAGACGCGCGACAGTCTGAAGGCCGCCGCGGCGGTCGCCGGTCGTCCGCTGTACGACGTTACCAACGAGGCGATCAACAATTATCTCGCTTCGGTCAAGTCCGGCGGCGCGCGCAAGGGCAAGAAGTAAGAATTCCTCGTCCGCGCCTTGCGCGCGGATGCAACAGCAAAACGGCCCGAATGGGCCGTTTTCGTTTTCCACCGATTCAATTCCGGACAAGCCGCGCGAACCGCCGCAGCAACGAACGCGCGTGCGGCGTGGCGCAAATCTCGCGCAGCATCGCGGGCACGTTGAAATCTTCGTCGGCCAGCGCGCCATCGCGGGCGCGGATATAAGCACGCATCTCGCGCACGCCGAACTCGGGATGGAATTGCAGGCCCCAGGCACGCGGCGCAAAGCGCACGGCCTGGCAGGCATCGAGCGCCGAGTGCGCCAACACGACCGCATCGCGCGGCGGTTCGAGTACGGTTTGCAGGTGCGTAGCCTGTGCGTCGAATGCCGCTGGCGCCGAGCCGAACAGCGCATCCTGCGCGGATTGCGGCAGGCCTGCGATGCGGACAGTGCCCATTTCGCGGCCATGCGGGTTGTAGCCGACGCGACCGCCGAGCGCATGCGCCAGCAATTGATGGCCGTAGCACACGCCCAGCACGGGCACATCCGCCTCAACAGCGCGGCGCAGCCAGCGCGCCGTGGTTTCGCTCCAATCCAGCCGGTCGGTGACCATCGCACCCGAGCCGGTGACGACGACGCCGGATACGGAGCGCGGCGGCGGCAGTTGTGCGCCGCGATCCACACGCACACAACGCGTCTGCGCCGGTGCAACCCCGAGTCCGCGCCGAAACCACTGCGCGAAATCGCCGTATCGTCTGCGCACGGCGGGAATGGCCGTGCCGGTCTGGACGATCAGCAACGTCATGCTTCTATCGGCGGCAGCACGCCGACGACTTCGGCAATGGTGGTCACGCCACGCGCGACCTGCTGCGCGGCGCTCACGCGCAAGGGCCGCATGCCCTCGGCAAGCGCGGTCTCGGCCAACTTGGCCAGGTCCAGGGTCGGCTGGATCATCTGCCGCAACTGCGGCGAGATGCGCATCATCTCGTAGATGCCGGTGCGGCCATGGAAGCCGGTGTTGCGGCATTCCAGGCAACCCACGGGTTTGAACGCACGCGCCGGCGGCGGCAAGCGCCAGCGGTGCACGAGCGCGTCCCAGCCTTGTGTATCCAGCGGAGCCTCGGTCTTGCAATGGGGACACAACGTGCGCACGAGGCGCTGCGCGACCACGCCGGCGAGCGTGGATTGGATCAGGTAATGCGGCGCGCCCAGATCGAGCAGGCGCGACAGCGCGCTCGGCGCATCGTTGGTATGCAGGGTGGACAGCACCAGATGCCCGGTCAGCGAAGCCTGGATCGCCATCTGCGCGGTTTCCAGATCACGGATTTCGCCGATCATGATGATGTCCGGATCCTGGCGCATCAGCGTGCGCACGCCGGCGGCAAAATCCAGATCGATCGCCGGCTGCACCTGCATCTGGTTGAACTCCGGCGACACCATTTCGATCGGATCCTCGATCGTGCACAGGTTGATGTCCGGCGTGGCCAGATGCTTGAGCGTGGAATACAGCGTCGTGGTCTTGCCGGAACCCGTAGGGCCCGTAACGAGCACGATGCCGTGCGGGCGTTCTACCATCTGCCGCCAGATTCCCTCCTCCTCGGCGGAGAAACCGAGCTGGCGGAACTCCTTGACCACGATGTCCGGGTCGAAAATGCGCATCACCACCTTTTCGCCAAACGCGGTGGGCATGGTCGACAGGCGCATTTCCACTTCGCGCCCTTCCGCCGAGCGCGCCTTGATGCGGCCGTCCTGCGGACGGCGTTTTTCCGCCAGGTCCATGCGCCCCAGGATCTTCACGCGCGAGGTCACCGCGACCATCACCGGCGTCGGCAGTTCGAATACCTTGTGCATCACGCCATCGATTCGAAAGCGGATCGGACTCATGTCGCGGCGCGGCTCGAGGTGGATGTCGGAGGCGCGCTGGTCGAACGCGTACTGCAACAGCCAGTCGACGATGTGCACCACATGCCGATCGTCGGCGCCGATGTCGCCAGCCTTGCCCAGCTCCAGCAACTGTTCAAAATTCAGGATCGCGCGGCCGTCCATGCCACCGTCGAGCTTGGCATCGCGCGCCTTCTGGATCGAACGCTGCACACCGTAGAACTCGGCGAGGTAGCGGTTCAGATCAATCGGACTGACCACCACGCGCTGGATGTCGCGGCGCAGGATGTGGCCCAGATCCGCCACCCAGCGCGTATCGAACGGCTCGCATGTGGCAATGACCACCTGCATCGGACCGGCCGCAACCGGCAGGATACGGTAGCGCTGCGCATAGGCGTGCGAAACGACCTGGGTCACCGTCGCCGCGTCGATCTTCATCGGATCGATTTTCAGATAGGGCAGTTGGGCTTTGTCCGCCAACCAGTGCGTGAGCACTTCCAGACTCAGCGGTTTGTTGTCCTGCGGGTTGTTGAGCTTCTGGTTCGCGACCAGGACCAGCGGATGCAGTTCCAGCTTGCCGCGCGCGCTGCGACCGTCGGCGCGGGTCCTGAGCAGATCGGCCTCGCCGATCAAGCCGTCCTGCTTCAGCGCACCGAGCACCGCGTCCAGATCCAGGCGCCGGTGCAGGCCCAGCGGCGGCGCTTCGGGAACGGCGAACTTCGGGCGTTGCGGAGCGGTGGCCATGCGGAACCTTTCTTTAATCCGAACCCTGCGCCGCTATACTAACGCGCTTTGCGCAGCGAACCGCACCCCATGCCCGGCCCGACCTTCCAGGACGTGATCCAGACCCTGAACCGCTACTGGGCGGCGCAGGGTTGCGCGCTGATTCAGCCGCTCGACACCGAAGTCGGCGCCGGCACGTTCCATCCGGCGACGTTCCTGCGCGCGCTCGGGCCCGAGCCCTGGACCGCCGCTTACGTTCAGCCCTCACGCCGTCCCACCGACGGACGCTACGGCGAGAATCCGAACCGGCTACAGCACTACTACCAATACCAGGTCGTAATGAAGCCGAATCCGGACAATATCCTGGATCTGTATTTCGGCTCGCTCAAGGAACTGGGCATCGACCCGCTGGTGCACGACCTGCGCCTGGTCGAGGACAACTGGGAATCGCCGACGCTCGGCGCCTGGGGTCTGGGCTGGGAAGTCTGGCTCAACGGCATGGAAGTGACCCAGTTCACCTACTTCCAGCAGGCCGGAGGACTGGAGTGCCGGCCGGTGACGGGCGAAATCACGTATGGCCTCGAACGTCTGGCAATGTACCTGCAAAATGTCAATAACGTCTTCGATCTGGTCTGGACCGTCGCTCCGCATGGCACTGTCACCTACGGCGACGTCTTCCACCAGAACGAAGTCGAACAAAGCACCTACAACTTCGAGCACGCCAACGTGCCGGAGTTGCTGCATTGGTTCGACGTCTGCGAGGCCGAGGCGAAAAAGCTGGTGGAACTCGGCCTGCCGTTGCCGGCCTACGATCAGGTCTGCAAGGCCTCGCACAGCTTCAACCTGCTCGACGCGCGCCGCGCGATCAGCGTGACCGAGCGCCAGCGCTACATACTGCGCGTGCGTACCATCGCGCGCGCGGTGGCTGAGGCGTACGTCGCCCAGCGTGCGAAGTGGCGCAGCGATCACGGCAGGGAGGCGGCGTGATGTCGGATTCAAAACCGCTGCTCGTCGAAATCGGCTGCGAAGAACTGCCTCCGAAAGCGCTGGATGAATTGTCTGCTGCGTTCGGCAAGGGTATCTGCGACGGCCTCGCCAAACGTGGAATCGCCACCGCTGCGAGCAACGCGAAAATTTATAATTCGCCGCGCCGCCTGGCCGTGCTCGTTCCCGGCGTCGCCACGATGCAACCGGCGCAAAAATCCGAAGTGCTCGGCCCGTATCTCAATATCGGGCTGGACGCCAACGGCGCGCCGACGCCGGCGCTGCGCGGTTTTGCCACGAAAAATGGTGTTGCCGTGGAGCAATTACAGCGCATGGCCGACGCCAAGGGCGAACGCTTCATCGCGCGCAGCCAGAAACCCGGTCAGCCGACCGCCGCACTGCTGCAGGAAATCCTCGTCGAGGCGCTGAAGTCGCTGCCCATCCCGAAGCCCATGCGCTGGGGCGATCACGACTACGCCTTCGTGCGGCCCGTGCACTGGCTGGTGATCCTGCATGGCGTTGAAGTTATCGACGCGGAAATCTTCGGGATCAAATCCGGACGCGAGTCGCGCGGGCACCGTTTCATGCATGCGCAAGCCGTGTCGATTGCCGATGCAAACGCTTACGTCGATGCGTTACGCGCGGCAAAGGTACTCGCCGACCCGGCCGAGCGCTGCAAGCGCGTAGCCTCCGAGGTGGCTCGCGCGGCACAGGCTACCGGCGGCGCGGCGCGCCTTGCCGACGCGTTGCGAGATGAAATCGCCAACCTCGTCGAATGGCCGTGCGGGATCGCCTGCGCGTTCGACTGCGAATTCCTCGCCGTGCCGCAGGAAGCCTTGATCACGACGATGGAAACGAACCAGAAGTTCGTGCCCGTGTTCGACTCGGCCGGCAATCTCACCGAGCATTTCATCGGCGTCGCCAATATCGAATCGAAGGATCCCGCCGAAATCCGCAAGGGCTATGAGCGCGTGATCCGTCCGCGCTTTGCCGACGCCAAATTCTTCTTCGACGGGGATCGCAAGACGCCGCTCGCCGCGCACCAGGAATCGCTCAAGTCCGTCACCTACCAGCAGCAATTGGGCAGCGTCTGGGACAAGTGCGTGCGCGTGGCGGAACTGTCCCGCGTCATCGCAGGGCGTTTGACCGATACCGGTTGCGGCGTGGATTCTGCGCTGGCCACACGTGCAGCATCGTTGAGCAAGTGCGACCTGATGACGCGCATGGTCGGCGAATTCCCGGAATTGCAGGGAATCATGGGTCGCTACTACGCCGCGGCGAGCGGCGAGAACGCGGATGTGGCTACAGCGCTCGACGAGTTCTACCGCCCGCGCTTCGCCGGCGATGCGATCGCACGCGGCCGGATCGGACAAGTACTGGCTATCGCCGAACGCCTCGACACTCTGGCCGGCATCTTTGCCGTCGGCGGCAAACCGTCCGGCAGCAAGGATCCGTTCGCCCTGCGCCGCGCCGCACTCGGATTGGCGCGCACGCTGATTGAGGGCGGCTTCGAACTCGACCTTGAGGCATTGTTGCGCGAGGCGGTGGAATTGCTGCCCGCCATCGCGCCGGCCAAGGACGCCAAAGCAGGGCATGCCAACCCCAAGCAGGGTTTGACCGATGCGCTGCGCGACTTCATCCACGAACGCCTGCGTGGCTATTACGCCGAGTTGGGCTTCGGATCAGATCAATTCGACGCGGTACTGGCGGTGGAACCCGAATCTCTGCTCGACTTCGACCGCCGCCTGCGCGCGGTCGCCGAATTTGCGAAACTGCCGGAAGCCGCTGCGCTCGCCGCGGCAAACAAGCGCATCGGCAATATCCTCAAGCAGGCCGCGGAGGATGGCGCCAGACGCATCGATCCCGGGCTGCTCGATGCCGGCGCCGAGTGCGAATTGCACCAGCGCATCGAGAACGCGGTCGGCGCCATAACGCCGCTGGCGAAGGCCAATCGTTACGTGGATATGCTGCGCGCGCTCGCCGCGCTGCACGCGCCGGTCGATGCGTTTTTCGAACAGGTCATGGTGATGGCCGAGGATGCCGCCAAACGCCGCAACCGCGTCGCACTGCTCGCCGGCCTGCGCCGGTTGTTCCTGCAAGTGGCCGATATTTCGTTGCTGCAAGGCGCCTGAGGCGATGAGCGCCGAGCGCTTGTGGCTGCGTGCGCAGCAATACGTTGCCACCGGCCAAATCGCCGCGGCCCGGATCAGTCTCGAATCCCTGCTCAACCGCGAACCGCAACGCACCGATGCGCGCATGCTGCTCGCAAGCACGATTCTGAGCGAGGGCCGTGTGCGCGAGGCGGCTGCACACGCAATCATCGCAGCGCGTTACCTGCCTGACGATGCCGGCGCGGTCAGCACCGTCGTGCATTGCCTGCTCAAGCTTGGCGAAACCGTGAGCGCACGCGATTGCCTGCTCGGCATCGATACGGGCAGCATCCGCGAAGGCCGATCACTAACAGCGCTGGCGCACGCCTGGCAGGCGTTGGGCGATCATCCAAATGCGCTGGCCCTGATGGATCGGGCCAAGGCGCTCGGATTCGACAATCCGGATTTCCGCTATTTCCGCAGCCTCCAACTGCAATTCAACGGCCGTCTGGCAGAAGCACGGGAGGAACTGGAGGCGTGCCTGCGGCTCGGCCCGACCTACGGACGCGCTTCGCTGACCCTGGCGCGCATGCACAAGCAGACCCGCGATTCCAACCATCTGGATTACATTCGCCGGCAACTACGCACCGT
>JAGWXP010000117.1 GCA_018969845.1 Lysobacteraceae bacterium | reverse complement strand
TCGTCCGGCGAGAGCTTGTCCAGGCCCGCGGCGTGGAATTCGCTCTGCGACATGCGCTCCTCGAGCGAAGAGAACGGTTCGGCGCGGGCCAGCGTCGCGGCAACCGTACACAGACCGGCGGCAAGGATGACGGCTATACACTTGTACATATATACTTGTCTCTCGTGCAATGGCGTGGCATCGCGGGCGCCGCATTTCGGACAGGTGGCAGTGCCAAGCCGACTAACCGGCTGTTAACACATTCCGCGAATCAATGGCTTATCATAACCTATCGGTTGTTCGACTTAGCAATCGCGCGGGTTGCGAGGGATTTGCGCGAGCCGCGCACACGGGTGGAGACGCATGCGATATTTGCTTCGGGGACTGGCTGCAGCGGCAGCTTTCGGGATTGCAGGACAGGCTGCGGCAAGCTCGCCGCTGGGCCTGACGATCGATTTGCTTGCCCCGGCCACGCCGTGCACGGCAAGTGGCTGTCCCGCCGACATCAATATTCCCGCTCTGGCATCCGCACCGGTGGGAAGCAGCCTGTTTTCCTACGCCACGGGTCCGGGTTCGCCGACCAACTACCTGTCGACGATCACGCTGGACAATACCAATCCCGCCACCTACCCGTTGATCTGCGACGAGATGTCCGGGTCGACCCCGGGGCCGGCCGGGTCAGTCGGGTTTACGACGCCGTTCAGCAATTCGTCCGCCCAGGGCGGCGGTGCGCTCGGATTCGGATCCGGCGGGCCACTATCGGGCATCGTCGATCTTTCATCAATGTCCTATCTGTCCGGGTCCAGCCAGTTCCAGGTTGCGCTGTCGTTCAACAATACCGCCACGCAACAGGTGATGTGCTATCCGGTCGCGCCGATCGGGTCCGTCGCCGCGGGTACGGTAGCGCCCGTGTTCGCCGGCAACGGTACGGTTGCCGGCGATCGCGTTTTCTTGAGCAATTTCGAAAATCCGCTAAGCGCTGGCACCGGTGAGCCGTGGGTTTCGGCGTTGACGGTGGGTTCGCCATCCTCATCCGGCAGTTACATGGTCTACGTACTGCAAATCCACAATGCCAACAAGTGGACTGGCTGGCACGTTGATTTCGGCTATGACACAGCGTACTTCGGGACGTCGGCGACTTGGTGTGTTATCAACAACTCGTATCCTCAGCCGGGTTCCATTCCGAGCATTATCCCTGGGTGCAGCGCGAAGCCGGTCACGAGTAATCCCATCTACACCGTCAACGTCAGCGACATTCAGAGCGCCACGAATTCGGTGTACCTGCAGGTGGTAATGACTGGGACATCGGCGGCACAAAGCAACTTCGCCAGCCTGCCGATCGCGTTCTACCCGGCACTGGGCGCCGTCTTTCCGCCGCCGAGTACCTATCCGCAGCGCCTGGACAACAAGGTGGCGGTGGCCAGCGCGAACAATATGCCCGTGCAGAGTGTCGGTAATATCGTTTGCGCAAACACGATACCCACGGCCTGCACTGTGTACGACGCGGATGGCAACCTGATCGGCAACATCAATTCGAGTTCCGGCAACCTCACCCAAGGGCAGTTGAACATCGCCTACACAGTGTCCGGTGATACCGTCAGCTTGAACCCGGTCGCTTATTTCGTCAGCCCGAGCGGCGGCAATACGTTGCCAGCCAGCAATCCGCTGTTGGCCAGCAACGGCACCTTCAACTGTCCCGCAAGCCCGATACTTTCCACGACTACGCCCCCGACGCTCAGCACGACGGGCGCCGCGCTGGGATTTACCTTCGCCCAGCAAGTTGGCGGCGGCGTATACGTGCCGGGCACGGCGACGTGCACGGCGACGTTCACGACCGGCAGCAGCACGCCGTTCCCGTTGTCGAACACGCAGACCTTCACGATCACGATGCTGCATAGCCAAGCGACGCACTTCTCGGTCAGTGCGCCAACCGGCAGCACGGCGGGCAGCGCCTTCAATTTCACGGTCAACGCGCTGGACGCCGGCAACAACGTCGTGCCGAGCTACAACGGCACGGTGACGTTCACAAGTTCGGACACCAGCAGCCAGAAGGTTCTGCCGGCCAATTCCACGTTGACCAATGGCACCGGCACGTTCAGCGCCACGCTGGTCACCGCGGGAAATCAGACGATCACGGCAACCGATACGACGACGACGGCTATTACGGGCACATCGGGCACCATCACAGTTGCTCCGGCGGCAGCCACGACCTTGGCAGTGCAGGCGCCGTCTCCGCAAACGCACGGACAACAATTCCAAGTCTCGGTAACCGCAAAGGATACCTACGGGAACGTCGCAACCGGATATGCGGGTACCGTGCAATACACCAGCACAGATTCGGCCGCCGTTTTGCCTGCCAACCAGACCCTGACGTCCGGCGTTGCTTCACCATCGCCGTACGTGACCTTGAACACCACCACGAGCACCCAAACCGTCACGGCGACCGACACCGCCAATTCGTCAATCACAGGAACGACGAATCCGATCACGGTGAATTGATCGCCCCGGCCGCATTGCCGCGGCCGTCAGCGCGTGCCACAGTAGCCGCATGAACGCGGCTGCCCGTATTGAATCCACTCTTCCCGGCTGGATCGATGCTCATCTCGACGATGTCTGGCGTGCGCGCCTGCAGCCGCTGCTGCCGCGCGAACCTGCCGCGCTGCGCGTGCTCGAACCGGAGTTGCTCGACACGTTGAATCTGCTGGCCGATCTGCGCGCCGATGCGGAAACCTTTGCCGCGTGCATCGTGCATGCGCTGCAACCGGCGGGTACGGCAGTGGACGCGATCATGCGAGATGCGCCGCGCGTGCGCGACCTCATCGAAGGCCAGCAGGCGGCGGAAAAGGTCTGGTCGCTGTACGCCGCGCGCACGGCCGCCGGACACGCCGAGGGTTTGCGGCGTCTGTTGCTCGCCATCATCCGCGACCTGCGCGTCGTTTTCATATTGCTCGCGCGCCAGCTCGCGCGTCTGCGCGCGGCGGTGAAGGCGCCGCCCGAGCAGCGCCGCGCGCTGGCCCAGCTCACTGCCGACATCCATGCGCCGCTCGCCAACCGGCTCGGCATCTGGCAATTGAAGTGGGAACTGGAAGATCTTGCCTTCCGTTACCTGCAGCCGGACACCTACAAGCGCATCGCGCATCTGCTCGACGAGCGCCGCAGCGACCGCGAACGCTTCATCGTGCGCGCAACCGCCGAGTTGCGTGCTGCGCTCGGCGCCGCCGGCATTGCCGCGGACATCGCCGGGCGGCCCAAGCATATTTATTCGATCTGGAAGAAGTTGCAGCGCAAGGGCGACGATTTCGCCGCGCTCTACGACATCCGCGCGTTGCGCGTGCTGGTCGCGGACGTCGCCGCCTGCTATGCCGCGCTCGGCGTCGTTCACACGCTGTGGCCGCCGCTACCGAGCGAGTTCGATGATTACATTGCGCGACCCAAGGGCAATCGCTACCAGTCGCTGCATACGGCGGTGATCGGCCCCGAGGGCAAACCGCTGGAAGTGCAGATTCGCTCGCACGAGATGCATGCGCACGCGGAGGGCGGCGTCGCCGCGCACTGGCGCTACAAGGAAGGCGGCGGCGCCGACGTCGAATTCGAGCGCAAGATCGCGTGGATGCGGCAATTGCTCGAAGCCAAGGGCGACGCCGACGACGACACCGCGCTGCTCGCCGGTTTCCGCACCGACATCCTCGAGGATCGCGTCTACCTGCTGACCCCGCAGGGACAGGTGCTGGATCTGGCGCATGGCGCTACCGTGCTGGATTTCGCCTACCACGTGCACACCGACGTCGGCCACCGCTGCCGCGGCGCCAAGGTCAACGGCCGCATCGTGCCGCTGAGCCATCAGCCGGTCAGCGGCGATCGCGTGGAGATTCTCACCGGCAAGGCGATCGAGCCGCGCCGCGACTGGCTCTCGCCGCAGCACGGTTTCCTCAACACCCATCGCGCCCAACAGAAAGTACGCGCCTGGTTCCGGCATGCCGATCAGTCCGCCAATCTGGCGGCCGGCCGCGCGCTGCTCGACAAGGAACTCAAGCGCCTGGCCATGACTCACATGGAACTGGACACGCTGCCGCAGAAATTCCAGCACAACACGCTGGATGATTTCCTCATTGCGCTGGCCCTGGGCGAAATCACCGCGGGCCAGGTCGCGCGCGCCCTGCACGAAACGCACGCGCCGACTCCGGCGATCGTGGCGCAGCCGCCGCGCGCGCCGAAGCGCGGCAAGGACGCGGTCGTCATCGAAGGCGTCGGCAATCTGCTCACTACGCTGGCGCGCTGCTGCCAGCCGCTGCCGGGCGACGCCGTGGCCGGCTACATCACGCGCGGCAAGGGCGTGTCGATCCATCGCGCCGACTGCGCCAGCTTCGCGCGCCTGCGCGCGCGTGACCCGGCGCGTGCCATCGAAGTCGAATGGGGCGGCGCACGTGCCCAGGCCTACGATGTCGATGTGCTGGTGCGTGGCTACGATCGCAAATGGCTGCACAAGGACGTCACCAATGTCATCGCTGCGGCGAATGCGCACCTGATTGCGGTCAATACGCGAGTGGATGCAACCTCCGGGCTCGCAACCATGAACTTTGCCGTGCGCGTGGCCGACTTCGAGCAGCTGTCGACCCTGCTCGGGCGGCTGGCGGCGGTGCCGAATGTGATCGAGGCGCGCAGGCTCGCATGATCGGCGACAAACCCTTGCGGGCTGCGGGATAGCGGCCTGCGGCATGCTATGCTTCGCGCCGTCTTTATGTGCGGCGAACCGGCTCCGTGATCGAAATTCCCGGCTACAAAATCCTGCGCCAGCTCGGTCGCGGCGGCATGGCCACGGTGTATCTGGCGATGCAGGAATCGGTGCAGCGCGAGGTCGCGCTCAAGGTGATGTCGCCAAGCCTACTTGCCGATCCGGATTTCGGCGAGCGCTTCCTGCGCGAGGCGCGCATCGCCGCCAAACTGCACCATCGCAATGTGGTCGGCGTGCACGACGTCGGCCGCGCCGGCGAGTATCACTACATCGCCATGGAATACCTCGGCGGCGGCGCCGTGCTGGCCAAGGACGGCACGCCGCGTTCGGTCGGCTTCGCCCTGCGCGTCACGCGCGAGATCGCCACCGCGCTGAACTACGCACACGCCAAGGGTTTCGTGCATCGCGACGTCAAGCCCGACAACATCCTGCTGCGCGACGACGGCAGTGCGGCACTGACCGATTTCGGCATCGCCCGCGCCAGCGATTCGGCCACGCACATGACGCGCACCGGTACGGTGATCGGCACGCCGCATTACATGAGCCCGGAGCAGGCGCGCGGCCGCGCGCTCGATGGCCGCGCCGATCTGTACAGCCTCGGCATCGTGCTCTACGAGCTGCTGACCGGGCGTGTGCCGTTCCACGCCGACGATTCGCTCGCGGTCGGCATCATGCACATCACCCAGCCGATTCCGATCCTGCCCGAGCGCCTGTCCGCGCTGCAGCCACTGCTCAACCGCCTGCTCGCCAAGCATCCGGAAGACCGCTTCCAGGACGGCGCCGCGGCGGCCGACGCGATCGAGCAGATCGAACTGGGCATCGTCCAGGGCGACCATCCGGAACTCGCCGATTCATCCACGCCTCTGCCGCGGCGCGCAGGAGGGGACGAGGCCGCCACGCGCGCGATTCCGGCTACGCCGCCGGGCGGCGCACGCCATCGCGCCGAACCCAGCCTCGGCCGGCTCGACGACATTGCCAACGCGCCGATGCATCGTCCGTTGCCGCATCGCGTCGCCGCGTCTCGAACCGGAAGCCGCCGCTGGATTTTCGCAGCCGTCGTCGTTGTCGCCATTGCCGTGGCGTCGCTCTGGCTTTTCCAGAGCCGCTTGCGCGGGCTGTTGCCGAATACGGAACTGAACACCCTGATCGCGCGCGGCGACAAGGCGCTGGCCGAAGGGCGTCTGGTCGGCAATCACAACGACAGCGCGCGCGAGCTGTTCCAGGCCGCACGCACGCTCGATCCGGACAACGACGCGGCGCGAGCGGGCCTGAACAAGGTTGGCGAACGCCTGATCGAGCAGGCGCGCGCGGCGCTCACGCGCAACGATTTTTCCACGGCGCAATCCGACCTCGATCAGGCCAACGAGGTGCTCGGCGGCGGCAAGGAAGTGGAGGATCTGAAAGCCGCCCTGCACGCCGCGCAGACGCGCAACACCGCCAGCGCCGCCTTGCTTGCGAAGGGCGACGCTGCGCTGGCGTCCGGCAAGCTGGTTGGCCGCGGCAGCGCCGCCGAAGCCTACCAGCGCGTGCTTGACGCCGATGCGACGAATGCGCTTGCGCTCAATGGTTTGAAGAAAGTCGCCGAGGCCGTGGCCCAGCAGGCGCGCGACGCGATCGCTGCGAACAACGTGGATCAGGCCAACCAGCTCATTGCCGAACTCGCGCAACTCTCGCCCAATCATCCGGCGATTCCCGAGTTGCGCGGCGCGATCGCCAAGCTGCATGCAGGCCAGCAACAGGCGCTGGAAGATACCCTGTCGCGGGCCGAGGCGCAGCAGCGTGCCGGACGCATCGCCGGTCCCGACGGCGCGCTCGCGCTGTTCGAGTCGGCGCTGAAGAGCGATCCGGGCAACGCGCGCGCGAAGAACGGCATGGCCAAGCTCGCGCAGACCCTGATCGCGCAGGCCAATGCCGCGCTCGACGACGACAACGCCACGCAAGCCGCGGCCTTGCTGCAGCAGGCTGCGCAGGCTGCGCCCGACAGTCCGGCGCTGCGCAAGGCGAACGCGCGCCTGGGTGACGCGCGCGAGCGGCTCGAAGCGGCGACGCGCAGGGCGCAGATCACGCCGGCCGATCAGGCGCGCATCCAGCAGATGCTTGGCCAGGCCGATCAGGCGATGACGGCTGGCAACCTGATCCTGCCGCCCGGCGACTGTGCCTTCGACAAGTACCGCGCGGTGCTGACCATCGACGCGGACAATGCGGCGGCAATGGAGGGACTGGCGAAGATTCCCGCGCGCGCCAAGGAGCTGTTCGAACAGGCGATCCGCAACGGCATGCCGAACAAGGCGCGTGCCGACATCGACGCGGTTTCCGAATCCGACCCGGGCGACGCCTCCGTGCCGGCGATGCGCGACCGCCTCGCCGATGTCTTCCTCGACCAGACCCAGAGTTACATCGCGCAAAAGCGCCGCGCCGATGCCGGCCGTGCGCTTGACGCGGCGCGCGAATTGAATCCGAACAATCCGCGCCTGGCGGCGTTGCGGGCGCAGTTCGAGTCGATGCCGTGAACTGTTTGTGGTCCGAATTCAAGGAGTATACGGTGACCGGCTCTCGCATGACATGTCGTATACGGATTTTCCTTATTGCTGGCGCAATGATCCATGCGCAGGTCGGAAATGCGCAGATGATGGGATCGGGTGCGCTGAATACGTGTCAGCATTTGTCCGGCCGGTCGGAGTCGCAATTTCTGCCGGGGAGTTATTTCAAGATAAGAGCGACGGAACTCCTGGACAAAGGCGATGCCACCGGTGCGCTGGAGGCTTTCGAACACGCGGCCTACTACGGAAATCGGATCGCGCAGCACGACATGGCCATGATGTACCTGAAAGGGGCCAGCAAAATCCCGAGCGACGCGCCGCTTGGCGTCGCGTGGCTCAAAGAGGCTGCAAAATACGGCTATCGGCCTTCGATCGAGGCGCTGAAAAAGCTCGAGCCGGCGCTGTCGCCGGATCAGCGGGAACAAGCCGAACGTGAGTTTCAGAAACTCGACGTCAAATACAGCCCGGCTGCAACCCAAAAGCGCGTCATGAGCGCGTTTCAGCTTGAGCGCATGCGTCCGGTTCGTGTCGACTGGATTTGTCAAGAAGACGGGGAAGTCGTACCCGCTGAAAAATATTATGCGCAAGTCGACCAGGACTTTGCCGACTACGTAACGGCGATGTACGGAAAAGTGACTGTCGAACCAGTAGAGCAAAGCGCGGATTCGAATGCAAAGAAGTAGGCTTGGGCAACTTCGTTTCTAAAACGCTTTGCAGCGCGAACGAGAAGTCAAGCCAATCCCCTTATTGCAGAATCTTAGCCAGCGCCACACGCGCGGCATCGAACGAAAAGTGCTCGCGCACATTGGCGAGGCCATTATCGGAAAGCTTTTGCCACAGTGCGGCATCGCCGTAGGCGCGCAC
>JAGWXP010000116.1 GCA_018969845.1 Lysobacteraceae bacterium | reverse complement strand
CGAGGAAGCCGAACGTGATCTTGTCGGTTGGTTTCATGATTGCCAGATATATTATGTCCTAGGCAATTATTTTTCAAGGACGACGAGGGATAATCGCCATGTCCTTGGTGCGACGGCTGAAACCGCATGCCCGCGATCGAAATCGTCGAAGCCGACATCACGACGCTGCGCGCGGACGCCATCGTCAACGCCGCCAACGAGACCTTGCTGGGCGGAGGCGGCGTCGATGGCGCCATCCATCGCGCGGCCGGCCCGCGTCTGCTCGCCGCCTGCCGCGCCCTGCCGCAGGTGCGGCCGAACGTGCGCTGCCCGACCGGCCAGGCGCGCATCACGGCCGGCTTCGACCTGGCGAAGTTCGTGATCCACACTGTCGGGCCAGTCTGGCACGGCGGCGCACGCGGCGAAGCGGAGCTGCTCGCCTCGTGCTACCGCGAATCGCTGCGTCTGGCGCGGGAAAACGGCGTGCGCCAGATCGCCTTTCCGGCGGTCAGTTGCGGCGTGTACGGCTATCCGCGCGACCACGCGGCTGCCATCGCGGTGCGCGAAGTGCACGCGTGGCAAGCGGCGAATGCGCGCGCTCCAAGCGTGATTTTCTGCTGCTTCGGCGCGGGAACCTGCTCAGCTTATCGCCGCGAGATCGCAATGGCCGAAGGCGAAGACTTCGGCCGCGGCGGCGCATAGTCAGCCGCGGCATTGATCGGAATCAACGTGCGTCCGCGTTCAATCACCCCAGCTGAACGGTGAATGGTCGCTCGAAACTCGGCCTTCGTCAGTGAAGAACACCGAGCCGCGGCCGATGCCCGGGTAGACGTAATACCAGACGCGGCGGCCATCGATGGCGAATTCGCGCGAGGGCGCGCCGAGAAGTCTCGTAACCTCGTCCTGGCTCAACGCGGGCTGGATCTGCGACCAGCGCTCCCTGAGCGCCTGCTCCGGGCTGACCTGGCCGGCCTGAAGCACTGCCGCCGGGGCGGCGGCAGGCGGGCTGACCAAGGGAGCCGCTGCTGCGGCCGGCGGCGCGGTCGGCTGCGATGTGGCAGGGGCCGGCGTGACGGTGGTGATCGCCGCAAGCCGGTCCACTTGCGCCTGCAACTTCACGACGAGAGCACGCAACGCGTCGACCTGCTCGCGCAACGCCGCCTCCTCGGAAGAGGCGGCGTGCACGGGAGCAGCAGCGAAAGTCAGCGCCAATAGCAACGCCCGGCATGCAATGCCGTCAACGCGACGACGCATAGGTAGCCACCGCTCTCATCTGCTCGGGCGTGAGTGTGCGCGCAACTGCCAGCATGATCGGCGCATTGGAACGCGTACCCGACTTGAAGCCTTCCAACTGCGCGACGAGATAGTCCACGTGCTGGCCGGCAAGCCGCGGAAATGCCTTGTCACCCAGTCCCTGGGCGCCGTGACAGGTGGCGCAGGCCGGAACCCCCTGCGCCGGGACCCCCTGGGTGTAGATCTTTTCACCCGCGGCCATCAACGCGGATGCACCAGGTTGTCCCGGCGCCGGCTTTTGCGCCGCGTAATAGGTAGCCAGTGCCTTGATCGTGTCGTCGCTCAATTGCGAAGCCATGCCCCACATGTAGGCCTGCGCATTCGGGTCGCCACGCCGATGGTCGCGAAAGGCAAAAAGCTGCAGCGTGATATACGCAGGCTGCTGGCCGGCAAGGTTGGGGAACACCGGCGAAATGCTGTGCCCATCGGGGCCGTGGCATGCCGAACACACACCTTGGGCGAGCGCGGCCGGGTCCTGCTGCGCGAAGGCGGCGCCGGCGGTCGCGGCCAGAACCAGCGCGGTGATTCTTGCGAGAAGCTTGTTCATGGTCCTGACTCCTCAGAAGTTGATCCAGCCCAACAGGTACAGCGTGTTGTTGTCGCTCGCATTCCTGCCGGAGCCGTCATAATTGTTGGCAGCGCCATTGAACCTGCTGTAGTTCGTGTATTGCAGCGCCAATTTGGTGTTCTCGTAGGGCACCCAGTCGAGCTCGGCCGTCCACCCTTTGGTGTCGGGCCGGCTGTTGCCGTAGCCGGAGAACAGCGCCGGCGCGTAAAGCAATGCATCGGCCGATCCGGCGGTCGAGAAATAGCCCAGTGCGGCGCCGTAGGTGCGGCGGAAGAAATAGCTTGCGCCCAGCCGCAACGTCTTGAGGTTGTTGCGCAGGTTGCTCGACGCCCCGGTCGCATAGGACGCATCCAGCGTCTGATTTTCCCGGATATAGGTGGCGGTAGCGGTGAACAGGTGTTCGTCACCGATGTACTCGTACTGCGAATCGGCGGCCCAGTCGCGGTAGCGGTTGGTCGGCCCGGTCAACGCCACGCCGCCGCCGGGGTACAGGTTGGCGTCGATGCCGTACGCGCCCACCTCCCAGGACTGCCGGTCCCACTGCCGCTCGTAGGCCAGGCGCCAGTAGGGTGCGTTGGCGTTGACGACGTTCTTGCTCGTGCTGTCGATGACCGCTGCGGCGGGTGCCGAGCGGTAGGCGCCGAGTTCGGCATAGAAGGCGTTGTCCCAAGAGGCGTACGCGCTCAAGCCGGCAACACCGGCGCCGGCAAGGCCGCCATCGATCATCGTGGTTGCGCCGCGCGATGGCGCGGTGGAACTGCGCTGGTCGAACGGCGTCTGCCATGCGGGCGTGGTGTTCCAAAGATCCTGCACGGTGGGATTGTTGTTGAAACTCATGCCCCAAAGGAAATGGTCATTCACCATCTTCGCGTAGCGGATGTCGGTGTTGTCCCAGCCGAACGATCCGGACGCGCCGTTGTAGGTGAATTGCACGAATGCGCCCAGGTTCGGGGCGATGCGTCCGGCGTAGAACAGGCTCGCCTGCTGCGGGAACAGCACCTGGCCATTCTTGGCCTGCGCGCCGGACACTGCCGAGTCCGGCACCGCGGTCTGGGTCTGCGTATACGAGGTCTGGAACATCATCGACAGCGGCGGCAGCTGGTTCAATGCCAGCGTTTGCTCCTTGCTGGTGTTCATGCCGCTGACCTGCTGCAGATTGTCGATGACGTAGCCATTGAGCTTGAACCGGCGACCAAAGGGCGTCAGCTCGGGAAAGACCGTGTGGCAGGCCTCGCAGGCCATCCCGGTCTGGCGGGCGAAGCTCGGCACCGCCTGTGCGTTGTCCGGGGCCAGCAGCAGTGCGCTACACGCCACCGCCAGCAACGCGAAGAATGATCCGCATTTACTCTGCATCTTCATTGCGTTCTCCTTTCGACTTTAGGTTTGCACGGCAGCCTACTCCCGACTCCCATGATCTGCATTGATTCAGGTCAATGCAACACCCGCGTTCGGCGTTCACCATCGCCGCATGCCAACACCCGCAACTTTCGACGCAGAATTGATCGCGCGCTACGACGTGAGCGGCCCGCGCTACACCTCCTATCCGGCCGCGCCGCAGTTCCATGCCGGTTTCGGCGAGGTCCAGCTGCGCGCCGCCGCGCACGCCTCCAACGACGATCCGATTCCGCGGCCACTGTCGCTGTACGTGCACGTTCCATTTTGTCTGAGCCCGTGCTTCTACTGCGGCTGCACGCGCCTCATCACCCACGACAAGGGCAAGACGCCGATCTACCTGCAGCGCCTGCATCGCGAGATCGAGCTGACCGCGCCGCTGTTCGACCGCGACCGGCCGGTCCTGCAACTGCACTTCGGCGGCGGCACGCCGAATTTCCTCGATCCGGCGCAGATGGCCGAGCTGCTCGAATCGCTGGCCCAGCATTTTTCCTTCAGCCGCGATGCGAACCGCGAATTCGGCATCGAACTCGACCCGCGCTTCTGCGACCCCGCCTACGTGCGCGCATTGGCTCCGCTCGGCTTCAATCGCGTCTCGGTCGGCATCCAGGATTTCGATCCCGAGGTACAGGCAGCGGTAAACCGCATCCAGAGCGTGGCACAAACCCGCGCGGTACTCGATGCGGCGCGGGAAGCGGGCTTCCGCTCGTCGAACGTGGATCTGATCTACGGCTTGCCGAAGCAGACCTTGTCCGGCTTCGCGCGCACGCTCGACGAGGTGATCGCGCTGGCGCCCGACCGCATCGCCGCCTACGCCTACGCGCACCTGCCGGAACGCTTCAAGGCGCAGCGCCAGATCCATGCCGCCGACCTGCCGGATGCCGCCGCGCGTCTGAACCTGCTCGGCCTGACGGTGGAAAAGCTGACGCAAGCCGGCTACCGTTACATCGGCATGGATCACTTCGCGCGCGCGGACGACGAACTGGCGCGCGCGCAGGACGCCGGCACCCTGCAACGCAATTTCCAGGGCTATTCCACGCACGGCGGCTGCGACCTAATCGGCCTGGGCATGAGCGCGATCTCGCACGTCGGCGCGAGCTTCAGCCAGAACGCGCGCGAGTTGCCCGGCTATTACGCCGCGCTCGACACCGGCCGCCTGGCGATCGCGCGCGGACTGGCGCTGAGCGAGGACGACCGGATCCGCGCCGATGCGATTGCGCAACTCATGTGCCACGGCGCACTCGATATCACCGCATTCCAGACGCGTCATCACCTGGACTTCGGCGTCTATTTTGCTGCGGACTTGCGGCGTCTGGCACGGCTGGAAAACGACGGTTTGATCCGGATCGCGCCGCAGGCCCTGCACGTCACCCCGCGCGGGCGCTATCTGCTGCGCAATATCGCCATGTGTTTTGACGCCTACCTCGCGCGCGAGGCCCCAGTTGCGTTACGCTATTCGCGAGCCCTGTAACCCGGCCACCCGCCGGTTGGCCGGACACGCGCATGTCCCAGTGGTCCCAACACGGCAGGTTGCAGCCGCATGATCCGATCGCCGACGACGGCGACGAAGTGCATTTCTGCTCGACCTGCGCGTTCGGCTCGGCCTGTCTGCCGGCGGGTCTGGACAAGACTGCGCTGAACGAACTGCACATGCTGGTCGGACACGTCGGCCCGTTCCACGACGGCGACATCGTGTTCCGCAGCGGCGAGCGTTTCGGCGCGGTATTCGCGGTGCGCGCCGGCATGGTCAAGACGCGCCAGCTCGACGACGAGGGCCATGAGCAGGTGCTCGGCTTTCATCTGCCCGGCGAGATGATCGGACTGGACGCGATCCATCCGGCGAAGTATCCCTGCGATGCCATCGCGCTGGATACGGTGTTCGTGTGCCGCTTTTCGTTTCCTGCTCTGTCCACTCTGGCAACGAAGATCCCGGATGTGCAAGGACGCCTGTTCGATCTGCTCAGCGCCGACATCGGCAAGTCCGCCCGCTATTCCGGCGACCACGCGGCGGACGAGCGCCTCGCTGCCTTTTTGCTCGATCTGAGCGGCCGCTACGCCGCGCGCGGCTTTGCGCCGAATGCGTTCCGCCTGGTCATGCCACGCGCCGACATCGCCAATTTCCTGCGTCTGGCCGCCGAAACGGTGAGCCGCGTGCTACGCCGTTTCCAGGATCAGAACCTGATCCGCGTCGACGGCCGCGAGGTGGAGCTGACCGACAAGGCCGCGCTGCGCAAGCTCGCACGGCATATCCTGCGCGATTGAGGAAACCGGCGCTGGGGGTCGGTCACCCACAATAGCGGCAGAAGGTCACACCCTCACTGGCCACGACCCTTCTTGCCTCGTCTCGCATGGGCAGATTGAATACTCTCGAGACGAGACTGTGCTTCGCGCTTGCCCAGTCCCCGCATCGCGCTGATGGCAACCACCTGCTCCTTGCGGGGCGTGGCTTTCTTGGCTTCCCAGTTGTAGACCGACTGCTCGCTGACGCCCAAAAGCAGCGCCAATTGCGCCGCGGACACCCCAAGCCGCTTGCGCAGCGAGCGCAACCCCTTGGCAACGAACCGGATGGGCCGATCGGGACGCGCTGCAGGTTTGATGTCGGCGACTGTGCGCTTTTCCAGCAACGCGCTTTTGCGCTGCAGCGCAATTACCTGGCGCTTCAACGCGGCGATCTCGCGCCGGTATGAAGCGGATGCCCTTTTGACGCCGGCCATTTCCTGGCGGATCTCCCGTTTGCTCAGTCGCGTTATTTCCGCCTTCAAAAGTGCGCCGATATTGGGCATGACTCGCAATCCTCGATCAGGCGGCGGCGTCCTTGAGTTTCTTCAGTGGCCGCACCTTTACCCGGACCGAGGCCGGCTTGGCCGCGAACCATTGTTCCTGCTTGGTGAACGGATTGATGCCCTTGCGCTTGGGCTTGGCCGGGATCGCAGCAACCGTGATCTTCAGCAGGCCCGGCAAGACAAACGTGCGTGCCCCGTTCTTGCTGACCGAACCGACCACGGCACCTTCAAGCGCGGCAAGCACGGAGCGGACATCCTTGACCATGACGCCACACGTGTCTGTGATGTACTCGACCAACCCGGATTTGCTGAGAACCTGCTTGATCGGCTTGTTCGCGGGCGACTTGGATGCGGACTTCGGTGCGACTTTCTTCGCGGCCTTCTTGGTTGCCATGATCTTTCCCTTTTGATGTTGGTAAAGGCGCATGCCGATTAGCCATGCGGAATCGTGAATGTACGCTAGATTCTGCGCATCGCCAAGCGGTTTGGCGACTGTCTGATGGCAACGAATAGATTTGTCCGGTCCTGTGGCAAATGAATTGTCCGCCTTGGTGAAGGTACGTTGTCGCGGCTGCGTTGGTTCAGCAATGCAAAGGTGCGCGTTTGGGTAAGAGTCGCTTGCCTTCCGGGAAGTGGTTGTTGCGTGCGACGCAACCGATGGCTTTGCTCCATGAGATTTTCGGCGCGGCCGGTCGACGAGCCAGCGCCACACGGCGATCAGGCCGGCGAAACACCCAAGCCCGCAGCGGCGGCTTTGTCGCCTGAGTCGGCCTCGAGCGCTGCGTTCAATTCCGCAATCAGCACCCGCGCCTGATCGCGCAGCGCCGCATAAGCTGGCTCCCACTGCCCCGGCCGCGGCGCGGCGAGTCCGAATCGCTGCAGGCGCGATGCCGCCGAGCGCAGTTGTGCGCGCAGACGCGCGATTTCGGCGAGCGCCGCTTCGTGCTCGTCCTTGCCGATGAACAGCACTTTGCGGTCGCGGCACACGCCGATGCACGGTTGTGGTGCTTCGATCCTGCCGCAGCCGATGCACTGCCATGCCTGGATATATTCGGCCACGCACGTCTCTCCTGCCAGGCCGGGAGCATGCGCGGTCGCGGTCGGCGTCGCGTTGATCGCGGTCAAGCGATCCGCGCCCGCCTGACCCAGATCAAGGCCGTCACCCCATCGGCGCGGCATCCTGCGTATCGTTCGCGCAGCCGTGGAATCGCAAAGACAGGGTGGATTGATGGATGCACACATTGGACAGGGATCCATACCACCGCGAGTCCGGCAGCCGGCGGGGGCGGCGTCCGCACCGAGTCCGGCGGCCGCTGTTCCCGCCGGCTTTCCGACGCTGGCCGAATTGCCGCGCGTGCTCGCCGCCGCACCGCACCGGATGATGTTCTTTGGCGGCGCAACGGCGCTGCTCCTCACCATGCTGTGGTGGGCCTGCTTTCTCGGCACCGGTTATTACGGCCACGCCTTTCCGGCCGCGCCGGTTCCTGGTGGATGGGCGCATGCGGTGTTCACTCAATACGGCATGCTGGCGATGTTCATCTTCGGCTTTCTGCTCACCGTGTTCCCGCGCTGGATGGGGCAGCCCGCGCTGCCGAAACGCGCGTACGTTCCCGTTTTCGCCGGCATGTTCGGCGGCTACCTGCTTGCTCACATCGGCCTGCTCGATCTGAAGCCGTTACTGGTGGCGGGACTGACGTTGATGCTCGGCGGCTGGATCATGGCCCTGCGTGCGCTCGGCAGCGTACTGCACCGCAACGGCTGGCGCGATCGCCATGCGTTGTCGTGCTTTTCCGCGCTGTGCGCCGGCGGCATCGGTCTGGCCTGTTTTCTTGGATTCGCGCTCGGCGCACCGTGGCAGTGCGCGATCGCATCGATCAAGATCGGGACGTTCGGTCTGTTGCTGCCGATCTTCTTCACCGTCTGCCATCGCATGATCCCGTTCTTCAGCGCCAACGTGGTCGGACCGGGTTATCGCCCGTTCAAGCCAGGCTGGAGCCTGCCCGTCCTGTGGACGTTGACGCTCTCGCACCTCGGACTGGAGTCGGTACACCGCTACGACCTGCTGTTTCTCGCCGATGCGCCGCTGGCCGCGTTCTTCGCCTATCACTGGATCGGCTGGCAGCCGTGGAAGTGCCTGCGCCCAGGTTTACTAGCCGCGTTGTACATCGCGTTCACGTGGCTGCCGACTGCGTTCGTGCTGTTCACCGTGCAGAGCC
>JAGWXP010000115.1 GCA_018969845.1 Lysobacteraceae bacterium | reverse complement strand
AATGCGCGTCGAGCGCGTCGTGCGCCATCAGTTGCGCGGCGACATCGGTCGCCAGTTGCGGCGTCAGGCCGCGCTTGATGTAGATATTGGCCAGTTCCTTGTGTTCGGCGGCGTTATCGGTTTCCAGCTCGCGGCGTTCGGTTTCGGTTTCGGCATGTTCCATGTCGGCTTGCGAGCTGACCGACACGTATTCGCCGGCGGCCATCGACATCGCACCGGCGACCAGACTCGCCACGCCCGCCGTCAGGATCGCCTCGCGCGACGCGTGCGCTGCGGCGACGCCGAGGATCAGGCTGGCGGTGGAAACGATGCCGTCGTTGGCGCCGAGCACGGCGGCGCGCAGCCAGCCGATGCGGCGGGTATTGTGGCGTTCGTGGTGGCGCGGTCGCATGCTGGCCTATTTGTCGTGGGCAAGAAAAATTTCACCATCGGCGAGGCGCGCGCGAAAGCGGCTGGCATGCCGGGATGCTTCGACGCTGCGCACGACCGTGCCGGTGTCGCGGTCGATCAGGATGGTATAGCCGCGCTGCATTGTCGCCAACGGGCTGACCGCGTTCAGAGTGCGCGCCAGCTCGCTCAAGCGTTGTTCGCGCGCCTGTAGACGGTGCGCGAATTGCGCGTGCATGCGCTCGATACCGGTACGCAACGCGTCGGCGCGTCGCGTCAGCGTGACGGCCGGATGTTGCCGGTGCAGGCGTGCGTACAGCGAGGCAAGGCGATCGCGACCCGCGCGCAGACGCTGACGCGGGTGTTGCGCGCGCAATCGGTCCAGCGTGTGATCGCTGCGCTGTGCCAACACGTGTAAATGGTGGCGAATCCATTGCTGCAGCCGCACACGGACGTGATCCAGCGCACGGCGGATTTCGTTGGCGTCCGGTACCAGCAATTCCGCGGCGGCCGATGGCGTCGGCGCGCGCAGGTCGGCGGCGAAATCCGCAATCGTGAAGTCGATCTCGTGGCCGATCGCCGACACGACCGGGATCGTACAGGCGCGGATCGCACGGGCGACGGTCTCATCGTTGAACGCCCACAAATCCTCCAGTGAACCGCCGCCGCGCGTGAGCAGCAGCACGTCGTGGCGCCGCGCCTTCGATGCCGCGGCGAGCGTCGTGACAATAGCTGGAGGTGCCTCCTTGCCTTGCACCGGCACCGGCAGAATTTCGATTTGCGCCAACGGGAATCGACGCGCGATTACGCTGAGCACATCGCGCACCGCCGCAGCGGTGGGCGAGGTGACAATGCCGATGCGCCGCGGCAACTTCGGAATCGGGCGCTTGATGGCGGTATCGAACAGGCCCTCGGCAGCGAGCCGCGCCTTGAGTTCGGCAAACGCGCGCAACAGGGCGCCTTCGCCGGCTTCTTCCAGATGTTCGACGACAAGCTGGAATTCGCCGCGCGCTTCGTACAGACCGACGCGCGCACGCGCCAGTACGCGCATGCCGTCGGCCGGCTTGAAACGCAACCAGGTGCTCTTCGGCTTGAACATGGCGCAGCGCACCTGGGCCTGCGCATCCTTGAGGCTGAAATACAGATGTCCGGAGGCGGGTCGCGAGAAATTGGATATCTCGCCTTCCACCCAGATCAACGGGAATGCGTCTTCGAGCAGATTGCGCGCCAGGCGCACGAGCTGGCTCGGGGAAAAGATTTCCCGCTCCGCGGTCTGGACGGCCGGCAATTCGTGCATGGGAGAAAGCGAAGTGAGCGAAATCCGAGGTTACTCCGCGTC
The DNA here is from genome assembly GCA_018969845.1 of Lysobacteraceae bacterium. Taxonomy (GTDB): domain Bacteria; phylum Pseudomonadota; class Gammaproteobacteria; order Xanthomonadales; family Rhodanobacteraceae; genus Rudaea. The sequence continues at coordinate 6,540 of JAGWXP010000115.1, read as the reverse complement.
GCGTGCTATTGCCAACCCGATTTTCGCGTCGGCGCGCGGCAGGCTATAGTAGCCGCATGTCAGAAGCTTCCCCGCCGGCGGCTCGCGAAACCTCGTCGGGCGACCGCGCCCTGCGTCAGCGCGTGCAATCTTTCGTGCGCGACTGGCGCGCGAGCGTCGGCCGGCAATGGCAGACCGAACAGGCCGGCGCCTTGTACGAGGAACTCGAGCGCCTCGCGGAACTGGCCGAGACGCAAGGCGACGCGGATGTCGCCGATCCGGTGCTGGAGCTGACCGCGTACCTGTGTTCGTTCGTGGACCGCAACAGCACGCCCAATCCGGTCCAGTTGCAAGGTCTGCAACGCCTGATCGAGCGGTTGGCCGAGGCGAGCGGCGAGAAGCCGGCGCGCCGCACGCCGCGCAAGCCAGCCGCAGCCGCCGAGTCCGCGCACCGGCAGGTGTTCTACTTGCGCGAAAGCGCGCTCGAGATTCCCGGAATTGCAGCGCGGCTCGGGCAACAGGGTGCGGTGGTGCGGCCGTTCGACGAACGCGATGCGCTGCTGCACGCCCTGGACGAGGCCGGTCCCGACGTCGTGCTGATCGACGAGGCATTCGCCGCCGAGATCAACACGATCATGGAAGCGGTGCAGCGGCTGCGTCGTGCGCACCGCGAGCCGCCTCTGTGCCTGTTGCTGGCGAACGAGACGGATCTGACCCGCACTCTGTTCGCGCTGCGCGCGGGTGCCGATGCAGTCGTCGTCGAGCGCGATCCGATCGCCCTGTCCGCGCAAATCGACGGGTTGCTCGCGCAGCGCCGTGCGCTCGGTTATCGCGTGCTCATCGTCGAGGACGATCGCGGCCAGGCGAAATTCTGCGAATCGATTCTGCGCCACCGTGGCATGCTCACCCGCGTCTGCGAGGATCCCGCCGCGGTGCCGGCGGCACTGACCGAGTTCAAACCGGATCTTGTCCTGCTCGATCTGTACTTGCCCGGCGGCAATGGCATCGAAATCGCGCAACGCATCCGCGAATCCGGGCATGCCTTCCTGCCGATAGTGTTCCTGTCAGGCGAACTCGACCTCGATTTGCGTTTCGATGCCATTCGCATGGGCGCGGACGATTTCATCACCAAGCCGGTCAAGCCGCGGCATCTCGTGACGGCAGTGGAAAGCCGCATCCGGCGCGCCCGTGAGCTGGCCCAGCATCAGGGCGACGGCCGCGCCGAACGTCGCGGCAATCTTTCGGGACGCGACATGCTCGCCGCCGAAGTGTTGCGCGCCGCGCGCGAGGAATCCGAACGCTGTCCCGCACTCGCACTGATTGCCGTGGATGACGTTGACGATGTGTTGCGCAGCGTCGGCTTCGCCGCCGGCAGCACCCTCTCGCAACAACTGGCGGGCACATTGGCGGCCGAAATCGCCGGTCAGCGCACCTTGTGCGCCTGGGGCGAATTGAGGTTTCTAGTCCTCGTCCACGCGGACGATCAGTTGGCGTTGCGCGAACAGCTCGAGGCGCTGCGGCGCAAGCTCGACGAGCGGTCGTGGCTGTCTGAACGCACTCCGGTGCATTTGCACCTGAGCCTGGGTTGTGTGCGTTTGCATCCGCAACTGGCCGGGATCGAGGAAGCGCTGGAACGCGTGCGCGCCTTGCTGGACAACGTGCAGGCTGCAGGCGGGGCGCGCTGCGAATTCGATTTGCGCGAGGTCGGCACTCAAGCCGGCGAAGACCCGCAGGTGCGTCTCGTGCGCGCGTTGCTGCGTGCACCGAGCGTGCGCGGCACCGCCCAATTCGAATTCCAGCCGTTCGTGCCACTGGCCGGCCAGATCGCCGGTCAGTACGAAGCGCGCATGGCGCTGAAGCCGCCGAAATCGCGGCAGGTCAAGCTATTGCAACGCCACGAGTGGTTGCCGATCGCGCGCGATCTGGAGATGGTCGCGCACGCAGACCGGCATTTTCTGCGCGGCGTGATCGAGCACGTGCGCGAACATCGCGCAGACGGTCAGGATCTGCGCCTGTATTTGCCGATCGTCGCAGCGAATCTGCTCGATCCGGCACTCGCGCCGTGGCTTGCCGCGGAGTTCGGCGCGCATGCGGTGCCGAGCAATACGGTGGCACTGGAATTTGACGCCGCCGAAGTGCGCGGCGAATTGACGCGGCTGCGCGGTGCGCTCGAACACGTGCAGCGTGTTGGCGTGCGTCTGGCCCTGAGCGTCGGCATCGATGCCGGGACGGATCTTGGCAAGCTGCTCGGGATCGAGGCGTTCGGCGTGGTGAAATTTGCGCGTGCCGGCGGAGTCGACGCCAAACCCGAAGCCGCCTGGGAACCCTGGTCCAAAGCCATTGCCGAAGCCCGCTCGCTGGGCAAGATTGTCGTTGCCAGTGACGTGGCCGGCATGGCGGACATCGGCATGTTGTTGCGCCTGGGCGTGCATTACGCGCAGGGCGATGCGCTCAGCGGTTGGCTGGCCGAGTGGAATTTCGATTTCGCCGAAGCGGTTCTGTAGCCGCGTCAGTGCGGCGCGGCGCTCGATCCCTCCGCGGTTCGGCTCGCTGGCACGGCCAGCAAACGTGCGTTCTCGCGCGCTTCGTCGACGAACCAGGGCTTGCCATTCTTGTCCAGGTACAGCCGGCGCATTTCCTGCAGATTGAACGGACGCGAACCAATGCGGCCGAATACGGCGATCTGGTTGCCGGATTCATCCACCGCGCGGTCGCGTTCCAGTCCGCGCGATAGCGATAACGCCGGATGGCTGGTCGGATACCATGCGATCAGTTGCGGCTTGGGCTCTGGCGAAAAGCCGTAGAAATCCGGCTGCGATTCGGGACTCGTGAGCTGGATCACCTTCAAGCCGTTCTTGCCGTCGGCCACGTAGGCGAAGAGCGAGGCGTTGGTGGTGCCGACGACCACGTCCTGCGCATCGTTGATTTTGCCGCCGGCATTGAACATCTGATACACGAACGGATGTTCCGGCCGGGTCACGTCGATGATGGCCAGGCCGTCAGCGCCATCGGCCACATAGGCGTAAGTGCGAGCGACATGCAGTTTGTGCGCATGACGCAATGGCACGAAGGCCGATTCCATTTCTTGCGGATGATGCGGATGGGTGATGTCGACGACATGGAAGCCGTCCTTTGCGGTCACGAACAGGTAGCGGAATTGGACTTGTGCGGCCAGAGGATCGGCGATGGGAATCGTCGCCAGATACTTCGGCTTGAGCGGGTCAGTCATGTCCAGCACGATCACACCCTTGTTCGCCGACACGTAGAACGTATCGCCGGCAATCGCGAGGTGGCGCGCGCCATCGAGCATGCCGTTTTCGTTCCAGGTGAGCTGACGTTTCAGGAAATTGTTGCGCGGCTCGCCATCAGTCAGGGTTTCGATGTCGGTGGCGATCAGGCCTTCCACTGCATCGGTGATGAAGGCGTACTTGTAGATCGGCGCCATCGGCTGTTCTTCGTTGTCCTTGCGCATGAGGTCGCCGACATCGCGGTTCGGCGCTACCGGCTGGGTGGTGGCGAGCACGACACAGGTGGCGTCCTTGCTGGCGATGTGCGTGTCCTGGCCGAGCGGGGAGAACGGCGCGGTGACGATCTTTTCCGAAAATCCCTTGTTGGCGACGCTGGCTACGTCATAGACGCGCATGCCCTTTGTGCCCTCGGCCACGTACAGGTATTCGCCGCGCAATTGCAGACATTGCGCGTCGCCGGCCTTGTGTTCGACGGCGTGCTGCAACTTCTGGCCGCGCTCCTCGTGCGCCGTGTACCAATCCGGATAGGCGTACTTCTGCAGATAGCTGCCAATTACGGCCTGCGGCTCGTTCCATTCGGTGACCTGCACGGCGCCGATTCCGCCGTTTTCGCCGACCCAGGCGTGGTAGCCGATGAAGTCGATGAACTTGGTGCCGAGCAACAGCAGTTGCGCCATGATCGCGTTGTTGTCGTTGTCCTTTGACAGGTGGCAGTCGTCGCATTGCTTGGTCTCGGTCTTGCGCTCGGTGTGCGGATAGTGCGGCGCAAACGCCTGCGAGGAGTAGCCCGACGCCGAGATCGGCGGCTGTTGCACGTAAATCTTCTCGCGATTGATGTTGGTCGACGACAGCACCAGAGCCGAGGAGGAGCGCACCGGCGCGATCTTGTGACCCTTGACGTCGCCATGGATGCCGAGCATGAACATGTCGTCGCGCGCCACCTGCGGGTTGTAGGTGGCGTAGTTGCGCGTGAAGCCACCTTCGTACTTGTGCCGCTCGGTCTTCCAGTTCGCCTGGATCGGCAGATGACAGCCGCCGCAACTGGTGGTCCACGAGGTGTGGCAGGCATAGCACAACATCTTGTCCTCGTTGTGCGCGCGCTGAGCCTTGGGCACGCCCGCACCCCATTTCATCGCGTCCGGATCGTCGGATACGGTATGCGCCCGGGTTGCCTTGGCGTCGTAGAGCGGTGACTTCGGATTCGCGCTGTCCTTGAGCAGGGTCATTGTCCATTCCAGGCCCGGCGTCACTGCCGAGCGCTGGATCAGCTTGCCGTTGATCCACTCGAAGCGTTTCTTGCCATCCGGATTGCGAATCAGCAGCAGATCGCGGCCGTACGGTCCGGCGGCGGGGCCGGATGTCTTGAGCGTCGGATACGCATCCACGGTGCCGTGGCAATCCTGGCACTGGATTTCCACCGCACCCATGACTTCGGCCTTGATGTAGCCGTCGCCGTGCGAATCCTGGCTGTAATGGCAGTCCACGCATTGCATGCCGACGTCGACGTGGATGGATTGCAGATGCACGGCTTTCTTGAACTTGTCCGGGTCGTCATTGGCGACGATATCGCGGTGTTTGTCGAGCAAGTCGCCCTTGCGGTCGCGCGCGAACACGGCGCGAAAGTTCCAGCCGTGGCCGTGGTAGTCGGCGAACTGGGTGTCGTGCAGTTGCGGATTGAGCAGCGAATCGTTCTTGAGGAAATTCAGGTCGCCCCATTTTCCGCGGATCGCCGCTTCTTCGGGATTGCGGTCGAGAATCTTGCGCGCCTCCTCGGCCGTCGGGTACTTTTGTTTTTTCGGCCACATGAACGGCGCGTCGGACTCGTAATCCCACATCGTGTAGCCAAGCATGGTATTGATGAACATGTTCGGCTGGTGCATGTGGCAGATCATGCACTGGCTGGTCGGAATGCGGCGCGTGAATTCGTGCTTGAGCGGGTGCCCGGATTCGACATGCGAGATCGTCGGATCGGCTTCCTGCGACTGGCCCATGTTGCCGTACTTGGCGTAGATCGCGGAATGGAAGGTGTCGCGGTCGTTGGCATAAACCACGTGGCAGGCCGAGCAGCCGGACGAGCGGAAATCGCCGGGGTTGTCGTTCGTGCCCAGCATCCAGATGAACGGATCATTCAAACGCGTCTTGGTGATGTTGAGCACCGGAATCGCCACGCGCGAACCGGTGCCGGGACCGCGATTGGATTGTCGGATGTCCGGGCGACCCGGTTCTTCGAGGCGCTGGATCAACCCCGCTTCGTCGGGCAGGCCGATCTCCGCAAACGTGCTGCCGATGTTGCGGCCGCCGCGTTCGAACACGCGGAAGATATCGCCCGGCGGCACAGTTTCCCAAGCCGGCATCGGATAGATCTTGGGCAGGATGTCGTGCGCCCAGGGCTTGCCGTCCGGCACCGCCGGGCTGACGGTCGCCGCCGGTTTGCCATCCAGCGTGTAGGCTTCACCGAGTAGCGAATGCTTGTATGGCAGGATGCCGTTGTTGTACGCGGCGGCGCCCCAGAACATCGCCGCATTTGCCATCAGGCTTTTTTCGTTGGCCTGGATTTCCGGCAGATGGCAGGCACCGCAGGCGAGCGTCGCTGCGCGCAAGTCGCCCGGATTGACGAAGCGCACGAACTCGGGCGATTCCTTCAGCCACCAGGTGTAACTGCGCTGGGGTTTGGCGCTGGTTTTCCAGTGCTCGGGATAGCGCGGCAGCACGTGCGCCTTGTCCATCGCGGCTTGGTACGCCGCCGACCAGTCGCGCTTGTCGTGTTGCGCGTCGGCGTCGTAGCTTTCGCCCGCAGGGGCATTCACTCCGCCGTCGCCGCCATGGCAATCCGTGCAGCCAAGCACGACTGCGCCTGCCGGATGCATGGTCTTGCGGTCGGATTTCGTGTGACAGGATACGCAGCCGCCGGATTTTGCATCGGCCTGCTCCCAGGTCTGGAAGGCGGGCGCCGGCGGCGCGGCGGTGTAGTTGCGCAGGACCGGTTGCTCTTCGTTGGCGAGAACCGGAAACGCGGTCAGAGTGCATTTTGCTGCCAGTCCCAACATGAGCAGCGTGTGCGCTTTCCAAAATGTACTCTGACCCCATTTCATGGCAAGGCCCTCAATACGTCAGGATCACGTTCGCCAGCACTGAGTAATAAACCGAATGCTGATCGCTGAACAGGCTCTTGAAACCGGAGCCGGGCAGAAGCGCCGCGCCGGACAGACGCACGATGACGTTCTGGGTGAAGTAGGGCCGCCAGATCCACGCTACTGACGCATCGGTGCCGATGTTACGGCCGATATTCGCCTGCTGGCGCAGCGCTTGAAGC
>JAGWXP010000114.1 GCA_018969845.1 Lysobacteraceae bacterium | reverse complement strand
ATCCCTTTGCTTTTCCTCGCCGGACGTTGGGTCGCTGCCCGCGGCCTGGCCCCCCTGGCCCGCGTAACCGGCGCGGCGCGCGCGATCACTCCCGCGCACCTTTCCGGGCGCATTCCGCTGACCCCGCCATGGCCGAGCGAACTTGACGAGCTTGTGCAAGTGTTCAATGCGATGCTGGCGCGCATCGAGGAAGCGTTTGCACGGCTTTCGCGGTTCTCCGCCGATCTCGCGCACGAACTGCGGACGCCGCTGAGCAACCTGCGCGGCGAATTCGAGGTGTGCCTGATGAATCCGCGCGATGCGCAGGACTATCGCGCCGCGCTGGAATCGGGTTTGGAGGAATGCCGCCGGCTGAATGCCATGATCGAGAATCTGCTGTTCATGGCGCGCGTCGAACACGCCGGGCTGGCCGTGCGCCGTGAACGCTTTGACGCCGCGCAGGCGTGCGCCAGGATAATTGCGCAGCACGTGGCGGGCGCGGCCGAGCGCGGGATCGCGCTGCGCGTGGAAGGCAACGCCGCGCTTGACGCAGACGTACAGCTGTTTCGTCAGGCATTGTCGAATCTGCTGAGTAACGCGATCCGGTATTCGCCCACGGGCGGCGAGGTCTGCGTCGCACTGTGCACACGCGAACACGGCACTGCGGAAGTACGTGTGCACGACCACGGCCGCGGCATCGAGGCGCGGCACCTGCCGCACCTGTTCGATCGCTTCTATCAAGCCGATGACGCGCGCCACCGCAGCGACTCGCGGCAAGGCACGGGCCTGGGTCTTTCCATCGTCAAGACCATCGTTGAACTGCACGGCGGAACCGTCTGGCTGGAGAGCACGCCGGGTACGGGCACGAGCGCAGTCATGCAGTTGCCCGCGGGCGGGGATCCTTGAACATTGGCACGCGACATCGCGAGCGAACTTTCCTTTATCGCGCCTGCCGAGTCGGCCACCGGTAACGAACCCGGGCCGCCAGCCCCGGCACGGATGACAAAACCGTCATCGAATCGAGCCGTATTCGCCATCTGCGTCGCGTTACCGTACCCGGATGAAATCCGCTCTGGCCGGTTTGCTGGCGTTGAGCTTGGGCGCATGTGCTGCGTTGCCGACTTCGCGCGCATGGGATCCGCAAGCCGAAGCACGTGCGTACGCCGCGCGCCGTCTGGACGATCACGGGCTGGCGACGAGTGAAGCGCGGTTCGGATTGCCAGCCGGCGCGAACGCACCGTGGACACCGGATCGCATCACCGTCGCGGCATGGTATTTCGATCCCGCGCTTGCGCAGGCACGCGCCACCGCCGAGCGCGTGCAAGCCGAAGCGGCGGTGGCGGCACAACGGGCCAATCCGACCCTGCGACTCGGTCCTGAAAAGGTCTTCAGCGGCTTGAGCGCTGCCTCGCCGTGGACAATCGGAGTCGCGCTGTTGCTGCCGATGCTGCACCCGGGAGAATCGGCCGCGCGAGGCGAGATCGCGGCGGCGGATACGCAGGCCGCGCGCGATCGGCTGGCACAAGCCGTGTGGCAAAGCCGGGCGAACGCCGTCGCGGCATTGCGCGACGTATTGCTCGCACGTCACGCGCAGGCCCTGGCGGAAACCGCGGCACGCGCCGACAACGCGTTGTTCGCCGCGGTGCGCCAGCGGGTGACGGCTGGCGAAGACGATCGCGGAGCACTGCTCACTGCACAACTCGACATGCAACGCGCCGCGGCCGATCTCGCCACGCGGCGCGCTCGGCGCATTGCGGCGGAACACGCGCTGGCCGCGGCAGTGGGCGTGCCGGTTGCGGCATTGAACGATGCGAAGTTGGAATGGCCGCAGCTCGAAACGCCGCCGGTGCCAACAGCATTGCCGCCCGCGGCACTCGCCGAGGATGCCGCACGGAACCGGATCGATCTTGCCGCGCTGCTGGAACGTTATCGCGCGGCGGAGGCACGATTGCGGCTGGTGGCTGGCTCGCGCTACCCCGCAACCAGCATTGCGCCGGGGTATCTCTACGATCAAGGCCAGCGCAAACTGACCTTCGGCGCTGATGTGGAGTTGCCGCTGTTTCATGGCGCGGATGCGCAGATTCGCGCGGCGGCGGCGGCGCGCGACGAAGCGGCGGCCGCGGCGCGTGCCCGGCAGGCGACAATCCTCAACCAGCTCGATGCCGCGCGGGCCGACTATGCGCAGCGCTACGCCGCATGGCAGCGAATGGCGCGCGCGGCGCAGGCTGCGCGATCGCAAGCCGCACGCGCGGCCGCATCGCGCAAGGCAGGTCAGATCGACCGCCGTGCCGAACTCGCCGCACGGGTTGCATCCGCAAGCGCCGCACTTGCGGCGCAGGATGCCTTGTCCGCCGCATTGAATTCCCTTGGCCGGCTCGAAGACGTCTTGCAGCGTCCGCTGTGGCCGGCCTCCCGATTGACCGCGGCGACCGCTGCGGGCGCGCAGTCCGCGTCAGATCACAACGCATTTTCCGGAGGTCGCGATGGCCATTCGTTCTGAGCGGCGCCGCGTGTGCATCACCGTGACATTCGCACTGGTGCTTGCGGTTCCGTGTCTTTCGCAAGCCGCTCCCGCCGATGCGTCGGTGGCGTTGCCGCCCGCCAGCGCAGTGGCCAGCGGCATCGTCGTCGCCCCGCTCGCCGAGGCGCGCCACGCGCCGCAGGTGCGGGGCATCGCCACGGTGCTCGATCCGCAACCGCTGCTGACGCTCGCCGCGCGCCTGCAGACGGTGCGCGCAGCTTTCGATGCGGCGACTGCGCAAGCCCGTGCGGCTGCGGAAGAGGCGAAACGAATCGGGAAACTCCACCGCGATGGCGACAATGCCGCGCTGCGCGACGTGCAGGCGGCCGCCGCGGCAGCATCCGCAGCGCGCGCCCAGCAGGTTGCGGCGATGGCAGACCAGACCGCCGCACGCGGCAGCGCACGCGCGCAGTGGGGGGCGGCGCTTGCGAGCGAGGCCGAGCGGGGATCGCGAGCATTCGATGCCCTTGGCAATGGCAGCGCCGCCCTGCTCGCGGTGGCGTTGCCGTCGGGCAGCCACTCGCCCGGGACGCATCCCCTGCGCATTCGAAACGACGATGGCGCGACGCTCGTTGCGACGTTGATCGGGCCTTCGCCGCGCGCCGATCCCGTGGTGCAGGGGCCGACGTACTTCTACCGGGTCGATGCTGCGGGACTGCGCATCGGACAACGGCTGAGCGTTGCCGTGCCGTTGCGCACAGCGTCGGACATCGGGGTGATCGTGCCAACGACCGCGGTGGTCTGGTATGCCGGTCAACCCTGGACCTACATCGAAACCGCTGACGGTCGTTTCCAGCGCCGCCCGGTCGCGGTGGCCGAGCGCACCGCAACAGGGTGGTTCCAGTCCGGCGGTTTTCGCGCTGGCGAGCGCGTGGTGGTGCGCGGCGGCGAACTTCTGCTGTCGCAGGAACTGCTGCCCCCACCCGGAGCAAAGCCCGCCGGAGACGGCGATGATGACTGACACAGCGCCTGCTCGATCGCCGAACCCGTGCAGCCGACGCCCATGTTGAATGCCATTGTCGGATTCGCGGTGCGTCTGCGCGGGGTGATGATCGCGCTGGCGGTGCTGGCAGCAGGATACGGCGTGTTCGCGTTGGCCCGCGCGAGATTGGACGTCTTCCCGGAATTCGCGCCGCCACAGGCCATCGTGCAGACCGAAGCGCCGGGCCTTGCGCCGGATCAGGTGGAAACGCTGGTCACACAACCGCTGGAGAACGCCTTGTCCGGGGCCGGCGAACTGGCCGGCATGCGCTCGAAGTCCCTCCAGGGACTCTCGGCGATCACCCTGACCTTTCGCTCAGGCAGCGATCTGACCCGCGTGCGGCAGGCCGTGAGCGAGCGTCTGCAACGCGCAGCGGCACGGCTGCCCGTCGCAGTCCGCGCGCCGGTGCTGCTGCCATTGTCGTCCTCGGCAGGCATCGTGCTCACGATCGGCATCACCTCCCCGGTGCTGACTCCGATGCAATTGCGCACGCTGGCCGACTGGACCCTGACCCCGCAGTTGCTGGCCGTGCACGGCGTATCGGACGTGAACGTTTTCGGCGGCGCGGTGCGGCAATTGCAGATCCAGATCCACCCCGATGCGCTGGCGCGTTATGGCCTGTCGTTCCAGGACGTGATCGCGGCCGCGCGGCGCGCCACCGGCAATGCCGGCGCGGGCTTTGTCGAGAACGACGACCAGCGCATCGTACTGACGCCGGTCGGAATGCCGATGACGCCGGCGGCGGTCGCCGCCGTGGCCGTGCGCGAACACCGGGGTGCGGTGTTGCGGCTCGGCGATGTCGCCACGGTGACCGACGGCGCGGCGCCCGCGACCGGTGCGGCTTCGATCATGGGCGTGCCGGGGGTGATGCTGGTGATCAGCGAGCAATACAATGCCGACACCGTGCGCGTGACTCGCGCGCTCGAGCATACCTTGCAGGGGCTGGCGCCTGCGCTCGCCGCGCAGCACGTCACGCTCTATCCGGCGCTGTTCCGTCCCGCCAATTTCATCGCCGCCGCCGTCGGCCACCTGCGCAACGCGTTGCTGATCGGCGCCATGCTCGTGATCGTGGTGCTGTTCGCCTTTCTGCGCAATGCGCGCGCGGCGATGATTTCCGCGGTGGCCATTCCGTTGTCGTTGCTGGCCGCGGTGGTGGTGCTCGAGCGCCTGGGTTTCGGCCTCAACACCATGACCCTGGGTGGTCTTGCCATCGCCATAGGCGAGGTGGTGGACGACGCCATCATCGATGTCGAGAACATCATGCGTCGCTTGCGGCTGAATCGTTCGGCGGCATCGCCGTTGCCTGCCGGCACAGTGGTGCTGAACGCATCATTGGAGGTGCGCGGCGCGGTGATCTACGCCACGTTCATCGTCGCGCTGGTGTTCGTGCCGGTGCTGACCCTGTCGGGCGTGGCGGGGAGCCTGTTCGCGCCGCTGGGCGTGGCCTACATCGCGGCGATCATGGCTTCGCTGGCGGTCGCGCTGACGCTGACGCCGGCGCTGGCCTTGACCGTGTTGCGGGACGCGCAGGAAACACCGGAACCGCCGCTGCAGACCTGGCTCAAACGCCACTACCTGCAATGGCTGGCGCGTGCGCAACGCCATCCGCGCGCGTTCCCCGTCGGCGTCGCCCTGCTGTGCCTCGCGGCGCTGGTTGCGCTGCCGTTCCTGCGCACGGAGTTCCTGCCGCAGTTGCGCGAGGGCCACTACATCGTGCACATGCGGCTTGCGCCCGGCGCATCGCTGCAGGCCTCGCAAAATCTTGGCGCGCACGTCACGCGCGCACTGCTTGCCGTTCCCGAAGTGCGCTCGGTTGCGCAGCGCACCGGGCGCGCCACGCGCATTGCCGATCCTTCGCCAGCTTTTGCCAACGAGTTCGAGGTGGATCTCAAGCCGCTCTCCGGCGCCGGTCAGCAACGCGCGCTGGATCACATCCAGCACGCGTTGGCGGCGTTTGCGGGCGCGCGTTTTTCCGTGAACACTTTCCTGACCGAACGTATCCACGAAACCCTTTCCGGCACGACCGCACCCGTGGTGGTGAACATCTACGGCAACGACCTCGACCAGATCGACCGCAAGGCGGGCGCAGCGGCCGCGGTGCTCTCGAAGCTCCCCGGCGCCGGCACTGTGCAAGTGCAGGCGCCGCAAGGTGAGCCGCAGCTTTCGATCCGGCTGCGCGACGGCGCGCTGTCGCGCAACGGCATCGCTCCGGCCGAGGTGCTCGACACATTGCAAACCGCTTACGCAGGCCTGCGCGTGGGCCAGGTGCTGCAAGGCAATCGCGTGTTCGACGTCGAGGTGATCCTGCCGCCGGCGCTGCGGCGCGATCCGGCCGCGGTCGGATCGCTGCCCATCGCGGCGCCGGATGGACACCAGGTGCCGTTGTCACGACTCGCCGATCTGTCCATGACGCAGGGCCGCTTCATGATCCAGCACGAAAACGGCCTGCGTGTGCAAACCATCTCGGTCGCCCTGGCCGGCATCGGCGCCAGCGCATTCGTGGCGCGCGCGCAGCAGGCGCTTGCGCGCGACGTGCATTGGCCCGCGGGAGTCTATGCCGTCTTCGGCGGCGATGCGGCCGCGCAAGCCGCTGCCACCCGCCAGTTGCTGGTGTACAGCGCACTGGCTGCGATCGGCGTGGTGCTGCTGCTCTATCTCGCACTGCGCCGCATGCGCGATGTCTTGCTGGTGCTGGTCAACCTGCCGTTCGCGCTGGTCGGCGGCGTGGCGGTCGCGTTGCTGATGGGCGGCACGCTGACGCTGGGCGGACTGGTCGGGTTCGTGACGTTGTTCGGCATCAGCGTGCGCAACTCGATCATGCTGATGGCGCATTATCGCAATCTGGTGGAGGTGGAAGGCCTACCCTGGAACATGGCCACGGTCCAGCGCGGCGCCGCCGAGCGTCTGACGCCGATCCTGATGACCGCACTGGTGACCGCGCTGGGTCTGGCCCCGCTTGCGCTCACGGCCGGCGCACCCGGCAACGAAATCGAGGGCTCGATGGCAGCGGTGATCCTGGGTGGGCTGGTCACCTCCACCCTGCTCAATTTGCTGGTGCTGCCCCTGCTCGCGAGCCGCTTGACATCCTTCCGCGATGGCACGGACCCGGTCGATGGCGCCGTGCGACAACCCGCGCGGGCATGAGAACCAGACGAAGCTAGTGCGCCGGCACGGCATGCATGCGTTGCGCGAGTTGCGAGTCCGGCGCTGGCAGGCGCGCTGCTCGTCGCTTGCGCATTCGCCTGACCGTTGGTGTGCTGCGCAACGCCGAAGATCGTCTACGAGGAGAACGCCATGCAAAGCCCGCAATCGAACACATGCGTCACGCTGTTTCTGTCGATCGCGTTGCTCAACGCCGCTCTGCCTGCGCGCAGCAAGGCGGCGGCTCCCGACAACTTGCCGCTGAAAACGCTTGCCGATGTGCCGCTGCCGGGCAACGCCACGCGCTGGGATTACGCGAGCCTCGATCCGCAACGGCACCTGCTGTTTCTGGCCCACCTGGGCGATAGCGCGGTGGTGGTGTTCGATACCCAGAACGACAAGGTGATCGCGAGCGTTCCGGGCATCAGTCACGTGCACGGCGTGCTCGTGGTGCCGGAACTGAATCGCGTATATGCATCGGCCACGGGTACCAACCAGCTTGTCGCGATTGACGAGAACACCCTGAAGGTCATCGCGCGCATGCCCGCCGGCGTGTACCCCGATGGCATCGCCTACGCGCCCGGTGTCGACAAATTGTTCGTTTCCGACGAAACCGGCGCAACCGACACCGTGATCGACGCGGCCACAAACCGACGCATCGCCACGATCGCGTTGGGCGGCGAGGTCGGCAACACGCAATACGACCCGGTTTCCGGACACATCTTCGCCAACGTGCAGACGCGCGGCGATCTGGCAGAGATCGATCCTGTAGCGGATCGGCTGATCGCACGGCATCCATTGCCCGGCGCGCAAGGCAATCACGGTCTGCTGATCAACCCGGCCGGCCGGCTTGCGTTCATCGCTTGCGAGAGCAACGACAAGTTGCTGGTACTGGACATGCGCACGATGCGAGTCATCGCGACCTTCGGGGTCGGCAACGATCCGGACGTGCTCGCCTGGGACGACCACCTCGGCTTGCTTTATGTGGCCAGCGAAAGCGGCGTGGTGTCGCTGTTCCGGGTGCACAATGGCGCGGTGAACAACCTGGGCGAAGGCCGGCTCGGACCCAATGCGCACACGCTGGCAGTGGATGCGCACACGCATCGCGCCTACTTCCCGCTCAGGGACCTCGATGGAAAACCGGTACTGCGCATCACCCAACCGATCGCGGTCAATCAATAACGGCGCCCCGGTGCGCCGTCAGACGGTTGCCTGGCACGTCGAACGCCCCGGTCGAAAATCCGAACGACTCCGAATGGCCATCGGGCGGCCCTTCTCGTCACCTACGATGCTCCCGCTACCGGCCTGCATCCAGCGTCTGATTCCAGCGCTCCAGGCGCGCGTGCAGCTTCTCGAACAGCGACGCGTGATCGCCGCGGATGGTGATCGATCCGATCTTCTCGCCGGCACGCACGGCATCAACCACGGCCTGATCCTCCGGACCGAGCACCCGTCCGAATACGGTGTGTTTGCCGTCCAGCCACGGCGTCGCGACATGGGTGATGAAGAACTGGCTGCCGTTCGTGCCCGGTCCTGCATTGGCCATCGACAGCACGCCGGGACGATCGTGCTTCAGGCTCGACACGATCTCGTCCTCGAAACGGTAACCGGGACCGCCGCGGCCGGATCCTTCCGGGCAGCCGCCCTGAATCATGAAATCCGGTATCACGCGATGAAAGGTCAGTCCGTC
>JAGWXP010000229.1 GCA_018969845.1 Lysobacteraceae bacterium | reverse complement strand
GTTCCGCGCGCTGCCGGGCGACATGGCGCCGCGCGACAGCCAGGACTTGATGGCCTTTCCGTTCTTCTCGCTGGCGAAGTCGCGGCGCACGGCGCCGATCGACTTCCGCGCCGGTGGCGTCACCGTACGCGTGGAAGGCACGCGGGAGCACGGCATCGCCACGATTTGGGATGCGGACGTGCTGATCTGGGCGGCCTCGCAGATCGTGGAAGCGCGCGACGCGGGCCTGCGCCCCTCGCGCCTGATGCAGGCCACGCCCTACGAGATCCTGCGCTTCATCGGGCGCGGGGTGTCGCTGCGCGATTACCAGCGCCTCAAGGCCGCGCTCGACCGGCTGCAATCGACCACCGTGGCAACCTCCATCCGCGAGACGACTGGGCGGCGCCTGCATCGCTTCTCGTGGATCAACGAATGGAAGGAACGAGCCGACGCCCGCGGCGCGCCGCAGGGCATCGAACTGATCCTGCCGGACTGGTTCTATGCCGGCGTGCTCGACGCCGCCCTGGTGCTGACCATCGACCCGGCGTATTTCCGACTCACCGGCGGCATCGAGCGCTGGCTGTATCGGCTCGTGCGAAAGCATGGCGGCAAACAGCCCGGCGGCTGGCAATTCGATTTCCGGCATCTGCACCGCAAATCGGGCAGCACGGCGAGGCCCTACGACTTCGCCTGCGACCTGCGCGCGCTGGTCGCGCGGCAGTCGCTGCCCGGCTACGTGCTCGGCATCGAGCGAGTGCCGGAGTCCGGCGCGGAACTGCTGACCTTCCGGCCCGTGCCGGCCACGGCACGGGGACAACTGCGGGACAAGCTGTGAATGGCCTCGTGCCATCAGGCGTGCCGGGACTCGTGCTATCGGGCGTGTTCCTATCGTGCTATCAGGCGTGCGAAATCGCCGCAAAGCCCGTAACGGCGCGGGTTTCGGCGTTCTCTAACTTCTCTAACCTAAAAGCACTAACTGGTAGTGGAAGCGCGTCGCCTCGGTGGACAACCGCCGAACGGCAGCCCGCGCAGCCGCGAAAGTCGGGTCTTCCGAGACGGAGGGCCATACCATGATCGTCGCGTTGCTCAACCAGAAAGGCGGAGTCGGCAAGACCACGCTCGCCACGCACCTCGCCGGTGAGCTGGCGATGCGCGGTCTGCACGTCGTCCTGCTCGACGCCGATCCGCAAGGCTCGGCGCTGGATTGGACACAGCGGCGCGCACAGCAGGGCCTGCCCCGCTTGTTCAGCGCCGTGGGCCTCGCCCGCGAGACGCTGCACCAGGAAGCGCCCGAGCTGGCACGGCGCGCCGATCACGTCGTCATCGACGGCCCGCCGCGTATCGCCGCCTTGGCGCGCTCCGCGCTGCTGGCGGCCGAGCGCGTGCTGATTCCCGTGCAACCGAGCCCCTACGACGTGTGGGCATCGGCCGAGATGGTGGCGCTAATCCGCGAGGCGCAGGTGTTCCGACCCGCGCTGCGCGCGGCTTTCGCCATCAATCGGCGCGTGAGTACCACCATTATCGGCCGCGAAGCGCGCAACGCGCTCGCCGACCAGCCGCTGCCGGCGCTGCGCTCGGAAGTGCATCAGCGCATCGTGTTCGCCGACAGCGTGGCCGCCGGCCGGCTCGCACGCGAGATGGCG
>JAGWXP010000113.1 GCA_018969845.1 Lysobacteraceae bacterium | reverse complement strand
CCTGCGTCGTCACCCCGCCCGGCAACGTGTCCGTGAACGCCGCGCCCGTCAGCGCCGTCGCGTTCGCATTGCTCAGCGTGATCGTCAACGTGCTCGTCCCGTTCGCCGCGATCGTCGTCGGACTGAACGCCTTCGCAATACTCGGCGGCGCCACCACCGTCGTCGTTGCGCTGCCGCAACTCGCCGCCGGCGTGCAGCCCGCTCCTGGCGTTGGCGGACTATTGCCACCGAGCGGATCCACCGAGGCATAATTCGTGGCGACACCATAGGCGGTAGCGGTGGCATTGATCGTGAATTGCGCCGTGCCATTCGCCGAGCCTCCGGGCAGGGACGCGCTGAGCGTCACAGCACAGGTTAGCGTTGCGCCTGCAACGCTTGGCAGCGTGCCGCAGTTGACCGCGCTTACCCCGCTGCCGACGGCTACGCTGTTGGCGATCACGCCCGCCGGCAAAATATCGGAAACGGTCGCGGTCGTACCACTGGCGGCGCCGCTGTTGTTACCCAGGCCGACTGTGTAATTGAACGGCGTGTTCAGGGCTACCGACGCCGGCGCGGACTTGGCCAAGGTCAGGTTGCTGGGGTTTATCACCACGGTGGACGATTGCACCGGGGTGGACTGAAATGCCCACAGGTCCAGTGCCTTGGCGTCGCCGAATCCCGCCGTAGCCGCGCAATCGGTATTGGAATTGCCGTTGCCCGGCCAGTAGCGATAAAAGCAGGTGCCGGTGCCGCCGTTGCAATTGGGTCCCGAGAACGTCTGCGCACTGGAGTCCTGGCCGATCAGCGAATGGTCGGGCGTCGGCGGCACGGGCGGATTGGCTGGACACAGCAATCCGCCGGGCGTGCCGATGCTGACGCCAGCGCTGGTCTTGTAGCCGCGGTCGTCGTAGTACACGGTATGGTCGCCCGTCGGCGTGCCATTGAGTTTGGTCAATACGGGGCCGCCGTTCGCGCTGCCCTCGTCGTCGATGATCGGAAAGTGAATCTCGCCGTTGCGACCGGTAATCTGAAAATTGAAGGTGCCCGGCGGAAACGCGCTACCGTTGTTGGCAAGGCCATTCCACATCACCGAATCGGTGCCATTAGGCGCCAGACCGGCAAGCGTGGCGTTGGCGGGATTGGCCGGATCGAAATCCACGCCAGCGCTGATCACGATTTGATAGGTGGTGTCATTGGCCGCGGTGAAGGTGAAGGTACCGCCGCCGCCCACGTAAGTCTGATTGCCGGATTGCAGGCCGTTGAAGGTGACCCCCGATACTTGCGGTGACGGAGGCGAAAGCGGGACGCCGAGCGCCGTGAGTACGGTAGCGACCTGCGCGGCATTGGCGCCGCTTGGCGAGACGTCGCTCAGGAAAATCGGCGCCAGTGCGCCCTGTGCCGAAAGTTCGGCCGGATAGCCCGCGTCTACGAGGGCATCGTTGCCGCGCAAATCCTTGTACAGCGGTTGCCCATTGTCGAAGTAGCCGTATTGATTACCCCACAGCGCGTAGCCGTTCGGGTCGAAGCCCTTCATGTCCTGCTGATAACGCGCACCGTCGGGCGTGACGTAATACAGGGTGTGGAAGACCGGGCGCGAGTTGCCGCCCGTGAAGGCGACGAATCCGTAGGTAAAAACGCGACCATTGATATCCGCTGTCGAGGCGACAGTAGCGCGCACTTGTACTTCCCACGCCCAGACCGTGGCGCTACCAAGATGCCAGGTGCCGAGCGAACCGTTTGCCGCGCTGCCGCCGGCGGCCGCCGTCGTGAACAGTACGCCGTAGATGCCTGTCGTGGGCGCCAGGTAGGCGCACGGCGCATAGCCATTGGTTACGGTAGCCGAATTGTCGGCGCTGTTGGGTCCAGCCAGTTCGTTGGTGCGCGCCGCGATGAACCCGGTGCCGGTGCCGCCGAAACTGCCGGCGGGAATGGCCGGCGCCGTGCCGCTGCAGGAAAAATTCGCTGCCGCGGGTATCGTCTCATTGCCCTTCGTGCCGAACGATTGCGGGTTGTAGACGAAGATGTCGGCGTTGGTGTTGGTGCTGCGATTGCTGGAGCCGAGCAGGATGTACTCGCCGGCATTGGCGTAGACATATACGAACTGTCGCCGCGCGGTGACGCCAGCGTATTTGTTGGCGGCGCCGGTCAGATCCAGTTCACCGCGGAAACCCGTGGCGGGATACGTCGACGGATACAGGGTGCGACTGCCTTCGGCGATGGCCGGTCCGATACATAGCGCCAGAACCATGCCGGCCAACCATGCCAGGGAATGGACCCAACAGCGGCTTGCGCGCCAAGGTTTGCCTGCATGGGCCGTAATCGTCATGTCGTTTCCCCTGTGGATGATGCCGCTGTCGCAGCAGGTTTCATGCCAAATCGTGACTCAAATCACATTTTGTTCGAATGCGAAATATAGCCGAAACCGGCTGGAGATTTGTCAATGCCGACACCGGCAATCGGCATTTCATACACGCCCATAAACGTCTTCCAGGCGCACGATGTCGTCCTCGCCGAAGTAATCGCCGCATTGCACTTCGATCAGGTGGATGTCCTTGCCCGTAGGATTTTCCAGCCGGTGCAGGGTTTCCATCGGGATGAACGTCGATTCGTTCCGCTGCAGCAAGAATTCCTTGTCGCCCACGCGCACCCGGGCGGTGCCGTCGACCACCGTCCAGTGTTCGCTGCGGCGATGGTGCAGTTGCAGACTCAGCACCTGGCCAGGCTTCACGGTCAGGCGCTTGACCTTGCAGTCGGCCTCGTCTTCGAGCACCGTGAAACTGCCCCAGGGTCGGTGCACGGTCTGGTGGAAGCGCGCCGCGGCGTGGTCGCTCGCGCGCAGTTGTTCGACGACCTGCTTGACCTGCTGCGCGCGTTCGCGATCGGCGACCAGCACGGCATCGGCCGTGTCGACGATGACGAGATCCTTCACGCCGACCGCGGCGATCAGGCGTTTGCCGCCCTGGATGAAACAGTTCTCGCAATCGATCGTGACGGCCATGCCCTGCACGCGGTTGCCGGCGGCATCGGGCGCATTGCCGGATTCGATTTCGCTGACCGCCTTCCACGAGCCAATGTCGCTCCAGTCGAACGACGCCGGCACCACGGCGCGGCGCGCGGCACGTTCCATCACCGCGTAGTCGATGGAAATGTCGGGCAGCGCGGCGAACGCGTCCTTGGCGAATTCGACCGGGCTTTCGCGGCCGCGCACGTCGGCGTAGCAGGCGCGCACGGCATCGAGCACATCGGGACAGGTCGCTTGCATCGCTTCAAGCAAGGCATCGGCACGAAAACAGAACATGCCGGAATTCCAGGCGTAATCACCGGATGCCAGGTATTTTTCCGCGGTCGCGCGATCGGGTTTTTCGACGAACGCGGCGATCTCGCGACCGCCCTGTGCCCTCGCTGCGCCCATGCGGATGTAGCCGAAACCGGTTTCCGGCGCCGCCGGCTTGATGCCGAACGTGACGAGGAATCCGTCCTGCGCGAGCGTCTGGGCGCGGCGCGCAGCGGCGGCGAAGGCGTCTGCGTCGCGGATCAGGTGATCGGCCGGCAACACCAGCAGCGTGGCCTCCGCACCGAGATGTTCCATTGTATACATTGCGGCAAGACCGATGGCCGGCGCCGTGTTGCGTCCGACGGGTTCGAGCAGGAACGGTTGGCGTTGCGGATTGCTGGCCGGATGGCGCGCGTATTCGTCACGGGTCAAAAAGTAGTAGTCGCGGCCGGTCACGGTCAGCACCGGGCCGTCGCCGGCGACGCGCAGGGCGCGGTCCAGGGTCTTGTACAGCAGCGACTGCCCGTCGGCCATGCGCATGAACGGTTTCGGATAGGCGCTGCGCGATACCGGCCACAGCCGGGTGCCGGCGCCGCCGGAGAGAATCACGGGAACGAGAAGGCTCATGCTTTCATTTTACCCGGCAAGTTCGCCGATCACGGCATCGAGTCCCGCACGCCATTCCGGCAGATGCAGACCGAACGCGTCGCGGATCTTGCTGCAATCGAGAACCGAATACGCCGGCCGGCGCGCGCGCGTCGGATATTCGGTGGTCGAAATCGGCACCAGTCGCGGCGCGCGCGCGATGAGTCCCGCCGCCAGCGCACGCGCGAAAATCGCGCCGGCGAAGTCGAACCAGGTGCATTGGCCGGCCGCGCACAGATGATAGGTGCCGAGCAGTTTTTCGCGTTCGCCTGCACGCCGCGCGAGCAGGCGTGCCAGTGCCACCGCCGTTGCCGCAGAAATAAGTCGCGCCGGCGTCGGCGCCCCGCGCTGGTCGCCCACGACCCGCAGTTCGTCGCGCTCGCGTGCGAGGCGCAACATGGTGTGCAGGAAATTGTGACCGCGCGCGGCGTAGACCCAGGCCGTACGCAGGATCAGGTGATCGCAGCCGGAGGCGCGCAACGCGTTCTCGCCGTCGCGCTTGCTGCGACCGTAAACGCCTAGCGGCGCCGTCGCGTCGTTCTCGCGGTACGGCCGTGAACCCGCGCCGTCGAAAACGTAATCCGTGGAATAGTGCACGGCCAGCGCATTGTGCGCAGCCGCGTACGCGCCGATTTCCGCCAACGCCTGCGCATTGACACGCTGGGCGAGCACGGATTCGTCCTCGGCGCGGTCGACGGCTGTGTACGCGGCGGCGTTGACGATCACATCGGCCTTCACCGCATCCAGGGTGGCGGCGAGCGATTCCGGCCGGGCGAGATCCGTGGCAAGGCACGGCGCAGCGCCCGCCAGCGTACCGGAACGCGACGCGCAGACAAGTTCGCCGAGCGGCGCCAGCGAGCGCGCCAGCTCAAAGCCGACTTGTCCGTTCGCGCCCAGCAGCAGGATTTTCATTTTGTATACTTCGGCAATTCGGCGCGCGCCACCTCGCGCAGGAACGGCGCCGTCGCGTCCTTGTCCGACAACAGCGGCGCCGACAACGGCCAGTCAATGGCGATGTCGGCGTCATTCCAGCGGATTGCGGCGTCGGCGGCGCGATCATACAGCGCCGTGCACTGATAGCAGAAGGTGGCGTTATCCGAAACCACGGCGAAACCGTGGGCGAAGCCTTCCGGTATCCAGAACTGGCGCTTGTTGTCCGCTGTGAGCAGCGCCGCGACCCAGCGCCCGAAGGTCGGCGAGCCGGCACGGATGTCCACCGCCACGTCGTAGACCTCGCCGTCGAGTACGCTTACCAGCTTGCCCTGCGGATTCGGCCACTGGTAATGCAGGCCGCGCAGCACGCCGTGCGCCGAGCGCGAGACGTTGCTCTGCACGAAGCGCAGATCGAATCCTGCGTTTTTATACTTTTCCGCATGGAAGCTTTCGTAGAAGAAGCCGCGCGCATCGCCATGCACCTGCGGCTCGATCACCACGCAGCCCGGCAAATTGGTTTCGATCACCTTCATACGACCGGGCCCTGCTTGACAAGCTGTTGCAGGTATTGCCCATAACCGTTCTTGGCAAGCGGCTGGGCCAGGCGCAACACCTGTTCGGCGTCGATCCAGCCGTTGACGAACGCGATCTCCTCGGGACAGCACACTTTCAGGCCCTGCCGGTTTTCGATCGTCTCGATGTAGTTCGACGCTTCGACCAGGGATTCGTGTGTGCCGGTATCGAGCCAGGCGAAGCCACGTCCGAGCTTTTCCAGCATCAGCGAGGAATCGTGCAGATAGCAGCGGTTGAGATCGGTGATTTCCAGTTCGCCGCGCGCCGAAGGTTGCAAACCCGCCGCGAAATCGCCAACGCGTTGATCGTAGAAATACAGGCCGGTGACGGCGTAGTTCGACCTCGGTGCGAGCGGTTTTTCCTCCAGCCCGATCACCTTGCCCGAAGTATCGAATTCGGCCACACCATAGCGTTCCGGATCGCGCACCCAATAGCCGAACACGGTGGCGCCGTGGCTGCGTTGCGCCGCGCGCCGCAGCACCTCGGTCAGGCCGTGGCCGTAGAAAATATTGTCGCCGAGGATCAGACAGCTCGGCTGGCCGGCGATGAAGTCGCGGCCGATGATGAATGCCTGGGCAAGTCCGTCAGGCGAAGGCTGCACCGCGTAGCGGATCGAGATGCCCCACTGCGAACCGTCGCCGAGCAGTTGCCGGAACAGCGCCTGCTCGTGCGGCGTGTTGATCACCAGCACCTCGCTGATGCCGGCCAGCATCAGCGCCGACAGCGGGTAATAGATCATCGGCTTGTCGTAGACCGGCAACAACTGCTTGCTGATCACCTGCGTGAGCGGATATAGGCGCGTGCCGGAGCCGCCGGCCAGGATGATGCCTTTTTCAATTTGCGACATTGTGTACTTCCAAAAAGTTCGTCATACCGGCAGGGATTGCCGGTATCCAGACTGCATGGATGCCATCCGTGGTCACTGGATTCCGGCAGTCCCTGCCGGAATGACGATCGAAAATATTACGTCACCACGCCCAATCGTTCGCCGCGATAACTGCCATCGAGCACGCGCTGGCACCATGCCTGATGGTCGAGATACCAGTCCACGGTCTTGGCGATGCCGCTCTCGAAACTCTCGGTCTGGCGCCAGCCGAGCTGCGATTTCAACTTGCCGGCGTCGATCGCGTAACGGCGATCGTGACCGGGGCGATCCTTGACGTAGGTAATCAGCGATTCGCGCTTCGTGCCGCCGGCAAGCGGCCGGCGCTCATCGAGCAATTTGCAGATTGTCTTCACGACATGGATGTTCTCGCGCTCGGCGTCGCCGCCGACGTTGTAGACCTCGCCGGTGCGGCCGATCTCGAGCACGCGCCGGATCGCGCGGCAGTGGTCGCCAACGTACAGCCAGTCGCGGATATTGCGACCGTCGCCGTAGACCGGCAACTTTTCGCCGACCAGCGCTTTATGGATCATCAGCGGAATGAGTTTCTCCGGAAACTGGTAGGGTCCGTAGTTGTTCGAGCAGTTCGTGGTCAGCGTCGGCAGGCCGTACGTGTGATGGAACGCGCGCACGAGGTGATCCGACGCCGCCTTCGACGCCGAATACGGTGAATTGGGCTGATAAGGCGATTCCTCGTGGAAGCGGCCGACGGGGCCGAGCGAACCGTAAACCTCATCGGTGGACACGTGCAGGAAACGGAACCCGTCCTGCGCCTCCAGCGGCGCCGCGCGCCAGTAGGCGAGCGCGCACTCGAGCAGGGCCAGCGTGGCCACGACGTTGGTGTTGACGAATTCCGCCGGGCCGTCGATGGAGCGGTCCACGTGCGATTCGGCGGCAAAATTCACGATTGCCGCAGGCTTGTGCTCGGCGAGCAGCGTCGTCACCAGCACGCGATCGCCGATGTCGCCCTGCACAAAGACGTGATCGGCATTGCCACGCAGGCTCGCCAGCGTGTCGAGGTTGCCGGCGTAGGTGAGTTTGTCCAGATTCAGCACGCGCCAACCGCCCTCGGCCACGAGGCCGAGCACGAAATTGCCGCCGATGAAACCGGCGCCGCCGGTGACGAGAAGGGTCTTCATGTGTCGCCGCAGGTCCGCGCGGAAAGCAGCGATTTTACCGGTTTTGCAGAGCGACGGGCCGGATTTCAGGCCCTCAGAACGGAATCTCATCCTCATCGAAATTGTCGCTGCCTGCCGGCGGTGCGGCAGGGGCGCTGCGCGCGGGCGCCGGTTGCGGGCCGCGTGCCGGGCCACGCTCGCGACTGTAGCCGCCACCGCCGCCCGCTTCGGCACCGCCGCCCTCGCGGCCGCCAAGCATCTGCATCTCGTCGGCGATGATCTTGGTCGACCAGCGCTTGACGCCGTCTTTTTCGTATTCGTCGGTGCGCAGCCTGCCTTCGATGTACACCTGCTTGCCCTTCTTCAGGTATTCGCCGGCGATCTCGGCGAGGCGACCGAAGAATTCCACGCGGTGCCACTCGGTGCGCTCCTGGGCTTCACCCGTCTGCTTGTCCTTCCACGATTCGCTGGTGGCGATGCGGATGCTGGTGATCGCCGTGCCGCTTGGGGTGTAACGCGTTTCCGGATCGGCGCCGAGGTTGCCGACGAGGATGACCTTGTTGATGCCACGTGCCATGACTTCACCTTGGGGAATTTGCGCCGATTTGCGTGGCTGGAAGCATAGCATGCAGGCCGGCCGTGGCAGCCGGAATCCGCTGTGGCGCGCGTAGGAAAACGCCGATGCTTACACCGCTATAATCGCGTCTCCGGATTCCTATTTTTCGTTCCATGGCCATTGTCTCGCCCGATTTGCCACAACCGGTTGCGCGCTTCGCCGACGCCCGCGCGCTGGCCGCGCCCGGCATGGCGAAAGTCGATACGCTGATCCGCGCGCGGCTGGCCTCCGAGGTGGTGCTCGTCAACCAGGTCGCCGAGCACATCGTTGGCGGCGGCGGCAAGCGCTTGCGTCCGATGCTGGTTCTGCTCGCCGCGCAGGC
>JAGWXP010000112.1 GCA_018969845.1 Lysobacteraceae bacterium | reverse complement strand
GGGCTTCGCGCAGGAAGCGCTCCTTGACGCTCTCGTCGTGGGCCAGGGATTCGGCCAGGACCTTGATGGCGACGTAGCGGTTGAGCGAGGTCTCGTAACCCTTGTAGACCACACCCATGCCGCCGCGGCCGAGCTCCGCGATGATGTCGTAGTGACCCAAATGCTCTTTCATGACCGGCTCCGCGGCCCCCAAGGCCGATTGCGAGGTGGGAAAATACTACCACCGCAGGCTGAACCGGCCCCGTGCACGGCTTGGCGGGCAACGCGCTGCGCAGTCGGCAATGAATGTGCCAACTGGATCACGGTTTCACTTCAGCCGGAATGGATGCCTTCGATTTCCAGCAGCAGCTCGCGCCGGCAGATGTCGCCCTCGAGCAGCAGCAACGGCACGGCTTCGCCTAGGCGCGCGCGCAACAGGTCGCGGACGGCGGCAAGGTCCTGCGCGTGGCGCACGTAGATTTTCAGCGGACTGGCGCCGCACAACGCCGTGCCGCTGCCGGCGGCGGCGAGCAGACTGCGCAGATTGACCAGGGTTTCCTCGAGCTGTGCGGCGAGATCTTCCGGATGGTGCGAGGCGTGGCCGACGATGGCCGCCGTGCCGGAAATGTACAGCTGTGGCGCAACAGACGGAGCGCGCATGGCGCGCGCGAATCCCGGGGCAGCGGGACCGTATTGGCGCGGATAACGCCAGGCGTTCGTCTGGCGCGGATTTTCCACCGTGCGGCCCGGCACGCGCGCGGTCAGCGCATAGACTTGCAGTACGCGGCGGCCGTCGCGCAAGCCGATCGCGGTGGCGGCCGGGTACGCCGCGGTGAAAGCGGCGTCCATGCCGGCCGCGCGGCCGGCGCAGAATCGGCGATAGCGTTCGGCGTCGCCGCTGCCTTCGTTGATCGCATCCAGGTAATTCCACACGCGCAGAAAATGCGGCGTCGCACTGCGGCGCGACCATTGCGCCAGCGCGGCGTAAGCGTGGCGTGCGGCGCCGGCTATGCCGTCGTGCGCGGATTCGTCCACGTTCAGCGCGGCAAAACCGTAGTTGCCGTCGCTGGCCCAGGCCACTTCGCCATCACGGCCGTGCGTGACGCGACCTGTCGTACGCCAGATTTCCATTGGTGCGGATGCATCGGCCTGCAGACGTACGCGCAGCCAGCGTGGATCGTCGTGGTTCAGCGTTGCATCGCCGAAGCCGATGGCGGCCAGCGTATCGGCTTGGGCGAGGACATCGGCTGCACGCGCATGCGAATATTCCACGCGCAGCGGCGCAAGACGACGGCTCGCGGCGGCATCGAATTGCAAGGTGTGAGTAGGTCGGAGAGTCACAACCCACATGATATATCCCCTTGCAGGGTTCTTGATCGAACGTCATCAACAAACGGCTGACGCTAGCCGCACTTTGGTAGTGTCTCGGTTTGAGTTTAACCCGTTCGCGTTGAGCGTAGCTCGCGCAGCGAGCGGAGTCGAAACGCTGCTGGCCCTTCGACTTCGCGCCTGCGGCGCTACGCTCAGGGCGAACGGAGTTTGAAACGGAGGCACTACCCGCATTTTCTTCGAAATCTGTGCGATCATCCCTGATCGCGAAGATCAGGAAGCGGCCATCCGTAGCCGCACTTTTCAACAAGCATGTCCGCACAAACCCCTGCCGAGCACGAACTGGCCGAGCTCATCGTCGCCAGCCTGAATCTGGAAAGCACGAACGCCGCTGCGATCGCACCGGAGGCGCCGTTGTTCGGCGGCGGACTGGGCCTGGATTCCATCGACGCGCTGGAACTGGCGCTGGCGATCTCCAAGCGCTACGGATTCTCGTTGCGCTCCGACAATCCCGACAACAAGCGCATCTTCTCCAGCCTGCGCGAGTTGAGCGCGCATGTGGAAAAGCAGCGTTCCACGACGTGTTCCGGCGCGCGCTGATTTGGCTGGGTGTCATCGCGCTGACGGTTATCGCTTACCGCAGCGGCAGCGCATTGCTGCGCGATGCGCTGCCTGTACTGTTGACGAGTTTCGTCGCCTGGCTGTTCGCGCGCACGCTTCGTGCCGGCCGCACGCCCTTGATCGCGCGCGCCATTGCCGCACTGGACGGGCCGGTCTGGCTGGCTGATCCGGCGGTCGCGCGCTACGCGCGGCGGCTCACGCTGTTGTGGGCAACGTATCTGTTTGTGCTGGCCGCGGTCGTTGCTGCACTGGCGCTGCATGCGCGTTATGGCGCAACTTCATCGACCTGGATGCAGACGGTGCAGCGCTTCGGCGCGCCAGGCTTGCCCTTGGCGGTTGCCGCCCTGTTCATCGGCGAATTCGTGTTGCGTCGCCGCTTGTTGCCGCAGGCGCCGCGCCACGGTTTTTTTGTTTTTGTACGCGACTTGGTCCGGCACTGGCCGGCGCTGCTCGACGAGCGGGAGCTTGCCGGGGCCAGCAAAAATGGCGATGCTCGACACTCGCCATGACTTCGTCGATTTGCGAACAATTCCACATTGCGACATCGCATCCGACCTTGCCGGGACATTTTCCCGGCGCTCCGGTCGTGCCGGGCGTGGTGCTGCTCGAACGCGTCGCAGCGGCGGCGGAACGCGTCTTCGGCACGTGCGTTGTCGGCTTGCCGCAGGTGAAATTCCAGTGCCCCCTGCGTCCGGACGAAGTTGCCGAATTGTGCGTCGAACGCACTGGCGTGCTGGCGCGCTTTTCCATTTGCCGCGAACGGGACCTCATCGCCAGCGGCACACTGGAACTGGCGCCATGAAAGCGCACTGGAGCGAACGCCGCGAAGGCGGAGGCCGTTTCGCGCTGTGGCTGATCCGCAGCATCGGCCTGCATCTGGGCCGGCCGGCGGCGCGTGCGCTGCTGTATCCGATAACGCTCTATTTTTATTTCCGGCGCGGTCCGGAACGGCGCGCCTCGCGCGCCTTCCTGGCGCGCGCGTTCGCGCGCCCGGCGCGCGAGCGCGACGTGCTGCGGCACATTCATCGCTATGCGGGTACGATCCTGGATCGTGTGTTCCTGCTCGCGCGCGGTGCGCACGGCTTCGTCATTGGCGTCCAGGGTCTCGAAGAACTTGAGACACGGATCGCACACGGTCGCGGAGCGGTGCTGCTCGGGGCGCATATCGGCAGTTTCGAGGCATTGCGCGTGCTCGCCGAGATTCGGCCGGAACTGCGCGTGCGCATGCTCATGGATCGCGGTCAGACGCCCGCGCTGACCGAATTGCTGCACGCGCTCAACCCTGCGGTCGCGGACATGGTCATCGACGCCGGCGGCGACGGCACCACAGCGGTACTCGCGATCCGCGACGCCGCTGCGCAAGGCGCGCTGATCGGTCTGCTTGGCGACCGCGCGCGTCCGGGCGAGCCCACGCAGGCGGCGCGCTTCTTCGGCGAACCGGCGCAATTTCCGGTTGCACCGCACCTGATCGCTGCTGCCCTTGAACTGCCGGTGGTGCTGGCCTTCGGTTTGTACAGAGGCGGCAATCGGTACGACGTGTATTTCGAGAGTTTCAGCACCGGCGCGGCGATTCCGCGCGCGGACCGCCAAGCGCGGCTCGCCGAACTTTTGCAACGCTATGCCGCGCGTCTGGAATACTACACGCGCCTGGATCCCTACAACTGGTTCAATTTCTATGCGTTTTGGAATGTTTGAAAAACCGGGCATCCCGCCGCAGTTTTCAAACAAGCGGTCGCGGTCAGGCCGCGCCATGCTTTTCAAATCAGCCAAGAAGGCCGCCAATTTGCCGTCACATCCCTGTGCCGCGCGACAAGCAGCCCAGGTCGTGGCTGGCCTGGCCTGGTCGCTGGCGTCGTTGTCGGCCGCAGCGCCGCCGCCAAGTGCCGCGGCGCTGATCGCGCGCCTGAAGCGTCCAGTGCCGGCGACGACGGCATATACCGAGGTGCGCTTCCTGCACCAGCTCACGCGACCGCTGATCCTGCACGGTGAGCTCGATTACGGCGGCGCGGACAAGCTCCGCAAGCGCGTGGATATGCCCTACCGCGAGACGACCGAAATCTCCGGCGGTCGCGTCACGATGACACGCGCGGGACGCGCGTCGCGGCATTTCGAGCTGGAACGTGCACCGGAACTCAAGGCGTTGATGGACGGATTTTCCGCCCTGCTCGGCGGCGACGCGGTCGCGCTGCAATCGCTGTATACGCTTTCACTTGTGGATAATGCCGCAAATTGGAAACTGACCCTGACGCCGCGCGATGCGATACTGGCCGCGCACCTGCGCGATTTCATCATCGACGGTGCGAAGGCCGAACCGCGTTGCTTCACCCTGCGCCAGAACAATGGCGATGCCAGCGTGATGCTGCTCGGCACACTCGCCGCGACGAAGTTGCCACAACCGACCACGCCGGCGGCGCTCGCCACGGTCTGCCGCGCCGGGCCATGAGCGCGCGCGGACGTCTGGCCGCGATTGCCGCATGGTGGCTGCTGTTGGGGCTGGCCGCGATTGGCGTGCAGCGCACCTTGGTCGTCGGTAACGACCTGCGCAGCTTCCTGCCGCCGCCGCAAAACGCCGACCAGAAAGTGCTGATGGACGAGATCGGCGCCGGCCCGGCGTCACGACTTTTACTGATGGGGATATCCGGCGCGCCGCCGGCCGAACTTGCCGCGCTCAGCCGTGGTCTGGTGCGCGCGCTGCGTGCCGATGCGCATTTCACGCAGGCGCTCGATGGCGAGGAATCTGCCGGCAAACTCGATCCGGCATTGCTGCCGTATCGTTATCTGCTGTCGCCGACGCTGGATCATGCACAGCTCGACGAGAAATATCTGCGCGATCAACTCGAGCAGCGCGTCGAGGATCTCGGCTCGCCCGCCGGTGCAGCGCTCGAAGACATCCTGCCGCGCGATCCGACCCTGGAAACGCTGGTTCTCGCGCAGCGCTGGACGCCACGTCACGCACCGGCCCTGCGTGAAGGCGTGTGGTTCTCGCCGCGCGGCGAGGCGTTACTGATCGCGGCCACGCGCGCGCCGGGGCTCGATACCGCGGCGCAAGCAGACGCCGTCGCCGCCGTGCGTGCCGCCTTCGTCACGTTGCCGGGCGCGGCGAACGCCAAGCTCACGATCAGCGGACCCGGCTACATCGGTGCACACGTCGCGGCGAACACGCGTGCCGAGGCCGAGCGCTTGAGTGCGATCGGCACGGCGGGATTCGTGCTCCTGCTGCTGATCGCGTACCGCAGCTTGTCGATCCTCGCGCTTGTCGCGCTGCCGTTGTTGACCGGTGCGCTGTCGGGGCTGGCGGCGATCATTCTCATTTTCGGCAGTGTGCATGGCATTACCCTCGCGTTCGGCTTCACTCTGCTCGGCGTCGCGCAGGAATATCCGATTCGCGTGTTCAGCCATCGGCGCGATGGCATCGACGCAGCGGCAGGCGTGCGCGCGGTGTGGCCGCTGCTGCGATTGGCAATTGTCTCGGCCTGTATCGCGTATCTGGCATTTCTGGTTTCCGGCGTGCCCGGCCTGCAGCAACTGGCGATCTTCACCATCGCCGGCCTGCTCGTGGCCGGCGCAACCACGCGCTGGCTGCTGCCGCCACTGCTGCCGGAGCGGTTCCGCGACGTCGCCGCTTCGCCATGGCTGGCGCGCATGCAGGCGCGCCTCGCCGCCATGCCGCGTCCGCGCGCGCTGCCGTGGGTCGCGCTGGCGCTGGGACTGATCGCGTTGTGGCTTGCGCCCGCGCCGCTGTGGCAGAACGATCTGGCGGCGCTCGCACCGGCGCCGCCGGCGGAACTCGCGCGCGAAGGCGAATTGCGCGCCGCGCTCGGCGCACCGGATGTGCGCTATCTGCTCGCGCTGCACGCGGATAGCGCTGATGGCGTGCTGCGCCTGTCCGAACGAATTTATCCACAAGTGGACAAGTGGATTTCCGCGCATGCCGTGGACGATGCGGAACTGCCCAGCCGTTACTTGCCGAGTATCGAAACCCAACGCGCACGTCAGGCGAAACTGCCGGACCGTGACGCACTAAACATGGCGCTGAACAAGGCTTTGAAAGGCCTACCGTACCAGCCCGGCCTGTTCGCGCCTTTCGTGGACGATGTGGAAGCCGCGCGCGCGCTGCCGCTGCTGACGCCGCAAGTGTTCGAACGCACGCCGTTCGGCGCGCGACTTGCCGCGATGCTGGTCGAACGCGACGGCGTCTGGTACGGGCTTGCCGCACTCGACGGCGTGCACAATCCGGATGCGCTTGCCAAGATCGCAACGCAAACCGGTGGCGAGGTGAAACTTCTGGATCTGAAATCCGCTTCCGAAGATCTCGTCGCCCGGTATCGCATGCGCATTCTCGAAGCGCTGGGCATGGCCTTTGTGCTGCTCGTGCTCGCGGTCGGTATTGCGTTTCGTGATGCACGCCGCGCCTGGCGTGTACTCGCGCCGATGTCGCTGGCCACCCTGCTCGCCATCGCCGTGCTGCGCGCCTGCGGTGTACCGCTGAGTCTGTTCCACCTCGTCGCGGTCACGCTCGCGGCCGGACTCGGTCTGCACTACGCGTTGTTCTTCGAGCGTCCCGTCGCCGACGCGGCCGAAGCGCGGCGCACCCTGCATGCCACGCTCGTGTGTGTCGCTGCGGCTGTACTCGTGTTCCGATTGCTGGCCACGTCCACGGTGCCGGTGCTGCGCGCGATTGGCGCGACCGTAGCGCTCGGCGTGGCGTTCCATTTCGTCCTGTCCACGCAAATGGCGATGCGCCACGATTAACCTGCCGCGTTCGGTGATTTGATGTACATCTGAGTACACTCCCGTTCCAGCGCTCCGGCGACCCGCAAATCCTCATCGCTCGCGACGGTTAATCTGGATGTTGGACAAGACGCACTGGCAAGATCTGATCCCGCACTGTGGCGCGATGTGCCTGCTCGATGCGGTAATCGAATGGGACGACGAACACGTCCATGCGCTCGCGCGCTCGCATCGCGATGCGCACAATCCGCTGCGTGCCGGTGGATGTTTGCACGCGGTGAATTTATGCGAGTACGGCGCGCAGGCGATGGCCGTGCACGGCGGGCTGCTCGCACAGCGTGATGGCAAGACCGCCGTGCCGGGAATGCTCGTATCCTTGCGTGAGGTGAAACTGCATGTCACGCGCATTGACGATCTGCCCGGTGATCTCGAAATTCATGCCCAGCGTCTGCTGCTCGGCTTCGCGGCGATGCAATACGTGTTCCGCATCGAACACGCGGGCAAAATGCTCGCCGCCGGCCGCGCCGCGGTAATGACAAAGGAAAGTTCGTGAACGCAAACGCGCCATCGCGCCGTGCCCTGGTCACCGGTGGCAGCGGCGACATCGGCAGTGCGGTCTGCCGCGCGCTCGCCGCACAAGGTTGCTTCGTCTACATCAATGCGAACGCGAATGCAGAACGCGCGCAGGTTCTGACAGATGAAATCGAACGTGCCGGCGGCAAGGCGCAGATGCTCGCGTTCGATCTTACCGATGCGGCAGCCACCCGTACGGCACTCGAAGAAATCCTGCGAGCCGGCGCCATCGACATCCTGGTGCACAACGCCGGCATTCACGACGACGCGCCGCTCGCCGGCATGACCCACGCGCAATGGCATAGTGTGATCGACGTATCCCTGCACGGATTCTTCCATGTCGCGCAACCGCTGCTGCTGCCGATGGCGCGTGCGCGTTTCGGCCGCATCGTCTGCGTGTCGTCGGTGGCCGCGCAGCTCGGCAACCGCGGCCAGGTCAATTACGCGGCGGCCAAGTCCGCGCTGCACGGCGCGGCCAAATCACTCGCACGCGAGATGGCCTCGCGCGGCGTCACGGTGAATGCCGTTGCGCCGGGCATCATCGAGGGCCGGCTCGCCGCCGCCGCATTCGATGCGGAGAAAATCCGCGAACTGGTGCCCGCCGGACGCGCCGGAACGCCGGCGGAGGTCGCCGCACTCATCGCATTCCTGTGTTCGGATGCGGCTGCCTATATCAACGGCCAGGTCATCGGCGTCAACGGCGGGATGATCTGAATCGGCCCGCCGCTTCGGTTCGCAGCGTGTGGTGCGAATTGCGCCCGGACTCCTTGGCCGGGTCAACTCCGGTATCAGACTTTCCATCTACTCGATGCGGCAGGCCTATCGGCTTCCGAAGGCGATATACTTCGAATCTGGGCACAACGGCTTTACTCATGTTTCGGCCCATCGCAGAAAAAACTCTTTCAAAAACGCGCCCGTAGCTCAGCTGGATAGAGTAGTGGCTTCCGAAGCTGCTACTCACCCATGCAAAAGTGTACAATTTTGGTCTCGGCGCCTTTACTCGAAAATCGGCACCTCGCAACAAGAAAGCCTTACAAAACGCGCCCGTAGCTCAGCTGGATAGAGTAGTGGCTTCCGAAGCCATTGGTCGGGGGTTCGAATCCCTCCGGGCGC
>JAGWXP010000111.1 GCA_018969845.1 Lysobacteraceae bacterium | reverse complement strand
GCCAATTCCGGCCATCCCGGCATGCCGATGGGCATGGCGGATATCGCCGAAGTGTTGTGGAACGATTTCATGAGCCACAATCCGGCGAATCCGAAATGGTTCAACCGTGATCGTTTCGTGTTGTCGAACGGACACGGCTCGATGCTGCTGTATTCGCTGCTGCACCTGTCTGGCTACGATCTGCCGATCGATGAGCTGAAACGCTTCCGCCAGTTGCACTCGAAGACTGCGGGACACCCGGAAGCCAGCGAATTCCCCGGTATCGAAACGACCACCGGCCCGCTAGGACAAGGACTCGCGAATGCGGTTGGCATGGCGCTGGCGGAAAAGGTGCTGGCCGCGCGCTTCAACAAATCCGATTTTTCCATCGTCGATCACTACACCTATGTCTTTCTCGGCGACGGCTGCCTGATGGAAGGCATTTCGCACGAGGCCGCCTCGCTCGCCGGCACGCTAAAACTTGGCAAGTTGATTGCGCTTTACGACGACAACGGCATTTCCATCGATGGCGAAGTGCACGGCTGGTTCACCGACGACACGAGCAGGCGCTTCGAGGCGTACGGCTGGGAAGTGTTGCGCGACGTGGACGGACACAACCCCGAGGCGATCAAGGCGGCGCTGGTGTCGGCGGCCATCGATCCGGACAAGCCGACCTTGATCTGTTGCAAGACCATCATCGGTTTCGGCGCGCCGACCAAGCAGGGCAAGGAAGCGGCGCACGGCGCGGCGTTGGGCAAGGACGAAGTCGCCGCGGCGCGTGTGGCACTGGCCTGGAACCATCCGCCATTCGAGATTCCGGCCGAAATCTACGCCGGCTGGGATGCGAAGAAGCAGGGCGCCGATCGCGAAGCGCAGTGGGGCGCACTATTCGCAAAGTATAAAAATGCGTATCCCGAATTGGCGGCAGAATTCGAACGCCGCACCAAGGGCGGCCTGCCCGACGATTTCGGCGCCAAGGCGAATGCGTACATCGCCAAGTTGCAGTCAGACGGCCCGGTCGTCGCTTCGCGCAAAGCCTCGCAGATGGCACTCGATGCCTACGGTCCGCTGCTGCCGGAATTGATCGGCGGTTCGGCCGATCTTGCCGGATCCAACCTGACGATCTGGAAGGGAAGCCGCGACGTCAATTCCTCGGACACGAACGCGAACTACGTTTACTATGGCGTGCGCGAATTCGGCATGACCGCGATCAGCAATGGCCTCGCCTTGCACGGCGGATTCATTCCCTACGACGCCACCTTCCTCGTGTTCTCCGACTACGCGCGTAGTGCCGTGCGCATGTCGGCGCTGATTCCGGCGCATGCGATTCATGTCTACACGCACGATTCCATCGGCCTCGGCGAAGATGGCCCCACGCACCAGCCGATCGAGCATCTGGCTTGCTTGCGCCTGATTCCGAAGAACATGGTTTGGCGGCCCTGCGATGCAGTCGAAAGCGCGGTGGCGTGGAAGGCCGCGATCGAGCGCCGTGAGGGTCCATCATGTCTGATCTTCTCACGCCAGAATCTGCCGCATCAGCCGCGCACGCAGGCGCAGCTTGCGCTGATTGAATGCGGCGGCTATGTGCTGCGTGAGGCAAAAGGTGGAATTGTGGACGCAATCCTGATCGCCACCGGCTCCGAAGTCGGTCTGGCCATGCAGGCCGCCGAGGCGCTGGAAGCCACTGGCATCGGTGCACGAGTCGTCTCCATGCCGTGCACAAATCTGTTCGACCGCCAGCCGCAAGCGTATCGCGACGCCGTGCTGCCGCCAGCGATCCGCAAGCGCGTTGCCATCGAAGCCGGCGTCACCGATTTCTGGCGCAAGTATGTCGGTCTCGATGGCCGTGTCGTCGGCATCGACACGTTCGGCGCCTCCGCCCCGGCCGAAGCGTTGTTCAAGCATTTCGGCTTCACGGTCGAGGCGGTCGTGGCGGCGGTGAAGTCGATGAACTGATCGCTGCGACCATCGCTTACTTTCAGCGTTGCAGTCGTCTGGATCACGCGGGCTCTCGCCGAAACTCGGTAACGCCGCGATCGCTGCTGTGATGCAATGGCAGTTCAATCCGGCGCGCAAGCACGGCAAGGCGGTGGACGGCTGGGTGCACGTGCCGATCACGTTCAGCCTTACTGAACTGTAGGGACGTAAGCTACGGCGCTCCGGGCATGCTCCCGGAGCGCGACACCGAATTGGCTTGGGTTACAATACGCATTCCCTGCGTATTTCGGAGCCAGTCATGACGGTGAAAGTCGCGATCAACGGTTATGGCCGCATCGGCCGCAACATCCTGCGCGCGTTGTACGAAGCCAACCGCACGCACGAGATCCGCGTGGTCGCGGTCAACGATCTGGGCGACGCCGAAACGAATGCGCACCTGACCCAATACGACACCGCGCACGGCAAGTTTCCCCATGAGGTTTCCGTCGACGGCGGCGATCTGATTATCAAGGGCGACCGCATCAAGGTCTGCGCCGAGCGCGATCCGGCCAAGCTGCCGTGGGGGTCGCTGGGTGTGGACGTGGTGCTCGAGTCGACGGGCCTGTTCACGTCCAAGGCCAAGGCCGGTGCGCATATCGCAGCCGGCGCGAAGAAGGTGATCATTTCCGCACCGGGCGAGAAGGACGTGGACGGCACCTTCGTCTACGGCGTCAATCACGACAAGATCAAGTCGTCGGACACAGTCGTCTCGAATGCCTCATGCACGACGAATTGCCTGGCGCCACTGGCCAAGGTGCTGCACGAGAAGATCGGCATCGTGCATGGCCTCATGACCACGATCCACGCCTACACCAACGATCAGGTGCTCACCGACGTCTATCACAAGGATCTGCGCCGCGCGCGTTCAGCGACGATGAGCCAGATCCCGACCAAGACCGGCGCCGCGGCGGCTGTGGGCCTGGTATTGCCGGAATTGAATGGACGTCTGGACGGCTTTTCGATGCGCATTCCGACCATCAACGTGTCGTGTGTTGATCTTTCCTTTGTCGCGCAACGCGCGACCGGCAGGGAAGAAATCGACGCCGTGATCGGCGAATCCGCAAACGGCAGGATGAAGGGCGTGATCGCGGTCAACACCCAGCCGCTGGTGTCGTGCGATTTCAACCACAACCCGGCGTCGTGCACTTACGATGCGACGCAGACCCGGGTGATGGGCGGCACCCTCGTAAAGGTACTGGGCTGGTACGACAACGAGTGGGGCTTCTCCAACCGCATGCTCGACATGACGCTGGCGCTGATGGCGGCGCGCTGAGGCTCAGCGCGGCTGCTCTTTTTCGGATTGCAGCGTCTCGATCAGGGCGATCTGCAGACGCGAGTGCAATTTGACCAGGATGTGTCGCAGCAAGACCAGAACCAACGCGCCCATTGCCAGCACCGCGACCAGCAGTTCCGCGGGCGGCAGGATGCTCGACGACAACGCCCCGACCAGCAGCAGCATGGCCGCGATCGATGCCGCCGGCAGCACTTCGGCGACGACACGGCGCGCCCGCTCGGTGTGGCGTCCGGCGTGCACGCCCATCTCGGCGAGCAGCATGGCCAGCGCCTTGAGCTTGCGGTAGGCGGCGATCAGGAACGGCAGCGACAGCAATAGCGCCGCTCCCCACAACAGCGCATTCGCCATGGGCCGGCTCGGTAGCAACGTGGCGATGTCGGCGGCGCGCGCACGCCCCAGCCAGGCGACGCCGGCGAAGATCGCCGCGACCAGGCACAGATTGACAAAGGTCTGCAACAGTATCCGTCGCACCATCGCGGCGATGACTGCACGGTCGCCCTGCAGGCGCAGGCCTTGCAGCCAGTGCGTATACAAATGCGCAATGCGGCGCAGCGGGTAGGGCAGGGCGATGTGCAGGCGCCGCGCCAGCGGGTCGGAAGCGCGGATCAGATACGGCGTGAACAACGTGGTGATTGCGGACACCGCGACCGCGACCGGATACAGGAAATCGCTCGTCACTTTCAAGGATGCGCCGAGCGCGGCGATGATGAACGAGAATTCGCCGATCTGTGCCAGGCTCATGCCCACGCGCAGCGACACGCGACCGCTCTGGCCGGCAGCGAACGCGCCGGCGCAGCGCGCCAGGATCTTGCCGACGACCACGATGGCCGTGATCGCCGCGATCGGTCCGGCGTAGGCGATCAGAGCGCGCGGATCCAGCTGCAAGCCCACGGCGACGAAGAAGACCGCGCTGAACATGTCGCGCAAGGGCGCGATCAGATGTTCGATGCGCGCCAGGCTGCGCGCCTCGGCGACGATCACGCCGATCACGAACGCGCCGAGTGCGACGCTGTAGCCGAGCCAGGTCACCAGCAGGCAGAAGCCGAACAGCAGGCCGAGCACGCCGACCAGCAGCATTTCGTCGCGGCGGAATCGAGCCACGTAGTCGAGCAGGCGCGGCACGGCGAGGATGCCGATCACCAGCGAGGCGACCAGGAACACGGTCAGACCGCCGAGTGTGGCGAGCACCTCGCCGGGGATGACGGTGCCGGTCGCGGCGACGCCGGACAGCAATGCGATCATGGCGATGGCGAGCACATCCTCGACGATGAGCACGGCGAAGACGATGTGGGCGAACGCCTGCTTTTTCAGGCCCAACTCGCCGATCGCCTTGATCGTGATGGTGGTGGATGAGATCGAGAGCATCGCGCCGAGGAACAGCGCATCCATCGCGTGCCAGCCGAACGCAAGGCCGAGTTCGTAGCCCAGCCAGAGCATGGTAATGATGCCGGCGAGCGCCGCGACGACGGCAGTGGCGCCCACGCGCCGCAGGTGGCGCAGCGAGAACTCCAGACCCAGCGAGAACAGCAGGAAGATCAGGCCGAGTTCGGCCACGGTCTGGATACTCTGCTCGTCCGTGACCCACGTGTACGGCGGCGTGTGCGGGCCGATCAGCACGCCGGCGGCGATGTAGCCAAGCACAACGGGTTGGCGCAGCAGGTGGAACAGCACGGTGACGACGCCCGCGGCGAGCATGATCACGGCCAGATCCTGGATGAAGGCGATCGTGTGCATCGCTGATGCCACGGCAAGGTCAGGGCAATGGTGGCCGAAGCCTGCAGCGCGCGCAAGTCCGCCGCGTAGCGGCTTCATGGATCATGCCTCAATCAACTGCGTATTCCAGCATTTCCATATGGCAATCTAGACGGCTATATGCTCAAACAAACGGAATGCGCGCCGTGCATCCATCCGCGGCACCGCTGGCAGTCGCCCTTACCCGGTACGAG
The DNA here is from genome assembly GCA_018969845.1 of Lysobacteraceae bacterium. Classification (GTDB taxonomy): domain Bacteria; phylum Pseudomonadota; class Gammaproteobacteria; order Xanthomonadales; family Rhodanobacteraceae; genus Rudaea. Next base: position 3,228 of record JAGWXP010000111.1, on the reverse strand, counting down.
TGCGGAACTCGCCGCTGTCGCGGCCTGAGGGCACGTCGAATTACAATACACGCTCACCCTGCTACGGAGCGCCCATGTCCATTCTTCGCATGAACGATCTCGACTTGGCCGGCAAGCGCGTGCTGATCCGCGAGGATCTGAACGTACCGCTGCATGACGGCCGCATCGCGGCCACGCAGCGCCTGGATGCGGCATTGCCGACGATCCGGCGCGCGCGCGATGCCGGTGCGCGGGTGATGATCCTCTCGCATCTTGGCCGACCCAAGGAAGGCGTATTCGAGGAATCCGAATCGCTGAAGCCCGTCGCCGACTGGCTCGGCCACGCGCTCGGCAAGCCGGTGCGGCTGGTGCGGGATTACCTTAACGGCGTTGACGTCGCACCGGGCGAAGTCGTGCTGCTGGAAAATTGCCGCATGAATGTGGGCGAGGGCGGGGATTCGCCCGAGTTGTCGGCGAAATACGCCGCGCTGTGCGATATCTACGTGATGGACGCCTTCGGCACTGCGCATCGCGCGCAGGCGTCCACCCACGGCGCGATTCGCGCGGCAAGAGTCGCGTGTGGCGGGCCGCTGCTGATGGCCGAACTTGATGCCTTGGCGCGCGCGCTGGAACACCCGGCGCGACCCTTGCTCGCCATCGTCGCCGGCTCGAAAGTTTCGACCAAACTCGCACTCCTCGAAAGCCTGATCGCGAAAGTGGATCAGCTGATCGTCGGCGGCGGCATCGCCAATACCTTCATCGCTGCGGCTGGCCACAACATCGGCAAGTCGCTGGTCGAAGCCGGCCTGATCCCGACCGCGCGCAAGATCATGGAGGCAGCCAGGGCGCGCGGCACCGGGGTGCCGGTGCCGACCGACGTCGTGGTCGCGCCGGAATTTGCGGCTAGCGCGCCGGCCACGGTGAAAAAAGTGGAAGCTGTCGCATCCGGCGACATGATCCTCGACATAGGCCCGGAAACCGCGGCGCGCTACGCCGTGCTGATCGGCAAATCCGGTACGGTGGTATGGAACGGGCCGGTTGGCGTGTTCGAGTTCGATGCCTTCGGCAAGGGCACGCAAACCCTGGCGCGCGCAATCGCGGCATCGAACGCATTTTCCATCGCCGGCGGCGGCGACACGCTCGCGGCCGTGGAAAAATATGGCGTGGAAAAGGATATTTCCTACATCTCCACCGGCGGCGGCGCGTTCCTGGAATTTCTGGAAGGCAAGGAGTTGCCGGCGGTGGCGGCGTTGCGGGCGCACGCAAAGTAAATGACCGTTCGCCCTGAGCGTAGCGCCGCAGGCGCGAAGTCGAAGGGTCGTGAATACCAAAATCGGGTGTTTCGACTTCGCGGAGCTTGGCTCCGCTACGCTCAACACGAACGGAATAAACGGATCAGTGTTCCAGCAGCTTTCGCAACTTCTCCGGCTCGGCCAGCGACAGCAGTAATGTGAGGTTGTCCGCATCGCTGCGCAGATACGAAATGCCATGACGGTCAAGCAGCAGACACACGGCCTTGTCGCCATTACGCAGCTTGAACCAGCCGCCGGCAAAGCCGGGCAGGCCCGTGCCCCAAAGTTTGATGACGGGCCGCAGCTCGGGGTGCGTGCTGAAATTCACGAGGTGCACGCCATGCGCACGCAGGTTCGCGAGTGGGATGCGTTTGGTTCCGACGCTGGTGTGGATGATGAGGACGCCTTGATCGACGCGCACACGTGCGCGTCGCAGCGACCAGAGCAGTACAGCCATCAAGACAACCAACGCGCAGACGACCGCGCTGCCGATCAGGCGCGCGTGTTCCGGCGTTGCGCCACGCATGTACGCCTGTCCGAGACCCACTGCGACGATCACGCCGACGAGCGGGATTCCCATAATAACCGCCAACCAGACCAACGGCTTGGCACGCGAGCCGGCCAGCGCCAGATTCTTGCCATCATCGATGTCGCTCACGCCACGTCCTCCGCTCGGGTGCTGTGGTAGTTTAAGCAATCTCCTATCCGGATTTCCGCATGGATTCGCAACTTCGCCGCACCAAGATCATCGCCACGCTCGGTCCGGCCACCGACGCGCAGGGAATGCTGGAGAAAATTCTCGTCGAAGGCGCCGACGTGGTGCGCCTGAATCTGTCGCATGGCGCGGCGGACGATCATCGCCGGCGCGCGCGCGAGGCGCGCGCGGCTGCCGCCCATCTCGGGCGCGAGGTCGGGGTGCTCGCCGATCTGCAGGGTCCGAAAATCCGCATTGCGAAATTCGCCTCTGCGCCGGTCATGCTGGAGCCGGGCCAGCCGTTCGCGCTCGAGTGCGACGCCAACGCCGCGCCGGGCGATGTGCATCGGGTCGGCGTGAGCTATCTGGATTTGTATAACGATGTACGCGCAGGCGACACCCTGCTGCTCGACGACGGCCTGATCGCGCTCGGCGTGGAACGCATCGACGGCACCACGATCCGCACTGTCGTTGCCGTGGGCGGCGCGCTGTCCGACCGCAAGGGCATCAACCGCCTCGGCGGCGGTCTGTCGCTGGCTGCGCTCGCGGAAAAGGACAAGCTCGACATCCGCCTCGCCGCGGAACTGGGCGCGGATTTCCTCGCCGTGTCTTTCGCCAAGTCCGCTGCGGACATGGTCGAAAGCCGCAAGCTGCTGCGCGCCGCTGGCGGCAGCGCGGCGCTGGTTGCCAAGATCGAGCGCGCCGAGGCGATCGCGGCGTTGGGCGAGATCATCGACGCCTCCGACGCGGTGATGGTCGCGCGCGGCGATCTGGGCGTGGAAATCGGTGACGCCGAGTTGCCCGGCATCCAGAAGAAGATCATCCGCGAGGCGCTCTCGCGCAACAAGGCGGTGATCACCGCCACGCAGATGATGCAGTCGATGGTCGAGTCGCCGATTCCCACGCGCGCCGAGGTGCTCGACGTCGCCAACGCCGTACTCGACGGCACCGACGCGGTGATGCTGTCGCAGGAAACCGCCGCCGGCAAGCACCCCGACAAGGCGGTGGCGGCGATGCGGCGCGTGTGTCTGGGCGCTGAACACCAGTTCGACACCACCGAGCGCTATCAGCCGGGCACGCACAAGTTCGACCGTACCGATCAGGCCGTGGCGATGGCGGCGATGTTCCTGTCCGCGCAGGTCGATCCGCGCGCGATCGTGGCGCTGACCGAATCCGGCGCCACCGCGCAGTGGCTGTCGCGCTACCGTTCGGCGGTGCCGATCTACGCGCTGTCGCGCAATGCCGCCGCGCGCCGGCGCATGC
>JAGWXP010000110.1 GCA_018969845.1 Lysobacteraceae bacterium | reverse complement strand
CCCAGCCGATTGCTAAGACACCAAGCACGGGAACAAGCCAAACTATGAAAGCAGTTTTGATGGCACCGGTACGCCGTTCCTTGACTTGGGATTGTAGAACGAGCATGTAGTCCTGTGCGACCTCTTGAGCTTGCTCAACGGGCGTGCCCGCGGGAGCTTCAAACTTGTGGCCGTTTGGCATCTCGAAGACGAGTGGAGAAGATTGTGGGCTGGGGCTCGTGGAAGGCGCAGGTGTGCGCCCAGCGAGAATCTCCAGGCTTCGCGTTGACAGCAACTTCAGCTGATCTTTTTCGTATGGAATGTCCGAGGGTTGGGGAAGCGACTGCCACGTTACGGAAGCGACCAAAACGGCATAGATCATCGCCGTGACAATCCAGAAGCGCCACCAGCCCCCCAATCTGATTGCTCGCATCATTGAGCCCTAACGCTTAGTAGACCCCACAAACGGGGCGTTGGCCGGTATCGTCGGGCGCTTTGGAGCGTTCGTCAAGCCGTTTTCCTACACGCAATCACGAAGTTAGCCTACAGCGACTCCATAGTGCGCCGCGGAAAATGGCGAGCAACTTTCCGGTCGCGAGGACATAATGCGTTACGAACGCGAAAATGCGGGTGTAACAGGCACGATGTCGAAGGCCGAAGGTCCGCGCCTGATGGACGAAGTTCGTCGCAAGTTGCGCTACAAACACTACAGTTTGCGCACGGAGCAGGCCTATCTGGGGTGGATTCGCCGGTTCATTTTGGCGAGCGGCAAGCGCCATCCGCGTGAGTTGGGCGGCGTCGACATCGAAGTGTTCCTTTCGCGTCTTGCGGCGCTGGACAACGTCGCGGCCGGCACCCAGAACCAGGCGCTTTCGGCGATCCTGTTTCTCTACAAGCAGGTGCTGCGGATCGATCCTCCCTGGCTGAGTGACGTCGTTCGTGCCAAGCGCACGCGGCGGGTGCCGACGGTATTGTCGCGGGACGAAGTGCGCCGCCTGCTTGCGGCGATGGACGGGCGTCCGTGGCTGTTGGCGAGTCTGCTCTACGGTAGCGGCATGCGCATCATGGAATGTCTGCGTCTGCGCGTAAAGGATGTGGATTTCGCGCGCAACGAAATCACCGTGCGCGACGGCAAGGGCAGTAAGGATCGTCGCACTGTGCTGCCGCGCGCGCTGGTGGAACCGTTGCAGCGGGAAATCGAACGCACGCGCATCCTGCACGAACGCGATCTCGTCGATGGCTTCGGCAAGGTCTGGCTGCCGCATGCGCTGGCGCGCAAAAATCCGGGTGCGGAGCGCGACTTCGGCTGGCAGTACGTGTTTCCGTCCGAACGCCGCTCGATCGATCCGCGCGGCGGAGTCGAGCGCCGCCAGCACATTGACGACGCGGTGCTGTCGCGCGCACTCAAGCAGGCGCGCGAGCGCGCGGGGATCGTCAAACCGCTCTCGGCGCACACGCTGCGCCACAGTTTCGCCACGCATCTGATCGAAGCCGGCGCCGACATCCGCACCGTGCAGGAACTGCTCGGCCACCAGGATGTCGCGACCACGCAGATCTACACCCACGTCCTCAATCGCGGCGCCGGCGGCGTGCTCAGTCCGCTGGATCGCTGACGGATTGCGCCCGCGGCGCAGGGGAAGGAAAAGCCAAGCCGCCCGTGTGCGCTTGCGTGCGTGGCAAACCTGTGTGGACGAATTGTGATTGGAATTTTCATCCGCTGGCAGAAACTTTGTGAAGTTCCTCCCGTGGGATGCTCTGCTCTGAACGTGTTTCTTGGTGACTTCTTTGCACGAGCATAGAAGTCACCCGGGCGGCCTGGCCGCACGGAAGCCTTGCTCGTAGCGTCGCTGGACGCGAGCGGAACAATGCAGGACGCGCATTCGAGAGCCTGGAGTTGCCATCCTTGGCATCTGGATTCCGGCATTCCATGCCGGAATGACGAGCAAAGGGCGTGTCCAGCGCGGGCGCATGTGCTTCCTGGCGTTACTTCAAATTGGCCTCGAACAGTTTGTAGACCCGTTTGTATTCATCCAGCCACGAATCCGCATTGACGAACCCGTGCCGGTCGAGCGGATAGATCGACAGCGTGAAATTGTTCTTGTGCAGCTCGATCAGACGCTCGTACAGGCGCGCCGTGTCCTGGAACATCACGTTGTTGTCGATAACGCCGTGGCAGATCAGCAGCGGATCGCGCAAGTTCGCGGCGAATTCGATCGGCGATGAGCGCCGGTAAGCCAGTGGATCGTCCTGCGGGCGGTTGAGGATGTCCGATGTGTAGCCGTCGTCGTACAGCATCCAGTCGCTGACCGGGCGCAGCGCCGCGCCGGCGGCGAATTCGCCGGGCGCGCGGAACAGCGCCATCAGGGTCATGTAGCCGCCGTAGGAACCGCCGTAGATGCCGACGCGCTTGGGATCGGCGTTCCAGTTCTTCACCATCCACGCCTTGCCGTCGAGCAGGTCTTGCAGTTCCGGGTGACCCATGTCGCGGTAGATCGCCGTGCGCCAGGCGCGGCCGTAGCCTTCCGAGGCGCGGTAGTCCATGTCGATGACGATGTAGCCGTGCTGCAACAGCAGATTGGCGAACATCTGCTCGCGGAAATAGAACGACCAGTTCGCCGTGACGTCCTGCAGGTAGCCCGCGCCGTGCACGAAGATCACGGCCGGATGCGGCTTGGATTTGTCGTAGTCGGCGGGTGCGTAGAACTTGGCCCAGATCGAACCGTTGAAATGCGTCGACGGCACCTGCACGTATTGCGGTTCGACCCAGCGCAGCGCCTTGTATTGGGCCGTGCGCGTGTCGGTCAGCTCATGCGCACTGCCGCTGCCGTCCGCGTTGACGACCGCAAGCTGCGGCGGAATGTAGGGCGTCGAATGCGCGATCAGCAGTTTCGATCCGTCGTGCGCCAGCCAGAAGTCGTCCATGCCGCGATAGTGCGTGATGCGCTGCAGTTCGCCGCCGCCGGCCGCGATGCGGTAGACATCGTAGGCCCAGGGCTTTTCGGCATTCGTGCGCAGATAGAACCAGCGCCCGTCGTCCGACAGCACCGGCCGCGACACCTCGAAATTCCCATGCGTGAGCTGATGCGCCTTGCCATCGATGGACTTGGCATACAGCGCGGCGTAGCCGGACTCCTCGGACACGTACCACAGCGTGCGGTTGTCGTTCTCCCAGCCGAATTCGTTGAAGTTCCAGTTGATCCACGCGTCGTCGTGCAGGCGTTCCTGCAGCGCCGGCTGTGGATCGGACGGATCCAACGTCACCAGCCAGCGGTCCTTGTTGTCGATCGCACGCAGTTGCACGGCGGCGCGAGCGCCGTCGCGCGCGAACGCGATGCCGGCGATTTCGAGAGCGCGTGACTTGTCCTTGCCGGGGTTTGCCGCTTTTTCCGCTTCTCCACTTTTATCTTTTGCCGCATCGCCCTTTTCCGCGGCCGGCGTCTTGAGCAGGCCTGCCTTTTCGTTTTCCGCGCGGATCGCGGCGAGCGGGTCGTCGTGGATGCCGGGCAGATTGCCGTAATCCACCTTCGTTTGCGTGTGTTTGGCGAGGTCGAACAGCCACAGCGTCTGCGGCGGCGGCGGGTTGCGGCCGGCGTCGCGGCGCAGCGATTCGAATTGCGGATAGCCGCTGTCGGTGACGTAGCGGATCAATTTGGCCTGCTCGCCGCGCGCGTAGTTCTTGGCCACGGTGACGGCCAGCAGCCAGCGCGCGTCGGGCGAGAGTTCGGTGTCGACGAGCTTGACCTCGTCGCCCAGATAAAACGGTAGCGGCGCGCGGCTGGCATCGCCGCGTTGCATCGCTTGCGCATGCTCGCGCGACTCGGTCTTGTCCTTGTCCATTTTTTGCAGCGTCGTGAACAGGCGCATCTGCTCCGCGCGCAGCGCGTCGTCTTTCGGCGCGGCGTCCGGATCCTTTTCGGCTTTCAGCACCGCGGCCGGTGCGGTCGTGCCGTCGGCGATGTCGTGCACGAACCAGTCGTTGCCGCTGCGGAAACTGAGCAGGCGGCCGTCGGCGGAGAATTGCGGATCGGAATGGCGTGCGACGCCGCGCGTGATCTGCGCCGTCGCGCCGCTGCGCAGGTCGCGCAGGAACACGTCGCCGTTGCGCACGAAGGCGGCATGCGTGTTGTCCGCCGAGTACGCCGTGTGGTTACCGTCGGCAGACGCCATTGCCGCGGCGTCGATGAGGCTGTCCTTGCCATCCGCGAGATCGATGCGGTGCAAGTCGAACACCGGCGAACCGCTGCGCTTGAGCTGGTAGTAAACCGCCTTGCCGTCGACGCTGAAATACGGTGCGCCGCCGCCGCCCTCGAATTCCTCGGGTACCTGGATCTGTCCGGCGATCCAGTCCGGATCGGCCATGATTTGCTCGAGGGTCAGCGGCGCGGGCGTTGCCGACACAGGTTGCGCCGCGGAGGCGAAGGTGAGCAGGGCGAGCGGGGCGGCAAGGGCGAGGCGGATCATGGCGGGCTCCGGCGAAAAACCCGCAGCATAGCCGGATGCCGTGGTTGCGCAAGCCGCCAGAAGTCACGTGCGGTCGATGGCTGGCCGGTTCGCCCTGAGCGTAGCGCTGACGGCGCGCAGTCGAAGGGCTTGGCCACGGTGCTTCGACGCCGCCTGCTTCGCAGGCTACGCTCAGCACGAACGGATGGTGGAGCCGGATGCCATATGCTGGCAGGCGCGTGACAAATCCGGCACCATTCCCCATCGGCTATCCGGAACCGCCATGCTTCTGCCTTGCATCGAAAAGATCACCGCGCCGAATCCGCGTCATGCGGTGATCTGGCTGCACGGCCTGGGCGCCGACGGCAACGATTTCGTGCCGATCGTGCCCGAACTCGTCGACCCGATCTGGCCTGCGCTGCGCTTCGTGTTTCCGCATGCGCCGGTACGGCCGATCACGATCAATGGCGGCATGGCCATGCGCGCCTGGTACGACATCTCCGGTCAGGAAATCGCGCAGCGTCAGGACGAAACCGGCATCCGCGCCTCGATCGGCTTGCTCGAGGAATTGATCGCGCGTGAAATCGAACGCGGGATCGCGTCGGAAAACATCTACCTCGCCGGATTCTCGCAGGGCGGTGCGATCGTGCTGGCCGGCGGCATCCGTCATGCGCAGCTCCTCGGCGGCATCATCGCGCTGTCCACCTACCTGCCGATGGCGGAAAAAACCGACGCCGAGGCGAGCGCGGCGAATTGCTCCACGCCGATCTTCATGGCGCACGGCATGCTCGATCCAACCATCTCACACGCGCTCGGCGAGATGAGTCGCGCCTACCTCGTGCAGCGCGGTTATGCGGTGGACTGGCATACCTATCCGATGGCGCATCAGGTGTGCATGGAAGAGATCGCGGACTTGCGTGCCTGGTTAGGAGTGCGTTTGGCGTGAGCGTATTTCAGCATTCCGTTCGCCCTGAGCGTAGCGTCGCAGGCGCGAAGTCGAAGGGCCCAACACGCTCCGGAGTTTCGACTGCGCGGAGCTTCGCCCCGCTACGCTCAGCACGAACGGGTCACAATTTCCCGACAAGTTCGTGTCAACCATGAATCACACGGACGAACGCCCCCGCTGGCTGCCGGATTTCTGCAGTCTGCCGGTGCTGTTCGCGGTGATGGTTGTCGCGGAACTGCTGGTGCTGGTCGCGGAGATCGCGCCGAGCGACGAAACACGGCCGCTGCTGCCGCGCCTGGCCACGGTGAGCGTGTTCGCGCAATGGTTGGCGCTGGTATGCGCGGTATGCCTGTGCAAATTGCGTCCGCAACTGGAAAAACTATCGCCGTGGTTGGGCGTCGCCGCCGCCTACGCGCTGATGCTCGCGGTCACCGTGATCGGCAGTGCGCTGGTGTTCGATATCGATCATCAGCTCGGCTTGAATCTGACCTTGCCGGTGCAGTTCCAGGGTCGCTTCGTCTGGCGCAGCGCCGCGTTGTGCGCGCTGCTCGGCGCGGCGCTGCTGCGTTACTTCTACGTGCTCGAGCAATGGCGCGCGCGCGTGCGCGCCGAGGCCAAGGCGCGCTTCGAGGCGCTGCAGGCACGCATCCGCCCGCACTTCCTGTTCAACAGCATGAACACGATCGCGAGCCTGATCCGCAGCCGCCCGGCCGAGGCCGAACGCGCAGTGGAAGACCTGTCCGACCTGTTCCGCGCCGCGCTCGGCGGCAATGCCGCATTGAGCACGCTCGGCGCCGAACTCGATCTGATGCGCCAATACCTGGACATCGAAAAACTGCGCCTGGGCGAGCGCTTGCGTGTGGACATGGCCGTGAACGATCTGCCCGCGGATCTGCCGATTCCTGCGCTGCTGTTGCAGCCGCTGGCGGAAAACGCGATCTATCATGGCATCCAGCCATTGCCGGAAGGCGGCACGGTGACGGTGCGCGGCCGCAGCGAGGATGGCGCCGCCGTGCTTGAAATCCGCAATCCGCAGCCTGCGCCCGCCGTGCGTGCCGCGCCGCGCAACGGCATGGCGCTGGAAAACACGCGCGCGCGCATCGAGTACCATTTCGGCAGGCGCGGTACGCTCGTTATCGACAACGGCGCCGAGGAGTTCGTGTGCGTGTTGAGGTTGCCCCGTGAAAGTGCTGATCGTTGACGACGAACCGCTGGCGCGCGAACGCCTTGCCGCGCTGCTGCGCGATTGTGGAAATGTAGAAATCGTGGGCGAGGCGGGCGATGGCCGCGCCGCGCTCGAAACGACTGCGCGCCTGCATCCGGATGTGGTCCTGCTCGACATCCGCATGCCGCTGATGGATGGACTGGAAACCGCGCGCCATCTCGCCGGCTTCGACAAGCCGCCTGCGCTGGTGTTCTGCACCGCCTACGACGAGCATGCGCTGGCCGCGTTCGACACCGGCGCGGTCGACTATCTGGTCAAGCCGGTGCGGCTGGATCGCCTGTGCATCGCGCTCGAGCGTGCGCGCCGCTTCGGTAGCGAGGACGTCACCCGGCTGGAATCCGCGGCCGGCAAGCCGGCGCGGCGCAGCCATCTGTGCGCGCGCGTGCGCGGCAACCTCGTGCTCGTCCCGGTTGCCGACATCCGCTATCTGCTGGCCGAGGACAAATACGTCGTCGTGCACCACGGCAAGGGCGAAGTGCTGATCGAGGAATCGCTCAAGGCGCTGGAGGACGAATTCGACGCACGCTTCGTGCGCATCCACCGCAATTGCCTGGTCGCGCGCGATCGTCTGCTCGGACTCGTGCGCGCGGCCGACGGCAGCATCCATGCGCAGCTCGAGGGCGCGGCGGCGACGCTGGAAGTCAGCCGGCGCAATCTGCCCATGCTGCGCAAGCTGGTGCGTTCGTTATGACGGCGCCGCTGCGCATTGCCACGCGCAAGAGCGCGCTCGCGTTGTGGCAGGCCGAGCATGTCGCCGCGCTGCTGCGCGCGGCGCATCCCGGACTCACCGTGGAACTGGTGCCCATGACCACGCGCGGTGACAACATCCTGGATCGTCCGCTCGCGGACATCGGCGGCAAGGGCCTGTTCCTCAAGGAGCTCGAGGTCGCGCTCGCGCGGCGCCAAGCCGACATCGCCGTGCATTCGTTCAAGGACGTGCCGATGCAGCTCGACGACGGCTTCGCGATCGGTGCCGTGCTCGAACGCGCCGATCCGGCCGATGCCTTCGTTTCGGTACACTGCGCGCATCTGGATACTTTGCCGCAAGGCGCGCGGGTGGGCACCTCGTCGCTGCGCCGGCAGGCGCAGTTGCGCGCGCGGCGTCCCGATCTGCGCCTCGCCGACCTGCGCGGCAACGTCAACACGCGCCTGGCCAAACTCGACAAGGGCGATTACGACGCCATCGTGCTCGCCTGCGCGGGACTCGAACGTCTGGGTCTCGCTGAGCGCATCCGCAGCCGGCTTGAACCGCCGCACTGGCTGCCGGCCGCGGGGCAGGGCGCGATCGCCGTGGAGTTGCGCGCCGGCGATGCGCACACGCTGGATTTGCTCGCGCCGCTGCACGACGCGGCGACCGCAAGTTGCGTCGCCGCCGAACGCGCGCTGACGCGCCATCTGCAAGGCAGTTGCCAGGTGCCGATCGCGGCGTTCTGCATCGAAACCGAAATCGGCTTGCATCTGTCAGGACTGGTCGGCGATGCCGCGAACGGGAGACTCGTCCGCGCGCAGGACGATGGCCAATCCGAAGCGCCGGAGGCATTGGGCGAACGCGTCGCGCGGCGATTGCTCGAACTGGGTGCGGGCGTGTTGTTGGGGCGCTGAAAAGGCACAGCCCGTACTCGCGTTGACCAAAATATCCGTTCGGGCTGAGCGTAGCGCCGCCGGCGCGAAGTCGAAGCCCACGCAGGCACTTCGACTCCGCCGCTTCGCGGCTACGCTCAGTGTGAACGGTAAATTTTGGCGCCCGGTCAGAAGTTGTATACCCGATTCGTGGTCATCAACTGGAATGTGGACTTGTGCGCAAAGCGTACAAGCGCCGTTCAGGCGCTGTGTGGCCGCGCGCCGCCGTAATACAGCATCACCACGTGCTTGGCCTGAGCGAAGAACAGCCAGCGCTCGACGAACAA
>JAGWXP010000228.1 GCA_018969845.1 Lysobacteraceae bacterium | reverse complement strand
AGACAAAGGGATGTCCCGGCAGGGTGAGCAGCATGGCAGCCGCACTGCGCATGTGCGCCGTATTGCCGTCGAGCTGGCTCATCACGCGTTCCTGATCGTGGTTGGACAGGAACGGCGCATTGTCGAAGCGGCCGTGCGCGGCCGCGCGGTACGCTGCGTCCATGCGCGCCAGCGTGGCGCCGAGGTCGCGATCGCGCTCCTCGCGGGCGCTGTCGATCAAGCGTTTGGCCAGCGGAAAATCGAACGTGGCGTCGAGCGCATCCATCCACGGGACGAGTTCATCGGCGTGGTTGCGCGCGACCTCGCCCACCAGCCACGCATGCGGATCGACGGCATCGATGCCGCGATGGAATTCGCGCCACCAGTCCAGGTTCTTCTGCAATACCGTCGAGCTGTGCCAGTCGGTGTCGAGGTCGTCGTAGATGTGTTGCGCGGCGTCCAGGCGAAAACCGTCGACGCCCTTCTTCAGCCAGAACCTGCCGACCTCGATCATCTGCTTGCGCACGGCCGGGTTGTCGAAGTTAAGGTCCGGCATCTGCGCGACGAAAATGCCCTTGTAATATTGCTTCGTAGCGGGTTGACTACCGGGCAGTTCATGCCAGGCCGATCCGCCGGTGGCGCTGATCGCCTTGAGGTCGGTAACGGGCGTCGCCCACTCGTACCAGTCGCGATAAGGACTGTGCACATCGCGCGCGGCCTCGAACCAGGGCGATTGATTGCTGCTGTGGTTGATCACGAGATCCATGATCACCCGGATACCGCGCTGGTGCGCCGCGTGCAGCAGGCGCTCGAAGTCGGCCATCGTCCCGTATTGCGGATTGATCGCGTAGTAGTCGGTGATGTCGTAGCCGTGGTAGCTCGGCGAAGGATTGATCGGCATCAGCCAGATGCCGCTGACGCCGAGCCATTTCAGGTAGTCGAGTTTGGCGGTGACGCCGTTCAGATCGCCGATGCCGTCGCCGTTCGTGTCGTACCAGCTGCGCACGAAAATCTCGTAGTACACGCCCGATGGCGCGGCGGCAGCCGGTGCCTTGGCCGACTGCGCCGGAGCGGTCGTGGCATTCGCCGCCAACGCCGACAGGCACAGCAGCAGTCCGAAAAACAGGGTGCGCGATCTCACGGCACGCTTCGCGCGAACTCACGTTCGTGTTTCGCGGTGGGCGCGCTGGTATCGAGACGCGCCACGAAATCGTCGTGCATGGGCAGTCTTCCAGCAGCACGTGCGACGAGAGTCCGGATGTCGGAAAGAAAACCTTGCAATTTCGATTCCTCCAGTTCATCGGCCAGCGGATGATGATGCTCGGGTTCGATGCGCTGACCCAGCATCACCTGCAACCAACCGGTCTCGGCGAAAAGTTCCTCGCCTTCGCGGAAGATCAGCCCCGTGCGCCGGAACAGCGCGATGCGTTGCGCGAGTCGTTCGGGAATTTCCATAGCCCCGCACTGCCGCCAGAACGGCGTGTCGTCGCGCTCGGTGGCCTTGTAATGCAGGATCAGGAAATCGCGCACGCGCTCGTATTCGAAGCGCGTCTGTTGATTGTAGGCATCCACCAGCACCGGATCGCAATGCCGGTCGGGGAACATGGCGAGCAGGCGCGCGATGCCCGACTGCACCAGGTGGATGCTGGTCGATTCCAGCGGTTCCATGAAGCCGGCGGCCAG
>JAGWXP010000109.1 GCA_018969845.1 Lysobacteraceae bacterium | reverse complement strand
GCGAGCAGAGATGTGGGTTTCTGGGTCGCGTAGCCGAGATATTCCGCAGAAGTGGCGTCCTGCTGGAACGATTTGATATCCGACCAGACGTCCGACACAGCTACGCCCTTTAGCTCGTCGAGATATTGCTTCACCCCGCTGCCGCGATCATCGCGGTAGGCACGGCCGTACTCGTCGAGCTTCTTGAACCGCTTTAGGTACTCGGCGTCGTAAGGCAGATATTCCTTGGTGAAATGCACAGACTGTTTGCTTTTGGCCCAGTACAGGAGCGTGTCGTGGCTGCGTACCCAGTTGTCCGCCGTGCTCTTGTAGCCAGACTTGGTGTCGAAGCTCCAGATTACTTCGCGCTCGAGGTTTTCCTTGCCAAACAGTTCGTCCATTGTGATTTTCACGTAGTGCGCTACGTGCCAATCCAAGTGCACGTAGATTGCGCCGCTATCAACGAGCAATTCACGCATAAGAAGTAAGCGCGGTACGATCGTTTCGAGATAGGTCGCTGTGCCTCCAGACCATGTGTCGGAATATGCAAGCTGCTCCATCACAGTCGGACGTTGTTCGATCTCCACACCGGGTAGCCTGACCTTGGTGCGGTAGTCGGCCTTGGAGTCGAACGGCGGATCGATATAGATCAGATCGACTTTGCCGCGCAGGCTCGGCGTGTGTTCGTCGCCGGCCAGCAGCGCGGCCATTGCCAGCAGGTTGTCGCCGTAGATCAGGCGGTTCTGCCACGGCCGCGCGGCGGCGTCGCCGAGCGAACCCTGCACTGCGCCGAACATCTCGTCCTGCGCGGCGCTAAGCGCCTGTTGCCGCGTGTTCGCCGCAATCCAGTCGGTTTCGCTCGCATCCTTCGACGGCAGCACCCACTCGCGCGTCTGCAAGCGCACGCGATGCCGGCTTTCCAGCCCTTCCAGAATCTTCTCGGCCTGCGCCTTTCCGTCGGCGACGATCTTTGGTAGTTGCTCCAGCAGCGATTTGGCCATGACGGTCCGTGGCGAGAAGGATCGGATCGTCTATGTAAGCAAATCTTTCAGAATAATGAAAGTAAATTGATAAACCGGGCGCGGGCTTCGGCCGTATGGTCGGCGCCATGAGAAACGAAAGAGCAATCTTTGCGCGACGGCTGCACGAGGAACTGAAACGGCAGAGGTTCGATTCGCGGCCCGTAGAGTTGGTACGGACTCTCGCGCGCGACGGCGAAGTCTCGGTGACGCAACAGTCGATTTCGCACTGGCTACATGCCAAACATCTGCCGCGGCCCGAGGCCATGCACGGCCTTTCGAAGATGCTCGGCATGGATGCGTACAGCTTGATGCGCGAGGCCGCTCCATCGGGCGTTCGGGAGCCACGCTCACTCTGGCCGGATCACGTGACGGGTCCGGACCGCCTTACCTTTGAGGCGTTTCTCGCGCTGCCGAGCAAGGACCAGAAAGTAGTTCGGGAGTTGATTGCGTCGCTGTCATCTTCGGCTGCCGTACGCAAGCGGCGCGAAGACTGATCAACACTCAATCACATTCACCGCCAGCCCACCGCGCGAGGTCTCTTTATACTTGTCCTGCATGTCGCGCCCCGTATCGCGCATGGTCTTGATCACCTTGTCCAGCGACACGCGGTGCTTGCCGTCGCCGCGCATGGCCATGCGTTGCGCGTTGATCGCCTTGACCGAACCCATCGCATTGCGCTCGATGCAGGGAATCTGCACGAGGCCGCCGATCGGATCACAGGTGAGTCCCAGGTTATGTTCCATTCCGATCTCGGCCGCGTTCTCGACCTGATAGATCGTGCCGCCGAGTGCGGCGGTGAGGCCGCCGGCAGCCATCGAGCAGGCCACGCCGACCTCGCCCTGACAGCCGACTTCCGCGCCCGAGATCGAAGCGTTTTCCTTGTACAAGAGACCGATCGCCGCGGCAGTGAGCAGAAAATCCAGCACACCTTGCTCATTCGCGCCCGGCACGAAGCGATGGTAGTAATGCAGCACGGCGGGGATGATACCGGCGGCGCCGTTGGTCGGCGCGGTCACGACGCGCCCGCCGGCGGCATTCTCCTCGTTGACCGCGAGCGCATATAAATTCACCCAGTCCAGGATCGTCAGCGGATCCTTGAGCGCGGCTTCGGGGCGATCCTTCAGCTCGGCGCACATCACCGGTGCGCGCCGCTGCACGTGCAGGCCGCCGGGCAGGGTGCCCGACTCGCGCATACCACGCGCAACACACGCCGACATGGCCTTCCATATGGCCAAAAGCCCCATGCGGATTTCCGCTTCGTTGCGCCAGGCCTTCTCGTTCTCGAACATGATCTGCGCGATGGATTTGCCGGATTCTTCGCAGATCTTCAGCAATTCATCGCCGCTGTGGAATGGGTGCGGCAACGGCGTGGTGTCGGCGACGATGCGGTTTTCCGCGGCCTCGTCCGGATTGACCACGAAGCCGCCGCCGACGGAGTAGTAATCGCGCGTCGCCAGCTCGTTGCCGGCAGCGTCGAATGCGGAGAACCGCATGCCGTTGCTGTGGAACGGCAACTTGGTGCGCTTGTTGAAGACGAGATCCGTCTTCTCGTCGAACGCGATTTCGCGCTTGCCGAGCAGATTGATTTTCTTGCTTGCGCGGATACTGTCGAGCCGCGCCGGAATCGAATCCGGATCGATCTTGTCCGGCCATTCGCCCTCCAAGCCGCACAGCACGGCCTTGTCCGTGCCGTGACCACGGCCGGTGTGAGCGAGCGAGCCGAACAGTTCCGCGCGTACCCGCGTCACGCGCGCGAGCAGTCCGGTTTCCTCGAGCCAGCGCGTGGCGAAGCGCGCCGCTGCGCGCATCGGACCGACCGTGTGCGACGACGACGGTCCGATGCCGATTTTGAACAGGTCGAATGTGCTTACGGCCATGGGGTTTCAAACGAGGGCGAGAAGACGGTTATTCTACGCCGATGCGATTGACACTCTACCAACGCGACGACTGCCGGCTGTGCGACCTCGCGCTCGATGAATTGGCGCGCGCGCGCGCGCCGGAGTTCGCCAGTGTTTTCATCGATGGCGATGCCGCGCTCGAAGCGCGCTACGGCGAGCGTGTGCCGATCCTGCGCGAGGACGAATCCGGCCGCGAACTGGGCTGGCCGTTCGATGCGCAGGCGCTGCGCGCCTGGCTCAGCGGCTGACGGCTTCCACGTCCGGCGTGCGCCAACCGCTGGCCAAGCCCCAGAAATAGAACACCAGGCCGAAAACGCCGACGACGATCAGATCCCAGCCGTAGGGCATCCAGCCCAGTCCGCCGAACTTCGTGCTGCCGAAATACGAAAGCGCCGAGATCGCCGGCAGGTAGGCGATCAGCCACCACGCGCCGCGCAGCTGGCGGCCGAAGTCCTGCCAGCGACCGTGCGCCTGATACCAGAAATAGATCGGCAAGCCGATGAGGACAAGCAGCACGATCTCCCCGCACAGCGGCCAGCTCGCCCAGTACATGAGTTCGGTGGAGAACACGAAAGCCAGGCACGAGAGCACGCCCAAGGCGGGCAGGCGCAGGGGTCTTGGCATTTGCGACGCGGTGCGCCGCAGTGCTGCCGCGCTGACCGGTCCGACCAGGTACGAGATGATGGTCGCGCCGGAAATCACCGCCGCCAGCGTGCCCCAGCCGCGGAAGAAAAACAGGAAAACGAATCCGACCGCGAGATCGAATCCCATCGCCGCGCGCGGTACACCCCAGCGCGGATGCACGCTGCCGAACGCCGCCGGCATCGTGCCGTTTTTCTGCATCGCGTACAGCATGCGCGCGCAGGTCGCGGTGTAGGTCATGCCGGTGCCGCTCGGGCTGATGAAGGCATCCGCGTACAACAGCATCGCGAGCCATTGCAGATTCACAATCATGGCCAGTTGCGCGAACGGGGAGCGGAAGTCGATGCCGTGCCAGCCAAGCCGGGCGAGCTTGTCCGGCGGTACCGCGCCGATGTAGGCGATTTGCAGCAGCACGTAGACAACGGTGGCCAAACCAATGGCGCCGAGAATCGCCAACGGCACACTGCGGCCCGGATTGCGCGCCTCGCCGGCCATGTTCACCGGACTCTGGAAACCGTTGTAGCTGAACACGATGCCGGCGGTGGCGACTGCGGTGAGCACCGCTGCCCAGTCTGTGACATGCGGACCGCTGTGGATGCCGACGCTGAAATTGCCGGTGTGGAATCCGCTCGCGATCAGAGCGAACGCGGTCAACGCGGGCACCACGAGCTTGAAGATGGTGATGGCGGTGTTGGAACGCGCGAACACCTTCACGCTCCAGAAATTCAGCAAAAAGTATACAATTACCAACGCGGCCGCGATCGCCAGCCCGGGCGGCGTAAGTTCGCCGCGACCGCCCGGCGCCGGTACGTACAGCGCCTGCGTCCACGCCCACGGCCACGAGGCCATGTACTGCACCGACGCTTCGGCCTCGACCGGGATCACTGAAACGATCGCGATCCAGTTCGACCACGCCGCAATGAAACCGACCAGCGAGCCGTGCGAATAATGGCCGTAGCGCACCATGCCGCCGGACTCGGGGAACATCGCGCCCAATTCCGCATAGGTGAGCGCGATCGCGCTGATGATGAAGGCGCCGATGACCCAGGCCCAGACCGCGTCTGGTCCGGCCAGCCCGGCCGCGCGCCAGGCGCCGAACAGCCAGCCCGAACCGATGATCGAGCCCAGACCGATCAGCATCAGCGCAAACGAACCCAGCTCGCGCCGAATGGCGTTGTCATTCGCTGACATTCGATTTTCCCCAGCGCAACGAAGATGCGATGGTGGCAGGTTTGGCGAGCGTTGTCAGCGCTACTTCGGCGTCAGCACCAGATGCGCGTGCACATTCACCTGCGTGCCAATGTCGTCCCAGTCGCTACTGGTGCCCAGGCCGAAGTCCTTGCGGTTGAGCATGGTGGATACGTCGAGCGTTGTCGCCCCGCCGGACACCGCGAACTTCACCTTCAGCGTGACCGGCTTGGCGATGTCGCGAATGGTCAAGGTGCCGCGCGCGACCACGCCGCCATCGGCGCCGCGCACGAAATCGGTGGCGACGAAATGCGCCTGCGGAAATTTCGTGGTATCGAAAAAATCGGCAGTGGCCAGCGTCTGGTCGCGTTCACCGCTGCCGGTATCGACGCTGGACAATTGCACGGTGACGTCGAACTTGGCGTGCGCCAGATCCGTTTCGTCATAGGCGATAGCGGCATTCCACTGGCCGAACTTTCCGGCGAACGCGCCGCCCTGATAGGTGCCGTCGAAGCCGAGCCCGCTCTTGGCCATGTCCACGTTCCAGTCGCGCGCGAATGCGGCAGCGGGAAGCAGCATGAGGAAAAACATGAAAGCGCGCATGGTCGCGGGTCCGTCAGATGCGAGTGAACGGCAGCATGCGCTTGAGCACACCGTCGCGATTGTGGAAATGGTGAATCAACGCCATCAGTGCATGACCGGCGGCGACGGCGATCAGCACCCAGAACAGCAGTTGGTGGCGATCGGCGGCGATGTGCTTCAGATCCGGAATCGACGGATCCGGCCCGCCCAGCGGCGGCACGTGGATCAGGCCGAACCAGTACAGCGGGCGCAACGCCGCCACCGAGTCGTACCACCAGCCCGACAGCGGCACCAGGAAAATCAGCAGATACAGCAGCGCATGGCCGGCACGCGCACCGAGTGCCTGCCAGCGCGGCATGGCGGGCGGATCATGCGGACGTGCATCGAACAGCCGCCACGCCAGGCGCAGCACGGCCAGCGCGAGGATGGTCAGGCCGAGCGATTTGTGGAAACTGTATACGGGGATGACGCTCGGCCGCTTCGGCAGGTCGACCATGATCAGTCCGATCGCGCCCTGCACGAGGATCAGCGCAACAAGGGTCCAGTGGAAAAACTTGGCGAGGCTGCCCCAGTGGTTCGGTCCGCTTTTCAGCATGTCAGGTTTCCGGTTTGGCCGGCGCAGTTTGAACCGGCGGCGGCTCGCCGCGCAAGCCTTCGGCCTCGATGCGGATTGTCACCTCGTCGCCGATGTCCGGCAGATATTTCGTCATGCCGAATTCCGAACGCTTGAGTGTCGCCGCGGCCGAGAAACCTGCCGTGTAACGCAAGTCATAAGGATCCAGGCCAGCGCGGTTGAACGTGATGCGCAAGTCCAGCGGCCGCGTCATGCCGCGCAATGTCAGCATGCCGTGCGCAATGCCGCTCTGCTTGCCGGTTTTCTCCACCGAATGGGAAACGAAACGCGCCAGCGGATATTTGCCGGAGTCGAGGAATTGCCACGAACGCACGGTATCGTTCCAAGCTGCGTCGCCCAGATCCGCCGATTGCGTGTCGACGAGCGCGTCGACCCTTGCTGTCGTCCAATTACCCTCGTCGAAGTGGAAGAATCCGCTCTGGATCTTGAACCGCGCGCACGGCGCGGAAAAACCCAAGTGCGAGACGCAAGCGTAGATTTGCGTGTGCACCGTGTCGATGACGAAGTCCGTCGCGCCGGCGCTCGCGCAGGTCAACATGAAAAGCAGCGTGGACGATGCAATGACGTGTCGAACGGCGAACCGCATGGCCGGCCGATTATGGCATTGTCCGATGTCGCCGGAGCCACCTTTCCCCGCGTACGGGGAAAGGTGGCCGTGAAGCGCTGTTATGCGCGGCGTGCGCGTACGAGTGCGACGAGGCCGATCAGCGCGGCCAGCAGCAGCAGCGCACGCCGGTCGAGCATTGGCGTGGGCGCGACCTGGGCGAGCACGATGAAGCTGACATTCTGCGAAACCGGCGCGTAGTTCGCGTCGCCGGCCTGACTGGCGGTGAGCGTGCAGGTTCCGGTCGCGAGCAGGGTCACCGTGAACGTCGGTCCGGTGCCGGAGACGGTGCAGATCGTCGGCGTCGTGCTGGTCAGCGTTACCGGCAATCCGCTGGATGCCGTCACCGTCACCGTGGCCGGGCCGAGATTGATGTAGATGTCGGGCGGCGCGGTGATGGTCAGCGTCTGCGTTCCGGGGTTCACGGTCAGCGTGTAGGCCTGCGAGCCCGTATAGGGTCCGGCACCGGTGCTGCTGTCGGTCGCGGTGACGGTGAAGTTGAACGTACCGCCGACGGTCGGGGTTCCCGATAGCACGCCGGCGGAGGACAGGGTCAAGCCGGCCGGCAGCGCGCCGACGGTGACCGCATAGGTGTACGGCGAGGTGCCGCCGCTGGCGGTAATCGTCTGGCTGGGATAGGCCACGTTGTTGGTGCCGCTCGGCAACGAGGTTGGCGCCAGCGTGATGGTCGGTGGATTGACCGTCAGTGTGTAGGCCTGTGTGCCCTTGTAGGGTCCCGTGCCGGTGCTGCTGTCCGTCGCGGTGACAGTGAAGCTGAATGTGCCGCCCGCGGTCGGGGTTCCCGAGAGCACGCCGGCGGAGGACAGGGTCAACCCGGCCGGCAGTGTGCCGACAGTCACCGCGTAGGTGTAAGGCGAGGTGCCGCCGCTGGCGGTAATCGTCTGGCTGTATGCGGCCGCAACTGTAGCCGCCGGCAACGAGGTCGGCGCCAGTGTGATGGTCGGTGGATTGACCGTCAGTGTGTAGGCCCGCGAACCCGTGTAGGGCGCTCCGGCACCGGTGCTGCTGTCCGTCGCGGTGACGGTGAAATTGAACGTACCGCCAGCCGTCGGGGTGCCGGACAACACGCCACCCGAGGACAAGGTCAAGCCTGCCGGCAGTGGCCCGGCAGTCGCGTAGGTGTAAGGTGCGGTGCCGCCGCTGGCCGTGATCGTCTGGTTGTAGGCCGCTGCAACGGTCGCCGCCGGCAAGGTGGCAGGCGACAGGATAATTGTCGGCGCGCCTACCGTCAGCGTATAGGTCTGCGAACCGGTGTAGGGTCCCGTGCCTGTGCTGCTGTCGGTGGCGGTGACGGTGAAGGTGAACGATCCGCCTGCGGTCGGCGTGCCGGAAAGCACACCGGCGGACGACAGGGTCAGTCCGGCCGGCAGTGTGCCGACAGTCACCGCGTAGGTGTAAGGCGAGGTGCCGCCACTGGCCGTGATGGTCTGGCTGTAGGCGATGCCAACGGTCGCCGCTGGCAAGGTCGAAGGCGACAGCACGATAGTCGGCGGATTGACCGTCAGCGTGTAGGCCTGCGAACCGGAATAAGGCCCGGGCGCAGCGCTGCTATCGGTTGCCGTGACGGTGAAATTGAACGTGCCGCCTGCGGTCGGGGTTCCCGAGAGCACACCGGCGGATGTCAGGGTCAGCCCCGCCGGCAGTGCGCCGGTGGCTAATGCAAAAGTGTAGGGCGAGGTGCCGCCGCTGGCAGTGATCGTCTGGCTGTAAGCCGCGCCAACGGTCGCTGCCGGTAAAGTGGACGGTGACAAAACGATGGCCGTCAGCGTCACGAAACCGTTCCCGCCGCCTGTACTTGCCGCGGTGGGTGTCTGGCCGGTGCCGCCCGCGCCGCCCGCTGCGCTCAGGGCAAGACTGGTCAACAAACCGGCATCGGCAGTGGTAAAGCAGGATCCTCCGTAGGCTCCGCCCGTAGCTTGAATTCCCGTGCCTGGGCCCGTGCCGTCTGCTCCAAATGCACCGCCCGCGCCGCCGGTATAACCGCCG
>JAGWXP010000108.1 GCA_018969845.1 Lysobacteraceae bacterium | reverse complement strand
CCGGAATTGCTGGTGACGCCGCCGCCGCGGCAGCGGCCCGCCGGCGCGGAGGGCGACACCGAATCCAATATCGACACCTCGGCACGCAAGCCGCCGGCGTCCAAGCCGCGTCACGGCGAAGCGCGCCGGCCGCCCCGTGACGGATCGCGCGCGCATTCGCACAAACCCGCATCGGCGCCAGCACCTGTTGCCGTGGCGCCCGTGGTTGCCTCGTCTGCGGCCAACGCCGACGCCGCGCCGCGCAAGCGCCGAAGCCGCGGCGGACGCGGGCGCCGCCACGGCGCGGGCACGGATGCGGCGATGCGCAATCACGACGGCAATGGCGCCATGCAGGAAAAGCGTCCGCGCGGCCACCAGCCGGTATCGACCACGCCGGTCGTCGCAGCGCCTCCGCCCGAGCGCAAAAAACCCGGTTTCTTTCGCCGCCTCGGCAATCTGTTCAAGCGCTCCTGACGGCTTGCTGCTAAAGTCTGCGGCGGGCTTTTTCGCCGACGCCGCATGCTTGCATCCCTGACCCATGCCGACCACGCACGCGCTTCGCGCCTGAGCGCGCTCGTGGCCTGCGCCGTGGCCGCAGTGATTTGTCTTTGGCTGCTCGTTCGTCTGGCCTGGCTGCTGGTGCCGCAGGGCGATGATGCGGTTGCGTCCGCGCCGGTCGCGGCGGCGCCGGCGGCGATACCGGTGCAGTCGGTGGGCAAGTGGCACCTGTTCGGCAATCCGCAAATGATCGCGGTGATGCAGCAGATGCGCACCGCGCCGGCGACGACGCTCAAGCTGACCCTGCGCGGCACGCTGGCGGTGCCCGATCCGCAAGACGGCATCGCCATGATCGAGGACGAACACGGCGGCGAACGCGCCTACAAGGTCGGCGAGGCGGTTGGCGCCGACGCGAAACTCGCGGCGGTGTACACCGATCACGTGGTGCTCGATCACGCAGGCGTGGCCGAGACCCTGAACCTGCCGCAAGCGGGTTCGTCTGCGCCGCCGGCAACGGCGGTTGCGCCGGGGAACTCGGCCGCGGCCACGGCGGCTCGCGCTTCGAGCGTCCCGCCGAACTACGCGCCGCCGCAGCTCGGCGGCAACCTCGACTGGAACGCGGCGCAGTCCAGGCTGCGCGTCGATCCGGCGCAATTGGCCAAGCAGGTTCACGTCGAACCCGTGCTCGAGAACGGCAAGATCGCCGGCGCGCGCCTGTCCGGCGGCGGCGAAGTGGCGAAACTGATGAATCAGGCCGGCCTGAAATCCACCGACCTGATCACCGCGATCAACGGCCAGAGTCTGTCGACTGTATCGAATCCGCAGCAATTCATGGACAATCTGGCCGGCGCCGGCAGCGTGTCTGTCACGGTATTGCGCAACGGCAAGCCGGCCACGCTCACCGTGAGCTTGCATTGAGCGGAATATACTTGTAGAGAATTATAAAATGTCGCGATTTCTCGTTGCCGCCGTACTTGCTTTCGCCGCCATCCTGGCCATCGCGCAGCCCAAGGCTCCCGCCGCTGCGCCCGTGTCCAATCCGCCCGGCACGCACACGCTGAACATGAAGGACGCCGACATCCAGGCGCTGATCGCCACGGTGTCGGAGATCACCGGCAAGAATTTCATCGTCGGCCCCACCGTGCAGGGCAAGGTCACGGTGATCTCGTCGCGGCCGATGAAGGCGAGCGAAATCTATGATGTGTTCCTGTCCGTGCTGCGCGTGCACGGCTACGCGGCGATTCCCTCCGGCGACATGATCAAGATCGTGCCCGAGGCGGTGGCGCAGCAGGATGGTTCGGGCGCTCTCAACGGCACGCGTCCGCACGAGGCTGACGAAATCGTCACCCAGATCGTGCCGGTCAAGCACGTTGCGGCGACGGATCTGGTGCCGATCCTGCGCCCGCTGATGCCGCAGGGCGCGCAATTGATCGCGCATCCGGCGTCCAATTCGCTGGTCATTTCCGATCGCGCCGGCAACGTCGAGCGCATGATCAGCATCATTCACCGCATCGATACCGTATCCGATTCCGGCGTGGACGTGATTCCGCTGCAGCATGCGAGCGCGGCCGAAGTGGCGCGCATCCTCAGCCAGCTTTCCGACACCAAGGGTGCGGATTCCGCCGACCAGCCGCACGTGTTTGCCGACGAGCGCACGAATTCGATCTTGCTTTCGGGAGGCAAGAGCGGTCGCCTGCGCATGCGCGCGCTGATCGCGCACCTGGATACGCCGATCAGCGATGGCGGCGAAACCCAGGTCGTGTACCTGAACTATGCCAACGCCAAGGACCTGGTGCCGATCCTGGAAGGCGTCGCCGCGACGCTGACCGGAGATGCACCGCCGAACGGCAAGGCGGCGGCTGGTGCCGCGGCGGGAGGCGGTGGCGGATCGGGTGCGCCAACCGCGACGATCCAGGCCCACGAAGGCGACAACGCGCTGGTGATCAGCGCGCCGCCGGCGGTGTTCCGCTCGCTGCAGGCGGTGATCCGCCAGCTCGACATCCGCCGCGCGCAAGTGCTGATCGAAGCGGTGATTGCCGAAGTCTCGGACGAAACCGCGAACGAACTCGGCATCCAGTGGCAGGTTCCGCTCGGCGACAAGAGTCATGTCCTGGGCGGCACCAATTTCACCGGCAATACGCCGGGCAACAACATCTTCAGCGTCGACAACGCATTGAATGCCTCCGGCGGTCCGGCGGTCACCGTCGGCAACGGCCTGAATCTGGGTTATCTGAACTCGATCACGTTCAACGGCAAGAAACTGCTCAGCCTTGGCGGCCTGCTCTCGGCGCTGCGCAGCAACGGCAAGAATAACATCCTGTCCACGCCGTCGATCATGACCCTGGACAATCAGGAAGCGATGATCAAGGTCGCCGAGGAAGTGCCGTTCGTGACCGGCTCGTACACCACGAATACCGGTACCACCAGCGGCGCCACGGGCACCGCTGCGACCGGCATCGGCAATCCGTTCCAGACCATCCAGCGCAAGGACGTGGGCCTGACCCTCACGGTCACGCCGCACATCAATTCCGGCGACACCGTGCGCCTGGACATCCATCAGGAAGTCTCCAACCTGCTGCCGCCGGTGCAGGGCGCGGTCGATCTCGTCACCAACAAGCGCGAGATCAAGACCACGGTGATGGTCAAGGACAATTCCCTGCTCGTGCTCGGCGGATTGATCTCGGACAACGTCAAGGACAGCGTGCAGAAGGTGCCCGCATTGGGCGACATTCCGTTGATCGGCAACCTGTTCCGCTACCGCAGCAACGATCACACCAAGCAGGACCTGATGGTGTTCCTGCATCCGCGCATCCTGCGCGACGCGGCCACCGAGGCGCAGGTCTCCGGCGAGAAATACAATTTCCTGCGCACCGAGCAATTGCAGATGCGCGAGAGCAACGAGACGATCACGCCGCGTGGCCAGCAGCCGATGCTGCCGGAAGTGCACGATTTCATGAAATCGCCGGCGCTGGATGTGGCGCCGAAAGACAAGCCGGAACAGAAAACCCCGTGACCGCACATCCGCCGCGGCCGAGCTTCGGCTTCGCCCGCCGCAACGGCGCCACGCTCGTGGCCTGGCGCGGCGACGAAGCCGAAGTCGCCTGGCGCGAGGGCGTCAAGCCCGAGGTGCTGACCGAATTGCAGCGGCATCTGCGCGCGCCGCTCAAACTCGTGCGCTACGACGCCAGCGGCTACGAACGGCTGCTGCGCGAACTCTACGAGCAGGGCGACGATGCGCGCGCGGTGGTCGCAGGGTTTGACGACGCATCCGGCGACGCGCTCGATCTGAAAACTCTCGCCGACGAATTGCCCGAACCCGAAGACCTGCTCGAATCCGAGGACGACGCACCGATCATCCGCCTGATCAACGCCCTGCTTACCGAAGCGGTGAAGGAAGGCGCCAGCGACATCCACATCGAGCCGTTCGAGAATCGCCTGGTCGTGCGCTTCCGCCTCGACGGCGTGTTGCGCGAAGTGCTGGCGCCGCAGAAGGCGATCGCGAGCGCGGTGGTGTCGCGCATCAAGGTCATGGCGCGCCTGGACATCGCCGAAAAGCGTCTGCCGCAGGATGGCCGCATCGGATTGAAGATCGCCGGACGCCCGGTCGACGTGCGCGTGTCCACCATTCCCGCCGGACACGGTGAGCGCGTGGTACTGCGGCTGCTCGACAAGCAGGCCGGCAAGCTCGATCTGAAGCAGCTCGGCATGGCGCCGGATACGCTGGAAGCGTTGAGCGACGTCATCCAGCGCCCGCACGGAATCCTGCTCGTCACCGGCCCGACCGGTTCGGGCAAGACCACCACGCTGTACGGCTCGCTGCTCAAGCTCAACGACGCCAGCCGCAACATCATGACCGTGGAAGATCCGATCGAGTACTACATCGACGGCGTCGGTCAGACCCAGGTGAACACGAAAGTGGACATGACCTTCGCGCGCGGCCTGCGTGCGATCCTGCGCCAGGACCCGGATGTGGTCATGGTCGGCGAAATCCGCGATCTGGAAACCGCCGAAATCGCGGTGCAGGCTTCGCTCACCGGACACCTGGTGTTATCCACGCTGCACACGAACTCCGCGGTCGGTGCGGTCACGCGCCTGCGCGACATGGGCGTTGAACCCTTTCTGCTTTCGTCCTCGCTGATCGGCGTGCTCGCGCAGCGCCTGGTGCGCGTGCTGGATCCGCAACAAAGGGAAATGTATACCGCCAGCACGCGCGAACTGGCTGCGTTCGGCAAACCGAGCGATACACAAGCAAATCTCTATCGGCCGTCCGCACAGGCCGCCGGACGTCACGCCGGCTACAGGGGCCGCACCGGCATCTACGAATTCGTCAACGTCGACGAGGAACTGCGCCACCTGATCCACGCCAACGCCGCCGAAGCCGAGCTCGAACGCCATGCGCGCGCGCGCACGCCGAGCATTCTCGAAGACGGCTGGAACAAGTGTGTGGCCGGCATCACGTCCGCCGAGGAAGTGCTGCGGGTGACGCGGGAAGAATAGCGTCTGCTTGCGCCGCATCCATTCCGGATGTATTTTGCATCCACGGAGGATGCCATGCCTACCACGTTCACGATTAAACAGGTGCCCGATGCGCTAGCCGACCGCTTGCGTCGCCGCGCTTCGGACAATCGCCGTTCGCTGCAGAAAGAATTGCAATCGATCATGGAAGATGCCGTCGAATGGGAGGCGATTGCGCAGTCCAGCCCAGCGCGTGTTGCCGAGCCGCCCGCGCCTGCGTATTTGCCCACGACCACACACAAGGACGCGCGCTTGTCGCTGGATCAGGCTTGGGAGCGCGCTCGCAAGCCCGGCGCATCGAGTCCTTCCGCAACCGCCGCCATCGCCCGCGACGACGAATTGCTGGAAAAGGCCTGCACAGTCATTGGCAATGGCGAGCGCTCCGTCGTGTTGCGTGAAGGGCTCAAGGCGCTGATCGAACGCGAAGCGGCGCGGCGCTTGATCCAGCTCGGCGGCTCCGTTCCAGGCGCGCGTCGCCCGCCGCGCCGGCGTTCCGAGCCGATCCGCAAACGCCGGGGCGGTGCGTGATTCTGGTCGATTCCTCGGTCTGGATCGATCACCTGCGGCGCCGCGACGCCGAACTCGTCGCGTTGCTCGAAGCTGGCGTCGTCATGTGCCATCCCTTTGTCGTCGGCGAGTTGGCTTGCGGCAATTTGCCGAATCGCGAGTCGTTCCTGGCTGAGCTCGCGAACCTGCCGGCTGCGCCGGTAGCCGCGCACGACGAAGCGCTCGCATTCCTCGACCGCCATGCGTTGACAGGCCGCGGCATCGGCTGGGTCGACGCACATCTTTTGGCGAGCGCGTACCTGGCTGGGCACGCACCGCTGCTGACGCGCGACAAGCGCCTGCGTGCCATCGCCGGCGAATTGGGTCTTTCCGCACGGGCGCAACGACATTGAGGCTTCGCTGCGCGTACGCAGTGCCTGACCTGCGAGTTCGACATCGACCCGCCGAATCCGGTCTCGGCGCGATTCCATGCGCGCTTCGGTTTCCGCGAAGTGGGCAGACAATGGCTTGGCAGCGGCAAGAAGCAGGTGTCGCTGCAAGTGCGCGAAATCGTGGGCGGCAAGGTATGATCCGCCGCTGACTCGAAGGGGAGGAATCATGAGCCTGTTCGCCCAACTCACGCGCCACAAATCCGTCGAAGCGCTGCAAGCCGAACTCGGCTCGCGCCGCGATTTTCGCCGCGTGCTCGGTGTCTGGCAGCTCACCGCGATCGGCCTCGGCGGCATCATCGGCGTGGGTATCTTCGTGCTCGCCGGACAGCAAGCGGCTGCGAACGCGGGTCCGGCGGTGGCGCTGTCCTTCATCATCGCCGGCATCGCGAGCACGGCGGCGGCGCTGTGCTATGCCGAATTCGCCGGACTCATCCCGGTCACCGGCAGCGCCTACACCTACGGCTATGCGGTGCTCGGCGAATTGCCGGCGTGGCTGATCGGATGGGATCTGTTGCTTGAATACGCGCTCATCGTCGCCGCGGTGGCGAGCGGCTGGTCGGGCTACGTGGTCAATCTGCTCGCGGCATTCGGCATTCATCTGCCGGTCGCGTTGCAGGGTGCGCCGGGAACGGGCGATGGCCATGCGTTCAATCTTGTTGCTGCGATCGCGGCATTCGGGGTCGCGGTCCTGCTCACGTTGCGCACCGAATGGGGCGCGCGCTTCAACACGCTCATCGTCGCGGTGAAGGTAGTCGCGGTGATCCTCGTCATCGGCGTGGGCGCGATGTATGTCGATCCGGCGAACTGGCATCCGTTCGTTCCGGAGCGCGTGGTCGGCGCGGATGGCGTCGGCCACTTCGGCTACAAGGGCATCGCCACGGCGGCGGCAGTCGTGTTCTTCGCCGTGTTCGGCTACGACACCCTGACCACGGCGGCGGAGGAAGCGAAGAATCCGCAGCGCGACCTGCCGCGCGCGATCCTGCTCTCGCTCGGCATCTCGATGGCGTTGTATATCGCGATCACGCTGGTCATCACCGGCATGGTGTCGTACACGCAGCTCGGCAACGACGCGCCGGTCGCGATGGCGTTCGAGGCGCGCGGCTTGAAATGGATCGGCGCGGCGATCTCGGCTACCGCGATCGCGAGCATCCTCAGCGTAATCTTTGCGTTCATGCTGGCGGCGGCGCGCATCTGGTTCGCGCTTGCGCGCGATGGCTTGCTGCCCGCGTGGTTCGCGCACACGCATCCGCGCTACGGCACGCCGCATCGCACGACGCTGGCGCTCGGCGCGTTTACCGCGCTGGTCGCGGGATTCTTCCCGATCGGCGAAGTCGCCAAGCTCGTCAACATCGGCGTGTTGTCGGCGTTCATTGTGATCTGTGCCTCGGTGATCGTGCTGCGCCGCCGGAAACCGGATTTGCCGCGCGCGTTCCGCACGCCGTGGGTGCCGGTCGTGCCGATCGTCGGAATCCTGTTTTCGATCTGGCTATTGTCGGAACTCGCGTGGGTCACCTGGAGCGTATTCCTGATCTGGGTCGCGATTGGACTCGTCATCTACTTCGCTTACGGCATTCGCCGCAGCAAGCTCGCAGGCGGCGGCTGACGTAAACTGGCGCCATGCCGGCTTTCGCCTATCAAGCCCTCGACGCCGCCGGCAAGACCCGGCGCGGCGTCATGCAGGGCGACACCGCGCGCAGCGTGCGCGCAGCCTTGCGCGAGGAAGGCCTCAATCCGCTCGAAGTGACGCCGGTCGAGCACGGACGCGAGCCGCACACCTTGTTTCGGCGCGGGCTCTCAGGTGCGCAACTTGCCCTGCTCACACGCCAGCTTGCGACGTTGCTTAAAGCCGGATTGCCGGTGGACGAGGCCTTGGCTGCGCTGGCCGAGCAGAACGACGATGTGCGCGTGCGCACCCTGGTCGTGAGCCTGCGCGCGAAGGTCATGGAAGGATCGAGTCTCGCCGCAGGGCTGGCCGAGTCGCCGCAAAGTTTTCCGGAAATCTATCGCGCCTCGATCGCGGCAGGCGAGCAGTCCGGCAAACTCGACCAGGTGCTGGCGCGGCTCGCGGATTATTCCGAGGCGCGCGACGCGCTTAATCAGAAGGTCTGGGCCGCGCTCGCCTATCCGCTGCTGCTCACGCTCGTTGCGATTGCGGTGGTGACCGGACTGCTCGCCTACGTCGTCCCGCAGATCGTCGGCGTGTTCACCCAGATGCATCAGGTGTTGCCGCTGCCGACACGCGCATTGCTGGCGTTGTCGGCCTTCGTGAAGACGTGGGGCTGGCTGCTGCTGATCGTGCTCGTCGTCGCCGCGATTGGCGGACGCTTCGCGCTGCGCATGGAACAGGCGCGCTATCGCTGGCATGAATTCCTGTTGCGCATTCCGCTCGCCGGTGGACTGATCCGAGCTGCCAATACGGCACGCTGCACGCGCACGCTGGCCCTGCTCACCGCCAGCGCGGTGCCGCTGTTGGATTCCCTGCAGATCGGCGCCCAGGTGATGCCGAACCTGCCGATGCGCGCTGCGGTCAAACGCGCGGCATTGAAGGTTCGCGAGGGCGGCAGCTTTTCGCGCGCGCTTGGAGAATCGGGTTATTTCCCGCCGGTCGCGCTGCGCCTGATCGCGAGCGGCGAGC
>JAGWXP010000107.1 GCA_018969845.1 Lysobacteraceae bacterium | reverse complement strand
ATGTTGTTGCCAGTCACCCCGCCGGCCACGGCACCGGCGACGGTCGCCGCCGCGCGTCCCTTGCCCTTGCCGAACTGATTGCCGAGGATGCCGCCGACCAGGGCCCCGATTGTCGTGAAAATGCCACGCTTGTTCTGCGCCTGTGCATCCGCCGGCGCAGTGACCGGAACCTGTTCCTCGTAACACGGCTGCGGCGGTGGACTCGCGGCATCGTCGGCGTAGACCGGATCCACGCGCAGCACGTCCGCCCAGCCATAATGGGAATTTTCCTCTCCCGCAGCGGCAGGTATCGCGGGCGGCGCCTGCGCGAATGCCTGCGCCGAAAGTGACGCGGCGAAAAGCAAAGGAAGAATACGCAACAAGCTCATGACAGGTTCGCAATCGGGTTACGGGCATCCTGCCGCAAACGCTTCGGTGGTCGGGACACGTTTGTGACAGCCGCCGGATGGTGCGAATTTAAGCACCCGCAGGCTGAATGAGACTTAAGGCAAAGCCCGTAACGGCGCGGCCCGCAGGCGATCTGATCCTGAACGAAACGCATGCCTGCGCTACAATGACGCGTCGCAATAAAAGGCCCGCCGATGCAACTGCGTCTGCACAATTCACGCACCCGCCGTGTCGAGGATTTTGTCCCAACGGATCCGCGCCGCGTCACGATGTACCTGTGTGGACCGACGGTCTACAACTACGTGCACATCGGCAATGCGCGCGGGCCGGTCGTGTTTGGCCTGCTGGTGCGCCTGCTGCGCCGTCGCTACGGAGCGGCGCATGTGGTCTATGCGCGCAATGTCACCGACGTTGACGACAAGATCAATGCGGCGGCGGCAGAATCCGGCGTGCCGATCGCAGCGATCACGCAACGCTACGCCGCGGCCTACGACGAGGACATGGCCAGACTCGGCGTCGATGCGCCGGACATCGTGCCCTACGCGACCGCGCATATCCCGCAGATTCTCGCCATGTGCGAGACCCTGATTGCCCGCGGACACGCCTACGCCGCGCAAGGCCACGTATTGTTCGATGTGTCGTCCTTCCCGGATTATGGCCAACTCTCCGGGCGTTCCACCGACGAAATGATCGCCGGCGCGCGCATCGACGTGGCGCCATACAAGCGCAATCCCGCCGATTTCGTGCTCTGGAAACCGTCCACGCCGGATCTGCCCGGCTGGGAAAGCCCCTGGGGCCGCGGCCGGCCCGGCTGGCATATCGAATGTTCGGCAATGAGCGCGGCGCACCTGGGCGAAACCATCGACATCCATGCCGGCGGCAACGACCTGGTTTTCCCGCACCACGAAAACGAAGTGGCGCAATCAACCTGCGCACACGGCGGCAAACTCTTCGCGCGTTTCTGGCTGCATAACGGCATGCTCACCTTCGACGGCAGGAAGATGTCGAAGTCGCTGGGCAACACCTTGCAACTGCACGAGTTGTTGCAACAGCATCCGCCGGAACTGTTGCGCTACATGTTGATGAAGGCGCACTACCGGCAACCGCTGGACTGGTCGGATGCGGCGCTCGGGCAGGCACGCGCGACGCTCGACGGCTGGTACACCCTGCTGCGCGATCTGGCCGATGCAGACGTGGCGGACGACGCACGCGAGCCGCCGCAGGAAATCCTCGCAACACTTGCTGACGATCTGAATACGCCCGAAGCGCTCGCCGCGCTGGCGCGGCTGGCCGAAGCGGCGCGCAAATCCACAAATCCACAAGACAAGAAAGCCGCAAAAGCGGCATTGCTCGGCGCCGGCGCGTTTCTGGGTCTGCTGCAAAACGATCCGGAAGCATGGTTCAAGGGCGCCGCGGACAGCGTCGATGCCGCATGGGTCGAACGCCTGCTGGGCGAGCGCGCCGACGCGCGCAAGCACCGCGACTTCGCCGCCGCCGACCGCATCCGCGACGAACTTGCCGCAAAGGGCGTAGTGATCGAGGACGGCGCGCAAGGCGCGCGCTGGAAACTGGCCAAGCATGCCGGAGAAGATCAGGATGAACGCGCAGCCTGACAACGCCCGCGCGGATTCGGCACAGGCGGCGCAGGACGCCATCATCGGGGAATTCGCGTTCTTCGGCGACTGGACCGAGCGCTACCAGTA
The DNA here is from genome assembly GCA_018969845.1 of Lysobacteraceae bacterium. GTDB lineage: Bacteria > Pseudomonadota > Gammaproteobacteria > Xanthomonadales > Rhodanobacteraceae > Rudaea. The sequence continues at coordinate 6,590 of JAGWXP010000107.1, read as the reverse complement.
CCTGATCGATCTCGGCCGCAAGCTGGCGCCGCTTCCCGAGGAATTGAAAACCGACGCGCACAAGGTCAGCGGCTGCCAGTCGCAGGTTTGGCTGGTGCCGGGCGGCGATGCGCAACGCCTGACCTTTCAGGCGATCAGCGATTCGGCCATCGTCTCCGGACTGATCGCGCTGTTGTTGCGCGTCTATTCGGGGCGCTCGGCGCAGGAAATCATCGACACGCCGCCGCGCTTCGTCGAAGCAATCGGCCTCGCCCAGCATCTCTCGCCGACGCGCAGCAACGGGCTGGCGGCGATGCTGGCACGGATCAAGGACTACGCGCACGCTGCTGCACACATTTGACTTGTAAAGCAAAGCTTCCACTCGGCCTCTGGCCGAGCGGGTAACTTTCTTTTCGTAAAAAGAAAGTTACCAAAGAAACACTTCAAAGCGGGGATACGCCCTACGGAGGAGCTTCACAAAACTCTGGCGAGCGGATAAAGGTTCCGTTCCGAATTCGGCCGCTGCATATTCGCATCTCACGGGGTCGCCAGCAAACTGCTGGAAGGGAGCGACAAACTGGATCGACCGAGTTGGCAATGGAACCTTCATCCGGCAGCGATCCTTGGTGGAGCTCCTCCCGAGGGATGCTCTGCTCTGAACGTGTTTCTTGGTTACTTCTTTGCACGAACAAAGAAGTAACCCGGGCGTCCGCAGGACGCGCGGAAGCATTGGCTTGGTGGGTCAATCGCCCATCTGTTTCTGGCGATGCTCCCAGCGCTCCTGCGCGTCCAGACACAGCGTCGCGATCGGGCGCGCTTCGAGGCGTTCGAGGCCGATTTCCTCGTCGGTTTCCTCGCAGAAACCGTAACGGCCTTCCTCGATGCGCTTGAGCGCCTTGTCGATCTTGGCGATCAGCTTGCGGTAGCGGTCGCGGGTGCGCAGTTCCAGCGAGTTCTCGGTTTCGCGGGTGGCGCGCTCGGCCTCGTCGCCGACATCGCGCACTTCGTCGCGCAGGTTGTCGATGGTCTGCTTGGATTCCTCGACCAGGTCCTCACGCCACTTCTGCAGCTTGGCGCGGAAATAGGCGAGATGCTTCGGGCCCATGTATTCCTCGCGCACGCCGGGCCGGTAGTTGGCGGGCAGATCGATGACCGTGGTGCTGGGCAGGGCATAACGGCCGTCTTCGCGGGTGACGGTGTCTTTTTCGGCTACGGCTGACATTTTTCCTTTCTTCGGAGCGGCCGCGGGCTTGTGCGGCGCAGCCTTCTTGATCGATTTGACCGGCGCCGGGCGCGCGGGCTTCGCGGCCGGCTTGTGTGCCGGCTTCTTCGCGACGGGCTTGGCCGGCTTGGCGGACTTGCGCGTCGGCGCCTTGGCGGATTTCGCGCGTACGGGCGGCTTCGGCGCAGGTTTGCGCGCCACAGGTTTCTTGACCTTGTGGGCCGCGGCTGGCTTCTTCGCCGCCGGCTTCTTTGCAGCTGGTTTGCGTTTGGAATTTGCCATCTTGCTCACCACATTGTCCCTCAGCGGTCGCGTGTTATAGCCTAAGTACCCACCTGCTTCAACCTTTTCCGCGCCGCCACTCCGTGACCCGCATCATTCTCGCCCTGCTCGCGCTTTACAAGCGTTGCCTGAGCCCGCTGTTCGGCGCGCGCTGCCGCTTTCATCCGAGCTGTTCGGACTATGCGCGCGTCGCGGTGGCGCGCTTTGGTGCGCTGCGCGGCGGCACGCTCGCGCTGTGGCGCATCGGGCGCTGTCAGCCGCTGTGCCGCGGCGGGTTCGATCCGGTGCCGGAAACGTTTACCATGCGCCGTTGCGCCCACAAGGAACATCAAGCATGACCGACTGGCTGATCGTCAACGCCGAGATCGTCAACGAAGGCCGGCGTTTCGCCGGCGATGTGCGCATTCGTGACGGACGCATCGAGACCATCGCACCGAACTTGCCGGCGCAGCCGAACGAGCCTGTGTTCGACGCGCGCGGACGACTGCTCGTGCCCGGCATGATCGACGACCATGTGCATTTTCGCGAGCCCGGCTACACCGCCAAGGCGGACATCGCGTCCGAATCGCGCGCGGCGGTCGCTGGCGGCGTGACCAGCTTCATCGACATGCCCAACACCCATCCGCCGACGCTCACGCAGGCGTTGCTGGAAGACAAATATGCGCTGGCTGCGGTCAGCTCAGCCATCAATTACGCGTTCTATTTCGGCGTCAGCAACGGCAATCTCGATGCAATCCGCGCGCTCGATCCGCGCACGGTTCCCGGCGTGAAGGTGTTCCTGTGCGAATCGACCGGCAACCTGTGCGTGAGCGATCCGGAAACGCTGGACGGCGTGTTCCGCGATGCGCCGGTGCTCGTGGCCGTGCACTGCGAGGACGATCGCATCGTGCACACCAACCTCGACCGTGCCCGCGCCACGCATGGCGATGCGATCCCGATGGCCATGCATCCGCATATCCGCTCGCGCGCGGCTTGTTTCGAATCGACGAGATGGGCTGTGGAAACCGCGCGCCGGCACGGTACGCGTCTGCATGTGCTGCATGTGTCCACCGCCGACGAACTCGCGCTGTTCGAAACGGGACCCATTGCCGCCAAGCGCATCACCGCGGAGACCTGCGTGCATTTCCTGCGCTACACCGACGCCGATTACGCGACGCTCGGCGGCAAGATCAAGTGCAATCCGGCGATCAAGGCCGCTTCCGACCGTGATGCCTTGATGCGCGCGCTCGCCGACACGCGCCTGGATGTTCTCGCCACCGACCACGCACCGCATCTGCTCGAGGAAAAGGCGCAGCCGTATACGCGTTGCCCATCGGGCATTCCGCTCATCCAGTTCGCCCTGCAATCGGCGCTGGAACACGTGTTCGATGGCCGCCTGACGTTGGAGCGCCTGGTCGAGGCGACCGCACACGCGCCGGCCACACTGTTCGCGATCGAGAAGCGCGGTTTTCTGCGCGAAGGCTATTTTGCGGATCTGACATTGATCGATCTGGAAGCTCCACAAACCGTGAAGCGCGAGGACGTTCTCTCCAAATGCGGCTGGTCGCCGTTCGAGGACGACACGTTCCGCGCGTCCGTCGCCGCGACCTGGGTCAACGGACACCTGGCGTGGAACCAGGGTCGGCTCGACGATTCGCAACGCGGCCGCCGCCTGGAGTTCGACCGGTGAGCACGATTTCCCACCTCTCCCGCTGGCGGGAGAGGTCGAAACGGCGCCAGCCGTTGAGGGCGAGCACAGGATGTGCGAACGGATGGAAAGCAGGGATCGCGCGCCGGAGACCAGAGATTCGTATTGCAGAAGCAATGCTATGCCTGATGTTTACCTGGTCGGTGCCGCTTTTCGCCGTTGACGGTCTGCAGCTCCCCGAGCACCTGCAACAAGGCCAACTCGTGATCGGCCACGCGCCGCCGGCAACGCAAATCGAATTCCAGGGCCATACGCTGCGCATCGGCGCCGATGGCGTGTTCGTGTTCGGTCTTGCCCGCGACGCGGCGCCGCGCGTCGAACTGAAACTCCGCGGCGCCGATGGTCAGGCGCAAACACGAATGCTCGATGTCGAACAACGCAGTTATCCGACCGAGCGCGTCAACGGCCTGCCGCAGCAGACCGTGACGCCGAGTCCGGAAATCCTGGCGCGCATCGAACGCGAACAGGCGGCCGTGCAGGCGGCGCGCACGCGCGACGACGCACGCGAGGATTTCGTGCACGGTTTTTCATTGCCCGTGGCAGGCGCCCGCATCAGCGGCGTCTATGGCAGCCAGCGCATCGACAACGGCGTGCCCAAAGCACCGCACATGGGGCTGGACATGGCCGTGCCGACCGGGACGCCGGTGCACGCACCGGCCGCTGGCGTGGTCACGTTCGCCGCGCCGGATCTGTTCCTCACCGGAGGTACCGTGCTCATCGATCACGGCTTCGGTCTGGATTCTTCTTTCCTGCACATGAGCCGCGTCGAGGTAAAAGTCGGCGAACGCGTCAAACGCGGCCAGGTGATCGGCCTCGCCGGCATGACCGGGCGCGCCACCGGCCCGCATGTGCACTGGGGATTCAACTGGTTTCAGGTGCGCCTGGACCCAGCGCTGCTGCCCAGACCCTCAGAATAAGCTGCTGCGCTCGGCAACTTGTGCGCCGGCGGTGCTCCCGGCTCGCGCCAGCTCGCATGCGAGCCAAGCAGCGCTCAACTCACCCTCACATACTCGACTGTATGCTCCGGTTCCTGCGTTCCGGCGACGCGCAATTTGCCTTCGCTCGCGACGCTTCTTCTGAGGTTCTACGCTGGGTATCCATCACTCAAGCCCTTTGCGGTTATAGCGACGGCATCGTGTGCGTGCAGACTTTCGTGATGCGTGGCGCGAATATGGAAATCGGCGATGCGCTCGTCGGCTTGGAGTGCGTCGCGGATACGGCGTGCGGCGTCCTCGCAAAACATGGGATTCTCGCCGTTCAGGCGCGCGAAGGCCTGCTCATCCTCGCGCTTGACCGCCGTCTGCACCGGCGTGGCGAGCGCACTTTCGATGACATCGACAAGCTCGACGATCGGCAAATCGAACCCGCGCGCCAGGCGCACGCACACACGTGCCGTACTGCGCTGACTGTGCGGCGTGGCGCAGATACCCTGCTCGCTGCCTAGCCAGTGTTCGAGAGCCGCGTGATCCAGCGCCTTGCCGCGCGGAAAATCCGCCGCGAAACGCTGCTGGATGACTTGCCGCGCCAGCGCGGCGGAGGCCGGGCAGGTGCTCGAATACGGCACGTCGACCCGCAGTTCCAGCGTGAAATGACCGCGCGCGAGGGTCGCGGCGATCTCGACCGGATAGGCCTTCCAGCCGCTGTTCGCGCTGACCAGCGCGGGACGCCGCAGCAGGTGTTCGAAGGCGATGCGCAACATGGCGCGGTCGGACAGACCGGAATGCGAGGCGAGAAAATCGTGCAGCAGCCGGCGCAGCGCGGCTGGCGTCAGCGGTTCGGACGCCAGCGCGCGATCCAGATGCAGGTACAGTCGCGACATGTGAATGCCTCGCGCCTGCGCATTGACCAGATTGACGAACGCGGATACGCGCGCCGCCGCCTGCACGAGCGCGCCGCCCGCAGCGGCGAGACGCACCGGAAGGGCGATGTTCTCCATGCCGACCCAGTCGAGCACGCCGGCCTCGCAGGCGTGCGCGCCGCTCGCCACATCGGGCATCGCGTGAAGTGAATCTGGCTGCATGTTGTTCTGGATAAAAACCGGCAAGGCGCGGATTTTAGCGCAAGCCGGCCATCGACTTCGCCGCCTCGCGTGCCTCGCGCCATGCGGTCGACAACGTCCGCCAGCGGCCGGCATGCGGATGGCGTCGCAGATATTCGAGCGGATCGGTGACGCGCAACGCAGCCGCGATGCGGCGGCGGTCGAGTGCGGCGCGCACACGCAACGGCAGCGCGCGCACCGCGCGCACGCCGAACGCACCGTTGCCTTCAAGCACCAGCTCATCCAGGAAATCCTTGACCAGCATGTTCCGCCGCGGCGACTCGTACACGAGTTCGGCGCGCGTCAATTCATGCCGTGCGAGCAGTCCCAGCGGCAACGGCAGATGGGCCTCGTCGCTGCCCAGTCGCGGCAGCTCGCGCAGCAGATGCGACAATGTCCACAATGCCGCATCGGCCTCGGGGTTGCCGGCGCCCGCACACAACAGTGCGCTTTCCGCGCGCGCGACGGCGCCGAAAAACGGATCGAGCTGCTCGATTGCAGCGGCGAGCGTCCCGGCCCCAGGTGTATCGAGTTGCGCGATCGCGCCGTCGGCCAGCGCCGGCCATAACGCCGGATCGGTTTCACGCGCGGCAGCGCATGCAAACAGCGCCTGCGTGACTGGATGGCCCGGGTTGCCGAAGGCGGCATCGGCCAGTTCCCGTCGCCACCACGCGAGCTTGGTCGCCGCGACCTGGGTCTCGCGGACGTGGAATGCGGCCGCCGACAATTCGTGGATCAAACAACCGAAGGCGCTGGCCGGCGCACGCTGCGCGGCCGGCAGAAAAACGGCGACGACGGTATTCTCCGGATCGGCTGCCAGCCATTTCCGTTCGAAGCTCGCGAAGGCGCTTGTTGCGTCAGTCATCGATCAATCCAGTCCGAGCGCGACAGCCAGATGTGCCGGCGATTCGATCACGCCGTCCGCGCCCCAGTGCTGCGGGTTCGCGCCGTCAAGATAGCCCCATGCGGCGGCAATGGTGCGCATGCCGGCGGCCTTGCCCGCTTCGATGTCGCGCGCGTCGTCGCCGACATAGATCGAACGCCGCGCGTCGACGCCGGCCAGCGCGCAGGCGTGCAGCAGCGGCTCCGGATCGGGCTTCTTCCGCGGCAGGCAGTCGCCGGTCACGAGTGCCGCGCAGCGATGATGCAACGAAAGCTCCGCCATGAGTGCGCGCGCCAGCCAGCCGGGTTTGTTGGTAACGACGCCCCAGCGCACGCCGTGCGTTTCCAGCGCGGAAAGAACGGCGTCCATTCCCGGAAACAACGCCGAATGTGTGGCGATGGCTTCGGCATAAAGCTCGAGGAATCGCGGCATCAGCGCTTCGACACGCCCTTCGTCGGCGTCCGGGAAGCCGCGCCGCAGCATGGCGCGTCCGCCTTTT
>JAGWXP010000106.1 GCA_018969845.1 Lysobacteraceae bacterium | reverse complement strand
GGCGTCTCCGCGGCGAGAGGCTTGGTCTGCATGTAAAGGCGCATGCGCCTATTTTAGCGTGCCGCGATCAATTCGGCCCGAATTGCGGACTCGTCAACCGCTTCGGCGATTTCGGCGCGCCCGACGCCGCGCCACAGGATCAGGCGCAGACGGCCGCCGGCGTTTTTCTTGTCCAGGCGCATGGCCGCGAGCAGGGCGTCCGCGTTCGTGCCGTCGGGAATCGACGTCGGCAGTCCGCATCGGGCGAGCAGATCGTGCAAGCGTGCCGTGTCCGCCGCGGCGGACATTCCCAGTCGCGCCGACAGGCGCGCGGCCAGGCACATGCCGATCGCCACCGCCTCGCCGTGCAGCAGATTGCCGTAGCCGCAGACAGTCTCCAGCGCGTGGCCGAAGGTGTGGCCGAAGTTGAGCAGGGCGCGCTCGCCGCGTTCGTTCTCGTCGCGCGCGACGATGCCGGCTTTCTGTGCGCAGCAATGCGCGATGCATTCGGCGAGCGCACCCGAATCGCGCGCCTGCAGCGCTTCGGCATTGGAATCCAGCCAGGCGAAGAATGCCGCGTTGCCGAGCGCGCCATACTTGATCACTTCGGCGAATCCGGCGCGCAGCTCGCGCTCCGGCAGCGTCGCCAACGTATCAGTGTCGGCGATCACCGCGCGCGGCTGGTGGAACGCGCCGATCAGGTTCTTGCCCTGCGGCAGGTCCACGCCGGTCTTGCCGCCGACGGACGAATCGACCATCGCCAGCAGGGTCGTGGGCATCTGGATGAAGGCGATGCCGCGCATCCAGCAGGCCGCGGCGAAGCCGGCGAGGTCGCCGATCACGCCACCGCCGAGTGCAATCACGCAGGCATCGCGGCTGGCTTGCAGGTCCGCCAATGCGGCGAAGATCTTGGCAGCGGAATCCAGGCTCTTGTGCGCCTCGCCGGCGGGCAAAGTGAACAGCGCCGTTTTCAGATGCGCATCGTGACGATGGAGGACGTATTGCACGGATGCGGCGTATAGCGGTGCGACATGCTCGTCGCTGACGATCAGTACGTGTCCACCGCGGATTACGTCGCGCGTGGCTGCGTCGAAGCCATCAATATCAGACAGCAAGCCCGCGCCGATGCGGATCGGATAGCTGCGCGCGCCAAGCTCGACGCGAAGTTCGCGCAGGGTGGAATTCATGCGGCCTTGCCCGCCGCCGCGCGCTGCCAGGTTTGCGCGATTGTTGCGGCCAGTCGCTGCGCGATGGCGGCGGCGCTGCCGCGATGTCCGGCGGGGAGAGTCAAATTGGCGATCTCGCGGTACAGCGGATCGCGCTGTGCGGCCAGTGCAAGCAGACGTTCGCGCCGATCCGGCGCGGCGAGCAGCGGGCGCTTGCGGTCGCGCGCCAGGCGCTCGAGCTGTTCGTCGACCGTGGTTTCCAGGTACACCACGAAACCGCGTTCGCGCAGCGCGCGGCGGTTATCCGCATCCAGAATCGCGCCACCGCCGGTGGCCAACACGATGCCTTCGCGCGCGGCAAATTCCGCCAGCGTCGCACTTTCGCGGCGACGGAATCCGGCCTCGCCCTCGATGTCGAAGATCAGCGGAATGTCGGCGCCGCAATGCTCCTGGATCTCGTGGTCAAGATCGAAAAACGGCAGGCCGAGCGCCTCGGCCACGCGCTTGCCGAGCGTCGACTTGCCGGCCCCCATCGGGCCGATGAAAAACAGGTTCGGTGCGGGATTCATGCCCGAATCCTAGCAGGTGGCGGCGGATGTTTGCGTGCCGTGCCGCGCTACAATGCCGGCTTTCGCCGCGACGATCCGCCATGCTCCGTTTCATCATCGTTTTTCTCGTCTGCCTGCTGGTGCTGTTCACCGCTGAACTGCTGCAACCGGTGCAGGCGCACGTGATTGTGCCGTTCACTGCCGGCGTCGCGCACGTCAGCGCCTTCGTCATGCAGGCCTTCGACCACAACGTGATCGCGCGCGGCAACGATATTCTCTCCGCGCGCACCGGCGGCGGCATCGAGATCGTCGCCGGCTGCAATGGCGTGGAGGCGGTGCTGATCCTGGTCTCGGCGATCCTCGCGTTTCCGTCGCCATGGAAACACAAGCTCGCCGGCATGGCGGTCGGGTTCCTCGCGATCCAGAGTCTGAACGTGGTGCGCATCATCAGCCTATTTTACCTGCACGAATGGAATCAGGTCTGGTTCGACTGGTTCCATCTGTATCTGTGGCAGGCGTTGATCATTCTCGATGCGTTGGTGTTCTGGCTGGTCTGGCTGCGCTGGCTGCCGCGCGCACGCCCGGCGCCATCGGCCTGATAGACTCAGCGGGTTGCGTAGCGGCGATCCACCAATTCCGGAGGCAGGCCATGAACAGGATCACGAAAGTCATCGAGTTGAGCGCATCCTCGACCGTGGGCATCGAGGACGCCGTCACCGGCGGCCTGAAAAAGGCGAGCAAGACGGTGAAGAACATCAAGGGCGCGTGGATCAACGACATCAAGGTCACCACCAATGACGATGGTTCGGTGGCCGAGTGGCGCGTGAACATGCGCGTCAATTTCCTGGTGGACTGAACGCGCCCGATGACAGACGCTCTGCTGGCCGAGGCGATCGCGCAGGTGCGCGAGCTGCTCGACGCGGCGCGCGCCGCCGGCGATCCCGAACCCACGTCGATGACGCTCGCCACCTGCGATGCGCGCGGGCGCGTGTCCGCGCGCATCGTGCTGCTCAAGGATCTGGACGCACGCGGCTTCGCGTTCTACACGAATTACGACAGCGCCAAGGCCGCACAGCTAGGCGAGCATGGTCATGCCGCACTGTGTTTGCACTGGAAGACGCTGCGCGACGGTGTGCAGGTGCGCGCCGAAGGCGTCGTGGAAAAAACTTCCGCCGCCGAATCGGATGCCTATTTCGCCACGCGTGCGCACGCCAGCCAGATCGGCGCCTGGGCTTCGCTGCAATCGCAGACACTGCAAGATCGCGCCACGCTGGATGCGCGCATCGTGCAGTACGAACGCGAGTTCGCCGGCAAGCCGGTGCCGCGTCCGCCGCATTGGGGTGGCTATCGCCTCGTGCCGGACATGATCGAACTGTGGTACGGCCAGCGCGCGCGCCTGCACGACCGCGTGTCTTACACGCGCGCAAACGCTGGTGTGTGGACGAAGCGGTTGCTGTATCCCTGAGCGGTTTCAAAGCCGGATTGCAAGATCCGCCAGCGGCGCGACAACGAGCATACGCACCAGCACCAGCGTAATCGCGGCGAACCAGCACGAGAAATCCATTCCGCCCAGCGGCGGCAGCAATTTCCGGAATGGGCGCACGACGGGATCGACGAACTGCGCGAGCAGGCGGAAGTTGGAATCGTAGTGCATGGCCGGGAAGAAGCTCAGTAGGCAGTAGCCGAAGATCGCAACGAGTTCGATCAACACGATCCAGTCCAGCGTGTCGGTGGCGGCGCGCAGCAGCATGGCCTTTGCGCTCAGCCCGGCGCCGAACAGCAACGCGAACGCGGCGAGTTCGAGCAGGGCGAGAAGATACGCGATCAGGAGCGAGGAAAACTCGACGCGCCGCCAGCGCGGGATGAGGTTGCGCAGCGGCATCGTCACCGGGTTGGTGAGAATGTATACAAAGCGGCAGATCGGCTGGTTGAATGGCGCGTTGATGGCAATCAAGAGCGCGCGCAGCAGGAACACGACGATGAAGAAGCCGAAGATCGTCTGGATCAGGAAGACGCCGGCGTTTTGCAGATAGGGCATTTCACTCTCTCGATTTGTCATTCCGGCAGGGAATGCCGGAATCCAGTAGCCAAGGATGGCACCCACGCGGTCTGGATGCCGGCAATCCATGCCGGCATGACGTTGTTCTATTTGGTTGGAGCTTCAATATTCAGTTGCGTCGACAGTTCTATGCCGCGCCGCGTCGCCGCGGTAATCGCCCGCGCCACGATCTGGCCAAAACCGTCCGCCGCGAACGAGTCCAGCGCGGCCTGCGTGGTGCCGTTCGGCGAAGTCACGCGCCGACGCAGATCGGCCGGCGTGGCGCCGTCCTCGCGCAGCATGCGTCCGGCGCCGAGGCAGGTTTGCGTGGCTAATTCACGCGCGGTTTCGCGCGGCAGCCCCTGCGCCACGGCAGCGTCGATCAGCGCCTCGGTGAGCAGGAAGAAATACGCCGGACCCGAGCCCGACAGGGCGGTGACGGTGTCCATCTGCGCCTCGTCGTTGATCCACACAGCGAGTCCGGCCGCCGAAAGTATACTTTGTGCCAGCTCTCGCTGCGCCGCCGTGCATGCGGGGTTGGGGCAGAGTCCGGCGGCGCCTGTGCCGATCAGCGCCGGCGTGTTGGGCATGCAGCGCACGATGGCGAGGTTTCCGCCGAGCCAGGCGTCGAGCTGGCTGACACGGATGCCGGCGGCGATCGAAACGATCAGCGGCTGGCGCACTTGCGCGATCCCGCGCAGGCCGGCGCAGACCGTTTTCATGACCTGCGGTTTGACCGCCAGCACCAGCACGTCGGCGGACTTCGTCGCGGCGTCGTTGTCCTGATGCGTGGCGACCGCGAAATCTTGCGTCAGCGCGGCGCGTAGATCCGGGTTGGGTTCGGCGACCGCGATGGCTGCGGCGGGCGTGCCGTTGCGGATCAATCCGCCGATCAGGCTGCGCGCCATGTTGCCGCCGCCGATAAAGGCGATGGCGGGGTGGGAGATTCGGGAGGCGGAATGCGTGGACATGCGGCTAGGATATCAAGCCGCATGCCGCTAACGGAAAAAGACGCTGCGATCCGCCGGGCAGATCGCAGCATCGACGTGAATCATTTCGGCGCGGTGTACGTCAGATCGGCGTTGTAGCTGTCGATGTGCGAGGAGGATTTCTTGATCGAGTCGTTCAGCGACTTGCGGATCGCGGCGGCTTCGGTCTTGCCGTACACGTTCTCCATCATCTTCCATAGCGAAGGATTGGCCTCCATGCCGACATCGGCCCAGTTCTTGTTCGGCAGCACCACGATGTAATCCGGCGCGCCATCGCCGCCGTAGCTGATTTCATTTGTTGCAAAATTGCCGGACCAATTGGATTTGGCGGCGGCGGCGGCGATTTTCTTCACTGCATTTGCAAACGCTTCATGCGATTCATGGCCGTTCTTCAGGTGGAAGACGACCACACCGATCATCGCCGGCGTCGTCTTGTCGCTGTCCTTCGGCATGTGGCTCATGTCGTCGTGACCGACCATGAACGCGCTGCCTTCGCTCTTGAGATACGGGTTGGCCTGCTTGCGCCAGGTCGCATCGCAAGGCTTGCCGACGGTGTGCATCGCGTCGAAATCGGCCCACGTGTAGGGTCCGGCGACGTACGAGTAGGTGTAGGTATCGCCGGTTTCGTGGTTCCAGGCGCCCCAGGTGAACTTGAAGCCGTGGTCGTGCAGGCACGCATTGTAGGCCTTGACGCCGGCCTCGTAGGCCTCTTGATTGGCCGGAGCAACGGTATCGTTGAAGACACGATAGACATTTGGCTTGCTTGCCTCGGCCGCAAATGCGCCGGAGAAGGCCGACAAGGCCAGCGCCGACACTACACACGAGATCAGAATCTTCATGAAACCTTCTCCCTTGGTGTTGGTTGACGAGCAAAATCTCCCCGCCCTTCATGCGGGCGAAGGGGCGTCACCCTAGCAGAGTTGTACGGACAAATCATGGCATGCCGCAACATGGCTCAGCGCGTGTTATTGCGCGTTCCGAACAGCGCCGTGCCTATGCGCACCAGCGTCGCACCTGTTGCGATGGCGAGTTCGAAATCGTCCGACATGCCCATCGACAGGGTATCGATGCCGGGGAGATCCGCGCGCAGTGCGTCGAACCGCTCGCGCATGCGCGTGAACGCCGCGCCGCGTGCATCCGCATCGGCGGGCTCGGGTATCGCCATCAGGCCGCGCAGGCGCAAGCGCGGAGCAGAAGCGATGGCGGCGGCGAGTGCGGGTATCGCATCCGGTGCGCAGCCGGATTTGCTCGCCTCGGAATCGATATTGACCTGGATCAGCACGTTCAGAGGCGGGCGATCCGCGGGCCGGAACCGATTCAGCGGTTCGATCAGTTTTTCCCGATCGAGACTTTGCAGCCAGTCGAAATGTAGCGCGGCTTCGCGGCATTTGTTCGATTGCAGCGGGCCGATCAGATGCCACTCCAGATCGAGATCAGCCAGTTCGCGCTGCTTGACGATGGCTTCCTGCACGTAGTTTTCGCCGAATGCGCGCTGGCCTTGCATTGCCAGTTCGCGGATTGCCGCGACCGGCTGCATCTTGGAAACGGCAAGCAGGTTCACGGCATGCCCGGTGGCCTGTGCGGCAACGTCGACACGGGCACGGATTTGCTCATAAGAAGGATTCAAGATTGCGCCTCCAAAGGGTTGCGCTGGCTTGAAATTATCGCGCTATACTCGGATGCAAGCGCTATGCGCGAACCGGTTTGAATGAAGGGGACTATCGCATGGATATCGCCGAGCTGCTGGCTTTTTCGGTCAAGAACAAGGCGTCCGACCTGCACTTGTCGGCGGGCCTGCCGCCGATGATTCGCGTCGACGGCGACGTGCGCCGCATCAACATCCCCGCGCTCGATCACAAGCAGGTGCATTCGCTGGTGTACGACATCATGTCGGACAAGCAGCGCCGCGACTTCGAGGAATTCCTCGAAGTCGACTTCTCGTTCGAGATTCCGGGTCTGGCCCGCTTTCGCGTCAACGCCTTCAACCAGAACCGTGGCGCGGGCGTGGTGTTCCGCACGATTCCGTCCGAGGTGCTCACGCTCGAGGATCTGGGCTGCCCGCGCATCTTCAAGGAACTGATCGAGCAGCCGCAGGGCCTGGTCCTCGTCACCGGACCGACCGGCTCGGGCAAGTCGACCACGCTGGCGGCCATGCTCGACCACGTCAACAAGAACGAGTACGGCCACATCCTCAGCATCGAGGATCCGATCGAATTCGTGCACACCGCGCAAAAGTGCCTGATCAACCAGCGCGAGGTGCACCGCGACACCCACGGCTTCAACGAAGCGCTGCGTTCGGCGCTGCGCGAAGACCCGGACTACATTCTCGTCGGCGAAATGCGCGACGTCGAGACCATCCGCCTCGCGCTCACCGCCGCCGAGACCGGGCATCTGGTGTTCGCCACCCTGCACACGAGTTCCGCATCCAAGACCATTGACCGCATCATCGACGTGTTCCCGGCCGCGGAAAAGGCGATGGTGCGCTCGATGCTGTCCGAGTCCCTGCGCGCGGTGGTCAGCCAGTCGTTGCTGAAGAAGGTCGGCGGCGGGCGTATTGCCGCGCACGAAATCATGGTTGGCATTCCGGCGATCAGAAACCTCATTCGTGAGGACAAGGTGGCGCAGATGTATTCGTCGATCCAGACCGGCAGCCAGTACGGCATGCAGACGCTGGATCAATGTCTGCAGGATCTGGTCAAGCGCGGCCTGGTCACGCGCCAGCAGGCGATCGGCTATGCCAAGAACAAGGAAATATTTAAATAAGAGCGATACTGAAAGGGTGTTCTGAATGATCAACGACTCTAAGGGAGGATCGATGTTGCGTGTAATGTCTTTGGTTCTGGTTTTTCTAACGTTAAGTGCCTGTGGCACACAAATGCAGATTGCCCGCCCCGACAAGAATTCCGGCCACCTCGATGGTGGCGGAACCTACAGTAACGATGTGCGCAAGGCAGAAGTAATTAAAAGCACCCCGATTTCCTTGAAGAAGTATGACAGTAACGTTTTTGTTTCCGGGGGTGGCAAATATGCTGTCGACCAAGTGCGTGCCCTCGGCTACTTTCAATCAGTGTTCGATAATGAATCATTGCAGAAGATTGTCATTCAGAACCATTTGCAGGACAAGGTTCAGAGCTTGAGCGACCCAATCGGCCTGAATAATCTTTATCGCTACTACAAGCCATTTTTGTGGATACACTTCAAGTCTGAACGCAAAGAAGGCGTTTTGTACTGGCGTCTGGTCGTAACGGATCCCGATAGCTTGGACGACCTTTTTGTCTGCCAAACCCAATTCAATCAATGGACGGATTGGGCAATTAATGATCAGACAATGAGATTTCCGCTTTTTAATTCGCTAATCGATTGGATAAAAAAGAGTAGTGGTTGATTTTGTGGGCATGTCTTGATATCGGAAAGTAGTGATGTCCGAGACGAATATGATCTGTTTTTGGTGGTTCAGAGTCGCAAGCAAGACTTGGCGTTCTTCTCGGGTGCGGCTGAGTATCGGTGAGTTGCGTGTGAGATTCGGAGAATGGCCATGAGCGCAGTCGATTTCACCTCTTTCCTCAAATTGATGGTGCACAAGAAGGCGTCGGACCTGTTCATCACGGCCGGCGTGCCGCCTTCGATCAAGGTGCACGGGCGCATCGCGCCGATCACGCAGAACGCGCTGACGCCGCAGCAGTCGCGCGACATGGTGCTGAACGTGATGACGCCGTCGCAGCGCGAGGAGTTCGAAAAGACCCACGAGTGCCAGTTCGCGATCGGCGTCTCGGGCGTCGGCCGCTTCCGTGTGTCGTGCTTCTACCAGCGCAACAATGTCGGCATGGTGCTGCGCCGCATCGAGACGCGCATTCCGACGATCGAGGAATTGAACCTGCCACCGATCATCAAGACCCTGGCGATGACCAAGCGCGGCATCATCATCTTCGTCGGCGCCACCGGCACCGGCAAGTCGACCTCGCTGGCG
>JAGWXP010000003.1 GCA_018969845.1 Lysobacteraceae bacterium | reverse complement strand
GCTGCCAGCCCCGGCGGGGGCAAGGTTGTGGAGCGCAACACCATTTCGCGCATTGTCATGAGCGCGAATAGGAAATTACTCTTGCCGCTGGCGTTCGCGCCGTACATGACGGCCGCGCGTGTCAGGGACGCTGCTCCCGAATGATTGGTTTCAATGCAATTGGAGACGCGATGGCTATGGTCGGCAGCCGCGACAAAGCTGAGCGTCTGCTCTTCTCGGAGTGATCGGAAGTTCTTGGCGCGGAACTCAACGAGCACCGTAGTAGCCCTTACATCGAAAATTACAAGCTATTATGACGTTTTCAAGCAAATATTCAAGTTATTTTCGCTGAAAAGTGCAAAATTGCGATTGCCGACGGAGCCTGCGCGCGTGCCCGCTGCCGAGGGCGTGCGCACTTCTATTGTGAATCGCTCACTGACGTAGCGACATATATCCGGCCACCAGTTCGTGGCTGGTCGTCGCGATCGGACTGTACGTGCTGGCCGGCGCATGCTGGTTGCCGGTTGTGGCGCTGCAGCTGCGCATGCGAGATCTCGCCGCGCGTGCGGCACGCGATGGCTGCGAGCTGCCATCCCAGTATCACTGTTGTATGCGCTGGTGGTTCGTGCTCGGCTGGCCCGCGTTCGCCGCCGTGCTGGCAACGTTCTGGCTGATGGTGGCGAAGCCGGCATTGTGGTAGAGGGATTTAGAACGCAACTTGCCATCACGCACTTATAAACAGCCGCATCTACGCAATCCTGCACCTATTTCTGTGCCAAATTGGTATCCCGTATGCTGCCGTTCGCGAACGTCAGGAGAGGGTCGATCGCGACAGCCGGTTCAAATAGCGAACGCCAAAATTTTTGCTTGTGAAGGTGACTTCCAAAGGACGCTACATCGGACGAGACGCGGGCGGTATGTGGCAAATGGCACATGCCGGTGCGATGTGAAATGCATAGCCTCCGTTCCACTTCCTATCGCAGACTGGGTTGGATTTGATGGTCGATCGTTCTCGCGAGTTCTCGCCGCAGACTTATGCGCGCGTTGCCGGCTTGCTCTATCTGATCAACATCGTCGCGGGCGCCGTCGGGGAGATGTTCGTCCGAAGTTCGATGATCGTTTCCGGCAACGCCGCCACGACGGCAGCGCATATCGCAAAATCGCCTGAGCTTTGGCGTATCGGCATCGCCGGCGATCTGATCATGCACGTCACCGACGTGCCGCTGATGATGATCTTTTATGTGCTGTTCAAGCGCGTGAACAAGAACCTGGCACTGATGGCGATATTGTTTACACTCGTGCAGACCGCGGTGGCCGTAGCGAACAAGATGAACCTGATGTTGCCGTTGTTCCTGTCCGCAAATGTGGAATATCTGAAGGTTTTCACGCCCGATCAACTGCACGCGCTTGCCTATATCGCCATCAAGGCACACGGACACGGCTTCGGTATCGCGCTGATCTTTTTCGGATTCGAGTGCCTGATTACGGGCTACCTGATCTTCAAGTCCGGTTTTCTGCCAAGAGCGCTGGGTCTCGCGATTCAGGCTGCGGGCGTGTGTTATTTAATCAACAGCTTTGCGCTAATTCTGGCTCCAGCCGTAGCAGATTATCTGTTCCCGGCAATCCTGCTTCCGTGCTTCTTTGCCGAGTTGTCGCTCTGCCTCTGGCTGCTCGTGAAGGGTATCGACGTTTCGAAATGGCAAGCGACAACATAGACCTGGTGAATTCGCACAGCCACCGCTCCATCGCCCTGCTGGCTCAAGTGTCGGCGCTTGAAAACTAAGGATCTTTGATGAACGCACGATACTCGCGCGCCCGCTGGGGAATTACTGCCCTGATCACCGTTTTCGAATTAGCGCATTTGGCGTGGGAACACTTCCACGGAGGGATCCGCCACCATCACATCCTCGACCGCGCGGATCTGCCTGCGATCTCCAACGCCTGGGGCGTTGTTCTTCTTCCGATACTTGCCTGGGTTCTCTCCGGGCGGTTTCTTCAACGGGCCGCGGCTTCAGGAACGACCGGAAGCGTTGGCTTCATCCTGTGCTGCTCAATTCTTGTCGGTGTAGCTCTATCGGCTGCTTTCGTAAATGGCTACGACGCAGCAACGTCCTACATCTTTCTGGGGTGCATACTTTCCGGGTTTGTCTTGCCGGTGTATCGCGGCGAGTATGTGCTCGGTTTTGTGCTGGGCATGACATTTACGTTCGGCGCGGTGCTTCCTACCCTGGTGGCACTGTTCGTGTTCGCCATCTCGCTGAGCGCACACCGCCTCGTATATCCAGCATTGGCCTGGGCACTAACCAAGGTCCGGGGATGATTCGCACATCGGTTTGTAGGCCAAGGACAGTCGATTGGACGTGAAATGCCGTTCGCGTATTGTCCTTCTCGGAAGCCGACGGTCGTGAATGCCCGGGCGATCCGTCGCCGACGCATGCGCGATGTCATAATCGGCATCTCCGACCCATCGGAACCGGCGCGTGAAACCCTTCGGCACCCCGCACACCGACACCGCGATCCGCGTCATGCTGCTCGGCTCGGGCGAACTCGGCAAGGAAGTGGCGATCGAGCTGCAGCGCTTCGCGGTCGAAGTGATTGCGGTTGACCGATACGTCAACGCGCCGGCGATGCAGGTTGCGCATCGCAGCCATGTGATCAACATGCTGGACGGCACGGAAATCCGCCGCGTCATCGCCCTGGAAAAACCCGATCTCGTGGTGCCCGAGATCGAGGCGATCCACACGCCGACCCTGGTCGAGCTGGAAAAATCCGGCCTCACCGTGATTCCGACTGCGCGCGCGGCATGGCTGACGATGGATCGCGAAGGCATCCGCCGCCTCGCCGCCGAGGAACTGAAGCTGCCGACCTCGCCGTACCGCTTCGTCGACACGCCGGAACAGTACCGCGATGCGATCGCCGCGATCGGCTATCCGTTCGTGATCAAGCCGGTGATGAGTTCCTCGGGTCACGGCCAGAGCATCGTGCGCGCGGCCGACGCGGCCGACGCGGCGTGGGCGCATGCGCAATCCGGCGGGCGTGCGGGCCGCGGCCGCTGCATCGTCGAAGGTTTCGTCGATTTCGATTATGAGATCACACAACTCACCGTGCGCCACGCCGGCGGCACCGCGTTCTGCGCGCCGATCGGACATCGTCAGGAGGCCGGCGATTACCGCGAATCCTGGCAGCCCCAGGCAATGAGCGACGTGGCATTGGCCGAGGCGCAGCGGCAGGCGCGCGCCATTACCGACGCGCTCGGCGGGCGCGGCGTGTTCGGGGTCGAGTTCTTCGTCAAAGGCGACGCCGTGATTTTCTCCGAGGTCAGCCCGCGTCCGCACGACACCGGTCTGGTCACGCTGATCTCGCAGGATCTGTCCGAATTCGCCCTGCATGCTCGCGCGATTCTCGGTTTGCCGATTCCGGCGATCCGTCAGCTCGGGCCCTCGGCATCCACGGCGGTGCTCTGCCATGGCAAGGGCGGTCGGCCGCGCTATCGCGGCGTGCATGAGGCATTGGGGGAAGCGGACACCATGCTGCGCCTGTTCGGAAAACCCGAGGTTGATGGCCACCGGCGCATGGCGGTGACGCTGGCGCGCGATGCGAGCATCGAAGCCGCGCGCGCAAAGGCGAATCGCGCCGCGGCACATATTGTTGTCGATCTGGGTTTCTGATCGACGCCGGATTTTGTGCATCCCCCTCCCGCCAGCGGGAGAGGCGACCACGCGTGTCGCATTCGGCCGGACCGGATGCCGATCAGTCTGGCGTCGCCGCGCCAGCAAAACCCTGCTGCCGCCAAGCCTCGTAGACGACCACGGCGACCGCGTTGGACAAATTCAGACTGCGATTGTCCGGCCGCATCGGCAGGCGCAGACGTTGCTCCGGCGGCAGCGCGTCGAGCATGGCTTGCGGCAGGCCGCGCGTTTCCGGGCCGAACAGCACCGCGTCGTCCGCGCCGAACTGTACCTTCGTATACAAATGCCGACCGCGCGTGGACAGCGCGAACAGGCGCGCCGGGCGCACGTCCGCCGTGAAGGCTTCGAGCGAATCATGCACGGCAACCGCGGCGAACTCGTGGTAATCCAGGCCCGCGCGACGCAGCTTGGCGTGGTCCAGATCGAAGCCGAGCGGACGGATCAGGTGCAATCGCGCACCGGAATTGGCGCACAGGCGGATGGCGTTGCCGGTGTTCGGCGGGATTTCCGGTTGATACAGGACGACGTGCAGCATCCAGGAACCTCTGAATAACCTACTGCGCTCGACACCTCGCGCGTCGGCAGTGCTCGAAATCCTCACATACGCCAAAGTATGCTCCGGTTTCTGCGCGCTGGCGACGCGCGATCTGTCTTCACTCGTTACGGTTCTTCACAGGTTCGTCAACTATTCTTGCGCGGAGCAGGATTTGGCGAGTGGTGCGTTACGTGCTGCGTCGACCTGTTCCGCCGTTGCCGAAACCGGCGCCTGCGGAAATTCGATGCGCACATCGAGGTTCTTCAGTTTCGCGTCGCGCACGTTCGACATGCCGGCGAAGCGCAGCAGACGTCGGGTGTGCCGATCGTAGGTAACGTCGATATGCGGCGCCAGAAATGCGTACCAGGCGCCCAGCGCCAAGCGCA
The DNA here is from genome assembly GCA_018969845.1 of Lysobacteraceae bacterium. Taxonomy (GTDB): domain Bacteria; phylum Pseudomonadota; class Gammaproteobacteria; order Xanthomonadales; family Rhodanobacteraceae; genus Rudaea. The sequence goes on along the minus strand of JAGWXP010000003.1, from coordinate 36,649 downwards.
GGGTCAGGTGCGACGCGTCGCTGGCGGCGTCGATCCTGCGCAAGTCGAACGCATAGAACGCCCGCTTGCTCGGCACCAGAAAATCGAAACGCAAGGTGTTGCCGCGCGCCAGCGCATCCCAATGCCGATGCACATAGGTGTCGAAACCGGCGTCGATTACGCCGTCAACAGGCAAGATCAGCGGCGCGGATTTTTCGGCGTGATCCGGCGCGCGCTGCACGTAGATCGTGCGCGCACCGTCGCGGCCGCGCACGCCTTCGCGGTAACCCCAGCGCGCATCCTGCATGTCGAAATCCGGCGCCTGCGCGTCACCGGCGTCGTGGATCGTCTTGCGCGCGAAGGGTTTTCCGTCCGGACACGTGTAGACCACGAAACGGTCGCCATCGAGCAGGTAATGCGTTTCGCGGTAGGCCAGCGCGCCGCCGTCGGCGAGATAGGCGCTGCCGGTCCAGACCGCGGCGGCGAGAGCGGGAAAAACGCCGAATGCGAGCAGGACGGCGGCTATACTTTTTCCCATCCGGATTCTGTTCATCGAACGAGTATGCCCACCGTCCAGGTCAACGGCACGTCAATTTACTACGAACGCGAGGGCGGCGGCCCGCCGTTGCTGATGATCCACGGCCTGGGTTCCAGCGGCGACGACTGGGCCTTCCAGCGCGAGGATTTCGCCCGGCACTTCACGCTCATCCTGCCCGACCTGCGCGGCGCCGGCCGCAGCGCCAAACCGCCGGGGCCGTATTCGATCGGCCAATTCGCGGCGGATTTGTGGGCGCTGCTCGATGCGCTCGGCGTCGAGTCCACAAATATACTCGGCTTCTCTCTGGGCGGCGCGGTCGCGCAGGAAATGGCGCTGGCGCAGCCGGTGCGCGTGCGACGCCTCGTGCTGTGCAACGCGCTCGCGAATTACCGCACCGACACGCCGCGCAAATGGCTGGAAGCGCGCCTGCAGGTCGCGATGGTGCATGTTCTCGGCCTGCGCCGCACCGCCGGGCTCATCGCCAATCGCCTGTTTCCGCATGAGGATCAGGCGCCCAAGCGCCAACGCGTGATCGATGTGGTCGGCGCGAATCCGAAAACGGCCTACCTCGCCACCATCCATGCCCTGATCGGCTGGAGCGCTCTGGATCGCATCCACACGATCGCCTGCCCGGTGTTGATCCTTGCCGCGGAATTCGACTACACGGCATTGCAAGAAAAGCGCGCCGAAGCCGCGCACTTTCAATACATGCAATTCGTCGTGATGAATGGCTCGCGTCACGGCACGCCTTTCGATGCGATCGAGGAGTTCAACCGGCGCGTGCTGGAGTTTTTGATGGATGATGCGTCAGTGCGCGTGCCTGCTCACCAGCCAATCTCCGCGCCTTTGTAATCGACGAACCGCCCGGCATCGTGCGTGGTCGCCGCATCCAGCACCGTGAGCAATCCGGCGACGGAATCCTGGGGCGTGACAGGCGCATTGGCGCCGCCCATATCCGTGCTGACCCAGCCGGGACTGACGCAGAACACGGTGATGCCGCGCGGCGTCAAGACGGCGGCGAGCTGTCGCGTAGCCATGTTCAGCGCGGCCTTGCTCATTGCATAGCTCGGCGTGCCGAAGCCGGTGACGAATGACTGCGAGCCCAACCGCGAGGAGATATTCATCACTTTGGCGTGCGCTGATTTTTCCAGCAACGGACACAGTGCCTGAGCCAGCAGAAGCGGGCCGGCCGCATTCGCGGTGAAACTGTCGACGAGCGATTTGTGCGCAATCGCGCCGAAACGCTCGTTGGAGACCAGCATGCCGGCATTGTTGATCAGCACGTCCAGCGCAGCGGTGAGCGCGGCGGTTTCGCGCACGGCTTCGGCGATGGATCGCTCGCTGGCCAGATCCAGTGGCAGCACATGCAGATGGCCCGGATGTGCGGCGGCGAGTTCGGTCAGTGCCAGCGCCTTGCCCGGATGGCGGCAGCAGGCGATGACACGGTCGCCGCGAGCCAGCAGTTGACGGACGAATTCAAGACCGAGGCCGCGATTGGTGCCGGTAACAAGTATGCGCTTCATGATTCGACTCCTTGCTGCGGCCAGTTTAGCGTGCTGCGATCCCGATCACGCCAATGCAAAGCGGGAATGGTTACAATTCCGCACATGAAAGTTCTAGTGACGGGGGGAGGGGGCTTTCTCGGCCACGCGATCTGCAAGCAGCTCGCGGCGGCTGGCCATGCCGTGCGTGCGTTCAGCCGCAGCCGGCATCCGGCGCTGGACGAACTCAAAGTCGAGCAGCGCAGCGGCGATATCGCCAGCATGGATCTGGTGATCGACGCGAGCCGCGGCGTCGACGCGATCGTGCATTGCGCGGCCAAGGTTGCGCCGTGGGGCGCACTCGAGGATTTCTACGAAACCAACGTGCGCGGCACCGACAACGTGCTCGCCGCCTGCGAGTTGAACGAGATCGGCCGGCTGGTGTTCACCTCGAGCCCGAGCGTGGTGCAGAACGGCACCGACCAGGAAGGAATAACCGAATCCGCGCCCTACGCGCGGCCGTTCATGAACGCCTATGCGCAGACCAAGGCCCTGGCCGAACAGCGCGTGCTGGCGGCGAATTCGCCGCAACTGGCCACCGTAGTGCTGCGTCCGCAGATCGTCTGGGGACCGGACGATCCCGTTTTCCTGCCGGCCATCCTCGCGCGCGCGCGCGCCGGACGTCTGCGCTTCATCGGCAAGACGCCGAAGAAGATCGACACCGTTTATATCGACAATGCCGCCGAGGCGCATGTGCTGGCGCTGGAAAAACTCAGCGTCGGTTCGGCGATCGCCGGCAAGAAGTATTTCATCAGTCAGGGCGAGCCGGTGTTCAACGAAGACCTGATCAACCGTTGGCTCAATGCGGGTGGGTTCCCGCCGGAAACGCGGCGCATCCCGCTCGGCCTCGCCCGGTTTCTGGCGCGCGCGTTCGAGAGCGTGTACGGCGCCTTGCGTATCCAGAAGGCGCCGCCGCTGACGCGCTTCGCGGTGGACCGCATGTCCACGGCGTTGTGGTTCGATATCTCCGCCGCGCGCCGTGACCTCGGCTACGCCCCGCGCGTGAGTCTTGCCGAAGGCATGGCGCGGCTGACGCAGCATCTCACGCGCGAGCGCCTGCACAGGCGCGGCTGAAGGAATGACCTGCAATTGACGCTAGAATCGCGGTGTGGCCGACACCGCACGTCAACCCGATCCCCTGCTTGCCCGCCTCGGCACCGCGCTCGAAGGCGCGCTCAACCGCGCGCTGGCGCTCGATCCGGAATTCGCTGCGAACCTTGCCGCGCTGGAAGGCCGGCGCATTGGCGTGGAACTGCGCGGCATGAATCTGGCGCTCGCCATCGCTGTGCGCGACGGCAGGCTATGCGTCGGCCCGCATTGGGAATCGGCGCCTGATTTGAACGTGCGCGCAGCACCGGCCAGCCTGCTCGCCTTCGCGCTGCGCCGCGGCGAGGATGCTCCGCTGCCGCCGGGCAAGGTGGAGATTTCCGGTGACGCGCAACTGGCGCGCACGCTGGAAAAGGCCGCACGCCAATTCCGCCCGGATTTCGAGGAAGCGTTCGCCAAGACTTTCGGCGACGTGCTCGGCGTCGCTTTGGCGCGTGCGCTGCGTGGCGCTTTCGCCTATGCACGCGAATCCGCGCAGACGCTGGCGCAGGATACGGCGGAATTCCTGCGCGAGGAAAGCCGCGATCTGGTCGCGCCCGCCGAAATGGAGTCATTCCTCGACGACGTGGATACCTTGCGCGAGCGCGCCGACCGGCTGGCCGCACGCATCGACCGCGTCACTTCCCGCGGAGACGGCGGTTGACACCGCTCCGGCAAGTCCCGCGCCTGATGCGCATCGCCGCCACCCTGGCGCGCTATCGCCTGGACGACCTTGTCGAAGGCGCGCACCTGTTCCGCCCGCTGCGCTGGTTGCGGCCGCTGCTGCCGCGTCCGCGCAAGGGCATTGCGCAACTTCCGTGCGGTGCGCGCCTGCGCGAGGCGCTGATCGAACTCGGGCCGATCTTCGTCAAGGCCGGGCAGATTCTGTCCACGCGCCGCGATTTGCTGCCTGCCGACGTCGCCGACGAACTGGCGCTGTTGCAGGATCGCGTGCCGCCGTTTCCCGGCAGCGTCGCGCGCGCGATGATCGAGGCCGCGCTCGGCGCGCCGGTGGTGGCATTGTTTAAATCCTTCGACGAAACCCCGCTCGCCTCGGCGTCCATCGCGCAAGTCCATGCGGCGCAATTGCCGGATGGTGGCGACGTCGTGGTCAAGGTGTTGCGCCCGCGCATTCACGAAAAAATCGCCGCCGACATCGCCCTGCTGCGTGCGCTCGGCGAACTCGCGCATCGCTGGCATCCGGCCGCGGACAAGATCCGCCCGCGCGACATCGTCGCCGAGATTGAAACCACGCTCACCAACGAACTCGACCTGCAGCGCGAAGGCGCGAACGCCTCGCTGCTGCGGCGCAATTTCGCCGCCGGCGACGATCTTGTCGTGCCCGAGGTGTTCTGGTCGCACAGTGCCGAATCGGTGCTCACGCTCGAACGCGTGCGCGGCATCGCGGTGGACGATCTGGCTGCGCTCGACGCCGCCGGCATCGACCGCGTCGCGCTTGCCGAGAAGGGCGTGCGCCTGTTCTACACCCAGGTGTTCCGCGACAATTTCTTCCATGCCGACGCGCACCCCGGCAACATCTGGGTGGATGCCACGCGCCGCGAGAATCCGCGTTTCATCGCGCTCGACTTCGGCATCATGGGCTCGCTGCCCGAGCGCGACCAGTACTGGCTCGCCGAGAATTTCATGGCGATGTTCGAACGCGACTACCGGCGCATCGCGCAGTTGCACATTGCCGCCGGCTGGATTCCGGCCAGTGCGCGCGTGGACGAACTCGAAGCCGCCGTGCGTACCGTATGCGAGCCCTACTTCACGCGGCCGCTTGCGGAAATCTCCCTTGCCGAAGTCGTGGCGAAACTCTTTTCCGTGGCGCGCCGCTACCAACTCACCCTGCAGCCGCAACTGATCCTGCTGCAGAAGACCCTGCTCAACATCGAAGGCATTGGCCGAGCGCTGCATCCGCAGATCGACATCTGGGCAACCGCCAAGCCCGTGCTTGCGGGCATCCTGCGCGAACGGCATAGCCCGCGCCGCATCCTGCGAAAGATTCGCGAGCGCTTGCCCGAATGGATCGCCGCTGCACCCGAGATGCCCCAGCTCGTGCACACCTTCCTGAAAAAAGCCGCCGCGGGGGATTTCGATGCCGCGCGCACGGCGGAAGCCGTACAGCGCGAACGCCTCGCGCGCGCACAACGCCGCCAGCTCGCCGTCCTGCCGATTGGTGGCGTTGCGCTGCTAAGCGCAGTGTTGTTGTATGCGTTCGACACCCATGTCCCGCAATGGCTGCATGTGCCGGCATCCGCGTGGGTCGCGCTGGCGCTGAGCGCCACGGCGTTTGGGGTCGCGTGGCGGAGGGCAGGTTAGAATCGCAGGCATCCGGAGAAGGCCATGCCATCGTTCGACATCGTTTCCAAACTTGATCTGCACGAGCTGACCAATGCGGTGGATCAGGCAACGCGCGAGCTGTCCAATCGCTTCGACTTCAAGGGCACTGGCGCCGAGTTCGAGCGCGAGGGTGAGAGCACCGTCGTGCTCAAGGCGCAGGCCGAGTTCCAGCTCAAGCAAATGCTGGAAATCCTGAAGCAACGCCTCGCCAGCCGGCATATCGATATCCGCAGCGCCGAGATCGCCGATGCGGAAATCAATCTGTCCACGGCACGGCAGAAAGTGACGCTCAAGCAGGGCATCGACCAGCCGCTGGCCAAGGACATCGTCAAGCGCATCAAGGACGCCAAGCTCAAGGTCGAGGCGCAGATCCAGGGCGACAAGCTGCGCGTGAGCGGCAAGAAGCGCGACGATCTGCAAACCGCGATGGCGCTGTTGCGTGCGGCGACGGATATCAAGATGCCGTTGCAATACGAGAATTTCAGGGACTAGCAATGCTCGATGTTTCGGCGTCGCTGCGCATCCCGGATTCGGAGCTTTCCGAATCCTTCGTGCGTGCCTCCGGCCCCGGCGGCCAGAACGTGAACAAGGTGGCGAGCGCGGTGGAACTGCGTTTCGACGTGGCGCATTCGCCATCGCTGCCGGAAGCCGTGCGCGCGCGCCTGCTCGCGCGCCGCGATCGGCGGCTTACCTCGGATGGTGTGCTGGTGATCCAGGCCAACCGCTTCCGCGATCAGGGCAAGAATCGCGAGGATGCGCGCACACGCCTGGGCGACATCCTGCGCGCCGCGCTGCATGTGCCCGCGCGGCGCGTGGCGACAAAGCCGACGCGTGCGTCAAAAGAACGGCGTATCGCGTCGAAGAAGAAACGCGCACTGCACAAGCGCACGCGCGGCAAGACGTGGGATCGCGAATGAGCGCGCCGGCTTTTCCGCAGGCGCCGCCGCAGATGCCGCAGTACGCGCCGTCGTTGACGGGCGCGTTGTGCCGTTACCTGTACCTGCGCAGCGGCTGGCGCGTGGCCGGCGAACCGCCCGACATGCCCAAACTCGTCGCCATCGCCGCGCCGCATTCGAGTAACTGGGACGTGATCTGGGGTCTGCTGGTCAAGCTCGGCCTGCGTCTGGATGTGCGTTTCATCGGCAAGCGCGAGGCGTTCTTCTGGCCGCTCGGCCCGGTCCTGCGCGGTTTCGGCGGCATCCCCATCGACCGCAGGCATGCGCAGAACGTGGTCCGCGAGATGGCCGAACTGTTCGCCGCGAACGAGCGCTTGTGGCTGGCGATCGCGCCGGAGGGCACGCGCAAGAAAGTAAAAGAGTGGAAAAGTGGATTCTGGCGCATCGCGCGTGCGGCAAACGTGCCGATCCTGCCGGTGTATTTCCATTATCCGGAAAAAACCATCGGCTTCGGCCAGTTGATTTATCCGAGCGACGATTTGGACGCGGACATGGCGCGCATCCGCGAGTTCTATCGGCCGTGGATGGGCAAGAATCGCGGGACGGTTTAGCGTTCGGAGTGCCCCGACTCGTAATAATCACGGCGCGCGAACAATCCGGGCTTGATCAGATCCACGAACGCGCGCGCCTGCGGCGACAGATACTTGCCTTTGCGTATCACCACGCCGTAACTGCGCTGTGGAAAGAAGCCGCGCATGTTGCGCACGGCAAGGCGCTGGTGATCTTCCGGCGCGATGCAGATGCCGGTGACGATGGAAATGCCCAGCCCCATGGCCACGTATTGCTTGATCACCTCCCAGCCGCCGACTTCGATCGCCACGCGATACGGCACGCGTGCCTGCTGGAAGACAAGCTCGACCAGCCGATACGTGGTCAGGCGTTGCGGCGGCAGGATCAGCCCGTAAGGCGACAAATCGCCGAGGGCGATGTTTTCCTTCGATGCCAGCGGATGATCCGTCGGCAGGATCAGCATCGGATCGAACCAGTGCACCGGCTCGTAGGACAGGTCATGCGGCACGTCGAGCATCGAGCCGAAGGCAAAATCCACCTGATCCGAGCGCAATAGCGCGAGCCCATCCTTGCCGGTGACATTGGCCAGTTGCAGACGCACGTGCGGCATGCGCTCGCGAAACGCGCGCACCAGGTCCGGTAGCAAATACTGGATGGTCGATGCGCCTGCCGCGACCGTCACGTCGCCCGCATCCAGACCCTGACGCTGTGTGCGAAATTGCTGATCCAGCGATTCCATGCCTTCGATCAGCGGACGTGCCAGGTCGTACAGCATCTGGCCTTCACGCGTCAGCGCCAGGCGCGGACGCGTGCGCTCGAGCAGGCGCGCGCCGAGTTCCTTCTCCAGCGCCGACAATTGCAGGCTGGCCGACGAAGCCGACAGAAACAACGCCTCGGCCGCTCGCGCCACGGTGCCGAACTTGACCGCGTAACAGAACGCGCGCAATTGCTTGAGCCTGTTGCCCTTGTAGTAATGGCGGACGGCGGTGCCACCGGCGGGCGGTTTTGCCGCGCCGCGCCGCTTTCGCGATCCCGTTAGTCCGGAATTCATACGATTGTTCGGCTTCGAGTTCATTGTATTCAGATAGATACATGATATTTGACAATATCAAATATATAGATTGAAACATTCATGTTGTCAAATCACATTTCGCATGTCTAATCTGCTGCCACGCAACAACGTAAGGCAGTCATGTCCGTCGCAGCGCAATACCTGGATCACTCCGGGGTCGAAATCGCCGGTTCCTGCCGGCCTGGATACGCCGACATCCTGACGCCGGCCGCCCTGGCGTTTCTGGCTGAACTGCACCGCCGCTTCGACGCCCGCCGTCGCGCCCTGCTGCAAGAGCGTGTGGCGCGGCAGGCGCGTTTCGATGCCGGTGAGTTGCCGGACTTCCTGCCCGAGACGCGGCTTCTCCGGGAAAGCGACTGGACGGTCGCCGAAATCCCCGAACTCCTGCGCGACCGTCGCGTCGAGATCACCGGCCCGGTCGAGCGCAAGATGATCATCAACGCGCTCAATTCCGGCGCGAACGTGTTCATGGCCGACTTCGAGGACTCCACGGCTCCCACCTGGGACAACCTGATCGAAGGTCAGATCAATCTGTGCGATGCCGTCGCCGGCACGATCGAGCATCGCTCCGCCGACGGCCGCGAGTACCGGCTTGGTCCCGATCCGGCCATCCTGATGGTACGCCCGCGCGGCTGGCACTTGCCGGAAAAGCACGCGTGTGTGGACGGCGAACTGATGAGCGGCGCGCTGTTCGATGTCGGCCTGTACATTTTCCACAATGCGAAAACGTTGCACGACGACGGGCGCGGGCCGTATCTGTACCTGCCGAAGTTGCAAAGCCATCGTGAAGCGGCGCTGTGGGACGAAGTCATCGAGTTTGCCGAAAGCGGGCTGCAACTGCCGCGCGGCGCGATCAAGGCGACGGTGCTGATCGAAACGCTGCCCGCCGTGTTCGAGATGCACGAAATCCTGCACGCATTGCGCCGGCGCTGCGTGGGCCTGAACTGCGGGCGCTGGGACTACATCTTTTCGTACATCAAGACCTTTCGTCGCCACCCCGATCGGGTGCTGCCCGAACGCGGTCAGGTCGCGATGACGGTGCCGTTCCTGAAAGCCTATTCGGAACTCCTCATCCAGACCTGCCACCGCCGCGGCGCGTTGGCGATGGGCGGCATGGCCGCGCAAATTCCGATCAATGACGATGCGGACGCGAACGAGGCGGCCCTGGCGCGCGTGCGCGCGGACAAACTGCGCGAGGTCATGTCCGGGCACGACGGCACCTGGGTCGCGCATCCGGGACTCATTCCCGTCGCGCGCCAAATCTTCGATGCGCATATGCCGACATCGAACCAGATGCACATCGCGCGCGCCGACATACGCGTAACACGCGACGATCTGATCGCGATCTGCAACGGCACGATCACGCGCGCGGGTTTCCTCAACAACATCGACGTCTGCGTGCGTTATATGGCCGCATGGTTCGACGGCCAGGGCTGCGTGCCGATCCATCATCTGATGGAAGACGCCGCCACCGCCGAGATCGCGCGTGCGCAGTTGTGGCAGTGGCTGCATGCCGGACCCTGTGCGCTCGACGACGGCACGCGAATCGATTTCGCCGTGTTCGATGCCGCCCTGCTGCACGTGCACGAGCGTCTGCCGGCAAGCGGCTTGCCGGGCCAGACGCAGATCGCGCAAGCCGCATCCCTGCTCGGTGAACTGACCCATGCGAACGAACTCGCCGATTTCCTGACCCTGCCCGCCTACGCGCAACTTGCCTGAATTCCACAATTCCACTTTTCCACTTTCGAGGATCGCCATGAAAACCACACTTCCGACCGCCGAACAACTCAAGATCGACTGGCAGAACAATCCGCGCTGGAACGGCGTGACGCGCCAGTATTCGGCCGAGGACGTCGTGCGTCTGCGCGGCACCGTGCCGGTCGAGCACTCGCTGGCGCGGCTGGGCGCCGAGAAATTGTGGAAGTCCCTGCACGGCGAGGATTTTGTCAACGCGCTCGGCGCGCTCACCGGCAACCAGGCCATGCAGCAGGTCAAGGCCGGATTGAAGGCGATTTATCTGTCCGGCTGGCAGGTCGCGGCGGACGCGAACCTGGCCGGGCAGATGTATCCGGATCAATCCCTGTATCCGGCCGACTCGGTGCCGGCGGTCGTGCGTCGCATCAACAATGCGCTGCTGCGCGCCGACCAGTTGCACCATGCCGAGGGCGACGACGGCATCGACTTTCTGCAACCCATCGTCGCCGATGCCGAGGCCGGCTTCGGCGGCGTGCTCAACGCGTTCGAGCTGATGAAGGCGATGATCGAGGCCGGTGCGGCGGGCGTGCATTTCGAGGATCAGCTCGCCAGCGTGAAGAAGTGCGGCCACATGGGCGGCAAGGTGCTGGTGCCCACGCGCGAGGCCGTGGACAAGCTCGCCGCCGCGCGCCTCGCCGCCGACGTGATGGGCGTGCCCACCCTGCTCGTCGCCCGCACCGATGCCGAGGCGGCCGACCTGCTGACTTCCGACATCGACGCCAACGACAAGCCGTTCACCACCGGCGAGCGCACTGCGGAAGGTTTCTACAAGACGCGCAACGGATTAGAACAGGCAGTCTCGCGCGGCATCGCCTACGCGCCGTACGCGGACCTGGTCTGGTGCGAAACCGGCAAGCCCGACCTGAAATTCGCGCGCGCCTTCGCGGAAGGAGTGCACGCGAAATATCCGCGCAAGCTGCTCGCCTACAACTGCTCGCCTTCGTTCAATTGGAAGAAGAATCTCGACGACGTCACGATCGCGAAGTTCCAGCGCGAACTCGCGGCGATGGGCTACAAGTTCCAGTTCATCACCCTCGCCGGCTTTCATGCGCTCAACTACTCGATGTTCAATCTCGCCCACGGCTATGCGCGCCGGCAGATGAGTGCATTCGTCGAATTGCAGGAAGCCGAATTCGCCGCTGCGAACCTGGGCTTCACCGCGGTCAAGCATCAGCGCGAAGTCGGCACCGGCTATTTCGACGCGGTGACGCAGACGATCCAGGGCAGCAATGCCAGCACCGTGGCGCTGAAGGGTTCGACCGAGGAAGCGCAGTTCCACCCCGAGAAAAGAGCCGCTGCCTGAATTTCTCGTCTCTCGCGCTGGCGGGAGAGGCCGGCGCCAAAGCACCGGGTGAGGGTGGAATACCAAAGCGGACCTTCGAATCCATCGCTATCCTCACCCCCAACCTCCCCCGCTGGCGCGAAGGTCAAACGCTTTACTCCTCGCGCGCGCGGTTGCGGCCGGGATGCTCCCGCTCGTCGCCCCGCTGCACCCGCATATCCGTATCGGATGTGCATTTGAGCCGACTGCGCTACCATGCGCCGGGTTCAGGGCGAGGGGGCCAAGGGGCGTGTCCACCGTACCATCCGATGTCGCTGCGGGTGCCGAAGTCGCGCCGGTGAATCTGGCGCCGCGCGTGCAGGCGGCGCATATGCCGCGACAGTTGTCCGACGCCGAATTCGTCATGTTGCGCGGCGCCGGACCCGCGCGCCGTTGTGCTGTGGGCGAAGTCTTGTTTCGCAAGGGCGAAATCGGCCAGAACATGTTCGTGATCGAAAGCGGGCAGGTGCGCCTGGATTTCGGCGACGGTCTGCCGAGCAAGCTGCTCGGGCCGCGCGAATACTTCGGCGAACTCGCGCTGTTCATCGGCAATCATGCGCGCGTGGCCGGCGCGGTCGCGCACAGCGCTTGCGGCTTGCGCGTGGTCGACTATCCGGCGTTCGACTTCCTGCTTGAAAACGAACCGGCCCTGCTCGCCCAGTTCATGCGCCGCTCGTTCGCCTACCTCGTGGCCAGTGAGCAGCAATTGATCGCGAGCCTGAAGCGGCGCAACGAGGATCTGCTGGTCACGCTCGATTCGCTGCGGCAGACGCAGAGCCAGCTTTCCACTGCCAACCGCCTGGTGCGCACCGACGAACTGACCGGTCTGGTCAATCGTCGCGGTCTGTACGAGCACCTCGAGCATCTGGCGCAGTTCCGCGTCGCCAACACGCAGCTCGCGCTGCTGTTGATCGATCTGGACCGCTTCAAGCAGATCAACGACGAATTCGGCCATCTTGCCGGCGATCAGGTACTGTGTGCCGTCGCCTCCGAAGTCAGCCGCGTCGCCGCGGCCTGCGATCTGCCCTGCCGCATCGGCGGCGACGAATTCGCCCTGCTTGCCCAGCTCGCCGACGGCGCCGAACTCGAAGCCCTCGCCGCGCGCATCGTTTCCGGCATCCGTGCGCTGCATTTCGCCGAGCCGCTGGAAAACCTGAGCGCATCGATCAGCATCGGCGCCGGCCTGTGCGCCGACAACGCCGACTGGTCGGTGTGGTACAGCCGTGCTGACCGCGCGCTGTATCGGGCCAAGGGGCAGGGTGGCAATGCCTGGTGCATCAGCCCCAGCGATTAGCCACGAAACTGGCGCCACTTTGCCTTTTGGCGCACAATCGGACGCCCGCGGCGGCGGTCCGGCCGCGCGCAGCGCCGACACATGAACGCAGTGGCCGAAGCACAACCGCAGTTTTCCGCGCCCTCGGCGCTGGCGCCGCTGCTGCGCACGGTGGTTGTGTGCGATCTGGCCGACAGCGCGCAACTGACGCAACGCCTCGGTGACGCCGGAAGCGCCGGACTCGCGCAGCGCCTCGACCGCCTCGCCCGCGACCTCGTCTATCGCCATCGCGGCCGCGAGATCGACAAGTCCGACGGTTTCCTGCTGCTGTTCGAGCGTCCGGTGCAGGCGGTTGCGTTCGCGCTCGACTACCAGCGTGGCCTGCGCGAACTGGCCCAAGCCGAATCCCTGCCACTGTCGGCACGCATCGGCATCCACGTCGGCGACGTGTTGCTGTGGGAAAACACGCCCGACGACATCGCCCGCGGCGCGAAACCCGTGGAAGTGGAAGGCCTGGCCAAATCCGTGGCGGCGCGGCTGATGAGCCTGGCCCTGCCCGGCCAGATCCTGTTGTCGGCCATCGCCTGCACGCTGGCGCAGCGCTCGCAAAGCGAACTCGTCGCCCAGCGCGCGCCGCCGCAGTGGAAGATGCACGGCCGCTATCTTTTCAAGGGCGTGGCCGAGGCGATGCGCGTGTACGAGGTCGGCGAAAAGAACATCGCACCGCTCAAGCGTCCGGCCTGGACCGGCAAGGCGCACCGCGAAGTACCGTGGTGGCGGCGCCCCGGCATGCTCGCCGTGGAAGCCGCCGCGCTCGTCGCCGCCATCGCTGTTCCGGCGTATCTGTGGCTGCGCAGCCCGCCGGCTATCGCCTTCGCTGATCGCGATTGGGTGGTGATCGGCGATCTGCACAACCTCACCGGCGAAATCGTCCTCGACGGTTCGCTGGAAACCGCCTTTCGTCTCGGATTGGAACAGTCGCGCTACGTCAACGTGATGTCGGATCTGAAAGTGCGCGATACCCTGGCCCTGATGCAGCGCGATCCGGCGCACACCCACGTCGACCGCGCCGTCGGCAGCGAAGTGGCGATCCGCGACGGCGCCCGGGCCCTGATCCTGCCCACCGTCGCCGAAGTCGGCGGCCATGTGCGCGTCACCGCCGAGGTGATCGACCCGCACACGCAGGCCACGGTCTACACCGAATCGGCCGACGGCCATGGCCTGAATTCGGTGCTGCCGACCATCGATGCGATCGACCGCAAGCTGCGCCTGCGTTTGGGCGAAGCGCTGGTCGCGGTATCGGAAACCAACAAGCCGCTGGAACAGGTGGCCACGGCCAACCTCGACGCGCTGCGCGCCTACTCGCTGGGCCAGCGCGCGTATTTCACCGGCAACATGAAGGATGCGCTGGCGTTCTATCGGGATGCGGTGCGACTCGATCCGCAGTTTGCTACCGCGCATCTGGTAATTGGGCGAATATGGATAAACGCTAATCAGAATTCCGATACGCTCAAGCAGATAGAGCTGGCGGCAGCTACGCCGAATCGTTTGTCGGCCCGCGACAGCCTGCTCGTCGATGCCTGGCGCAGCACGCTGACGTCGCCGGGAACGGCGTTGCACAAATGGAAATCGCTAACCGCGTTGTATCCCGACTTCTACCCGGCGAATGGCCCGTATTCGTATTACGCTTGGTGTGACAATCATTATCTAGATGCAATTACAGCCGCGAAGCTGAACGTCGCGCCACAAAATCCGAACGCATCCGCAGGCGAATATTTGTTGGGAATTCTTTATCTCGCACAAGAACGCTATGCGGATGCGGCAGCGCAATTTCAGCGCGCGTTCGATGCTGGTGTGACTCGAACCAACTATGCGGCGTTGCTCGATGCTGCGCAACGTCGATTCGACCGTGCTCTACAAACTCTAGGAAAGAACAAAGCATCTGGAATACCGAGCGACGACCTCTCCACCGAAGTTATCCGAATCGCTTTGACTGTTGATCAAGGGCGTTGGCACGATGCGAAGACTCAGTTGACCAATGTCGCTAGTGAGACAGAAAAGCATGGGGCATTTGACCAACAGTACTTACACGGAATAGCGCTCGGGCTGGAAAGTGAGTTCGGTCAATATGATTTCGGCAAGCTCAATACCTACGTACAAGATATTGAAAAGCTGAAAACCGATAATGGCATTGATGCAAATCAAGCATTATTTCGCAGGTTGTTCACCATTTATTTGATGGCACACAACGGTGATGCAAGACGCGCCACTCAATTGTTGTCGAGTTTGGGTCCGTCTACCGAGGCAAGTGGAGAGACGCCACTGAACAACCTACGGACGATCGTCGAGGCAGAGTTGGCACGCGTCGACGGTCATCCACAGCAGGCGATAGAAAGCTTGAAGCCAATTGTGAATGGCAATGAATTGTTTCTCACGCACCGGGCATTGATGGATGCATACGCCAGTGCGGGCTTACGCGAGCAAGCCTTGACTGAGGCCCGCTGGTTGGCACAACACCGGGGACGTGCCTATGCCGAGTACGGCGCGAATCAATTCATGATGGCCTACAACGTCGTGCAGTCGGATCTCGCACTGCTTCGCGTCGCGGAATTGCTGCACGATCTCGGAAGGCAGGCCGAATCGGCAGAGGCTTTAAGCGAATTTGCTCAAGCTTGGCCGAGTATTACGACACCGGCAATAGCCGCGCGTAAGCAGGCACTCCAGCACAAACAATAGGCATAGCGCTATCGATAAGCGCGGAAATCAAGCTTTACGCCTGGAACGATCATGCATAGGCATTCGGCGTCATCTTGACCGGTAATTCGCTTGCGTGCGCTTTCAAATTCGGCTTTGGTTGCTAATTTTCCCGTCACGATATGATAGGCGAGAAAAATCTTGACCTGATCCGCCGACAGGCCGATCTGGGATAGAGCCGATGCCGGGTTCTTCTCGAAGTTCGTGCGAAAACCGTCGTCACTCGCAAGACGGCCAAGCAAATCGAGCATCTGCGCCTTGCTGACATTCGGACCAGCCATATTTCCCCCTATTCATTGATTGCGGAATGGATACCGCCTACCCATCGGACCATAGAATCCGACGGGTAGGTGCGCCGATATTACCGCATCGCCGCGCCACCGCGGCGGTGCTGATCGCCATAATCCAGCCGGAAATTCGGAATGATCATGCACAGGCATTCGCCGGCGATCTCGTCGACCATGCGCTGGCGCGCCGCCGCGAATACGGTCTTGTCCGCCAGCATGCCGGTTTGCACCGAGTTGCCGACAAAACCAGCGAAACCACCGGACGGAAAATCCAGTTCGGTCAGCGCGGCGTCCGGATCGCGCTGGAAGCGGATGCGGTAGCCGTCGTCGTCGGCGAGCTTGCCCAACAGTTCGATGATCTGCGATTTGCTGACATGATTTGCGTAAGCCATGAAGCACTCCAATCAAATAATCCCCTGAGGGAGCGGCACGCTAGCATCCTGCGCGCTGCGCTCAGTGACGGTGGTCACAAATCGCACACACGATGAGCGCGCGGCTTGCCAGATCGGTGCGCGCTGCCTACCCTTGCGCGCACTTCCGAACGAGGAAACCGCCATGCAAGTGCGCCGCTGCGCCCACCTGATGATCGAACCGCGCGAACGGCTGGATTTCGACCTGTCCCTGCTCGCCAGCGGCGGCACCGGCCTGCGCACCGTGGTCGAGTGGATCGCGCTGGCGCCGCATCGCGACGAGGAGATCACGCTGTCGCCGGAAGAAATGGCCGTGCTCGGCGCGCTGTCGCCGTCGCAGTGGACGGCGCTGGACGAACTGGCGCGCACGCATCCGCGCGCAATCCTGCAAGCGCTGCTGGAAAAACAATTGCTGATCGCCCAAACCGACTGCGACGCCGCCGCGCGCGCGGCCGACGAGTCCTTGCGCGAAGCGCACTGGCGCGGACTGGACGCGGTCGCGCACCGCTTCTCGCGCTGGCGCGACGTGGATACCGTGGAGGCACAGCGCCGCTTCGGCGAGGAAACCGACCAGACCTTTCTCGAACGTCTCGGCACCTCGCCCGCGCCGGTGCGCGAGCGCGTGCCGGCGTCGCAGCGGCTGCCGCTTCCTGCCGTCGGCGACAGTTCACTCGACAAGCTGCTCGCGCGGCGCGTGACCTGCCGCAATTACGACATGTCGCGCAATCTGGAGCTTGAGCAATTCAGTGCGGCGATGTATCGCGCGTTCGGTGCGCGCGCAGTGGACGAGTACGCGCCCGGCATTTTCCTGCTGAAAAAGGGCGCGCCGTCGGCGGGCGGGCTGCATCCGGTCGAAGCCTACGTGCTGGTGCAGCGCGTGGACGGCATCGCGTCCGGCCTGTATCACTACCATCCGGCCGCGCATGCGCTGGAGCCGATCCGCGCAATGGACGCGGCCGAACTCGAAGCGCTGGCCAGGACCTGTCTCGGCGGGCAACCGTATTTTGCGCAAGCGCACGTGGTGGTCGCACTGGCCGGACGCTTCGCGCGCAATTTCTGGAAATACCGCAACCATGCCAAGGCCTACCGCGCGGTGATCCTCGATGCCGGGCATCTGTCGCAGACGCTGTATCTGGCCGCAACCGAACTGGGCCTGGGCGCGTTCGTCACCGCCGGCGTCAACGAGGTGCAGATCGAGCAGGCGTTCGGTCTCGAAGCGATGGCCGAAGGCCCGCTCGCGATGTGCGGTTTCGGCATCCGCGCTGCGGAACGCCGCGAAGTGGAATTCGACCCGAACCATGCGGTGTGGAGTGCATGAAACCAAAAGCCGTTCGTGTTGAGCGTAGCGGGGCGAAGCTCCGCGAAGTCGAAACACAAGCCTTTGGGGAATGGCAGCCCTTCGACTTCGCGCCTGCGTCGCTACGCTCAGGGCGAACGGAGCAACAACTGAGGACCTAAACCCAGTCGCGCGGCTGCAGATAGTCCGCCAATCGGGATTCCGGCGAACCGGGCTGCGGTGCATAGCCGTATTCAAAACGCACACGCGGTGGCAGCGACATCAATATCGACTCGGCGCGTCCGCCGGATTGCAGGCCGAACAGGGTGCCGCGGTCGTAGACGAGATTGAACTCGACATAGCGGCCGCGCCGGTAAAGCTGGAATTCGCGCTCGCGTTCGCCGAATTGTATATTTTTGCGCTTTTTCATGATCGGCAGATAGGCGTCGAGAAACCCGTCGCCGACCGCGCGCTGCAAGGCGAAGCAGCGCGCGAAGTCCCAGGCGTTCAGGTCGTCGAAGAACAGGCCGCCGACGCCGCGCGTCTCGTTGCGGTGTTTGAGCAAGAAATACTCGTCGCACCATTTCTTGTATTTCGCGTAAACGTCCGCGCCGAACGGCGCGCACAAATCGCGCGCGACCGTGTGCCAGTGCACGATATCTTCGTCGAACGGATAAAACGGCGTGAGATCGAAACCGCCGCCGAACCACCACACCGGTTCGGCATTTTCCGGTCGCGCCTCGAACCAGCGCACATTCAAATGCGTGGTCGGCACATAGGGATTGCGCGGATGCAGCACCAGCGACACGCCCAGTGCGGCCCATGCCGCGCCGGCGAGTTGCGGGCGCTGTGCGGTCGCCGCCGGCGGCAGGCGCGTGCCTTCCACCTGCGAGAAATTCACGCCGCCCTGCTCGAACACCGACCCATCTTTCAGCACGCGCGTGCGTCCGCCGCCGCGCAATTCCGCACCCGTGTGCGGACGCGTCCACGCATCCTCTGCGAAACACGCGCCGCCGTCCGCCGTTTCGAGCGCGGCACAGATGCGGTCCTGCAAATCGTGCAGGTAGGTAGCGACTTCGGCGAGGTGTGTGGGAGGCGACATGCGGCGGTGGATGAAGTGGCGCACGGCAATGGTAGCAAACGCGTGCGGGCGCATTGCTATACTTTCGCCCCGTTGCGAATTTTCCGCCCGCACGTGTCCGATCGTCCCGTTCCGCTCGCCATCACCGCTTACACCGTCACCTGCGCCGCCGGCCGCGGCCGCGAGGCGTTCGCGCGCGCTCTCGCCGAGCGCAAATCCGGCCTGCGCGAAAACGATTTGGCGCAATGGCCGCTGCCCTGCTGGATCGGGCGCGTCGCCGGCATCGAGGACGCGCCGCTGCCGCCGGCTTGGGCGGCGTGGGAATCGCGCAACCACCGGCTGGCGTGGCTGGGTCTGAATCAGGATGGTTTCCGCGAGCGCGCGCTGGCGGCGATCGAGCGCTACGGCGCCGCGCGCGTGGCGCTGATTCTCGGCACCTCCACTTCGAGCATCGGCGAAACCGAGCGCGCCTACCGCGAACTGGATGCCGACGGCCGCTTCGACGCGACACAACGGCGCAGCCGTGTGCACAACTCCCACGCACTCGCCGCATTCGTGCAACGGACCCTGGGTGCGCGCGGCCCGTGTCTGACGATTTCCACCGCCTGTTCGTCCAGTGCCAAGGTCTTCGCCAGCGCGCGGCGCCTGCTGCACGCGGGGCTTGCCGACGCGGCCATTGTCGGCGGTGTGGATACCTTGTGCGGCAGCGTACTGTGCGGTTTCAACGCGCTCGAACTCGTATCGGCCGAACCGTGTCGGCCGTTCGACGTGGCGCGCTCCGGGCTGTCGCTGGGCGAGGGCGCCGGCTTCGCGTTGCTGGAAGATATGCAAGTCGACAAATCCGCACCGCGTCTGGCCGGCACTGGCGAATCCGCCGATGCGCATCACATGTCGGCGCCGCATCCGGGCGGACTCGGCGCCGAACGCGCGTTGGACGAGGCGCTCGCGCGCGCGGGACTTGCGCCGGCGGACGTGGATTACATCAACCTGCACGGCACCGCGAGCCGGCAGAACGACGCGGTGGAGGCGGCGCTGATCGCACGCCGGTTTCCGGTGACGACGCTGGCCGGTTCCACCAAGGGCTGGACCGGACATGCGCTCGGCGCGGCCGGCATCGTCGAGGCGGCGGCGGCGCTGCTCGCGATCGAGCGCGGCTTCGCTCCGGGCACCTTGAACGCGCGCGAGCTCGATCCGGTCTGTGGCCCGCAGATCCGCATCGACAACGCGCCACGCCGCGTGCGCGTGGCGCTGTCCAACTCGTTCGGTTTCGGCGGCAACAACTGCTGCCTCGCCTTCGCGGCGGGTGCGGCATGAGCGCCGCGCCGGACATCGGCATCGAAGGCATCGGCGTCTGGGCGCCGCAATTGCCGGACTGGTCCGCCGCGAGAAATATGCTTTGCGGCAATGTGGAACAAGCGGCCGATTCGACGCGACCGACCGCGGCGATTCTGCCGGCCGGCGAGCGCCGCCGCGCGCCGGAGTCCGTGCTGATCGCCGTGGAAGCCGCGCAGCAAGCTTGCGCCATGGCGCGGCGCGATCCGCGCGAGCTGGCACACGTGTTCGCTTCGGCGTATGGCGATCTGGCGATCAACGATTATCTGTGCGCCACGTTGGCGCGCGCGCCGCTCGAGGTGTCGCCGACCAAATTCCACAATTCCGTGCACAACGCAGCGGCCGGCTACTGGACCATCGCCAGCGGTTGCATGCGCGCCTCGACCGCGGTCAGCGCCGGCGCGGCGAGCTTCGGCGCGGGCCTGCTCGAAGCGGCGGTGCGCGCGGGGGGCGAATCCGAACCGGTGTTGCTGGTCGCCTACGACATCGCCGCCAGCGGACCGCTGCGCGATGTGATCGCAAGCCGCAGCGCATTCGCCGTCGCGCTCGTGCTGGCGCCGCGGTCGGCAAGCGCGCTGGCGCGTCTGCATCTGCGCCTGGACGACGGCGCGGCTCCGCTTGCGCCCACGCCGCCGCTCCTGCACGCTAGCCATCGGGGCAATCCCGCCGCGGCGAGTCTGCCGTTGCTGGCCGCGCTGGCACGGCGCGAGCCGGGTCGCTTGAACCTGGCCGCGGGACCGGCGCTGTCGCTGAATTTGGAGATTTCGATTTGACTGAACTCGAAGCCCGCTCCGGCGCCATGGTGGTGATTCCGGCGCTGAACGAGGAACGCGCGATCCGCGCAGTCGCGCAGGACGCATTGGCGCATTGTGGAAAAGTGATCGTTGTGGACGACGGTTCCAGCGACGGCACCGGCGCCGCGATCGCGGATCTGCCGGTCGAACGCATCCGCCACGCCACGCCGCAGGGCAAGGCCAGCGCCTTGCAGGACGGTTTCCGGCGCGCGCTGGAACTCGGCGCCGACGGCGTGCTGACGATGGATGGCGACGGTCAGCACAGCGCGGCCGATCTGCCGCGCCTGCTCGCGGCGGCGAAGAATTTCCCGAACCGCATCGTCATCGGCGCGCGCCTGAAAGGCCGCGATGCGACGCCCGGCAAGAACCGCTTCGGCAACCGGCAGGCCGATTTCTGGGTGTCGTGGGCGTGCGGCGCGCGCGTGGCCGATTCGCAAAGCGGCCAGCGCTACTATCCGCGCGCGGCGGTGGAACTGGCCCTGCGCCTGCCGCACGGCGGTTTCGTGTTCGAGAGCGAAATCCTGATCGAGGCCGCGCGCCGCGGCATCGCAACGGTGTCGGTGCCGATCCTGGCGCGCTACGCCGACGACCGCCGCGCCAGCCATTTCAAGCCGTTCCGCGACGTCAGCCGCATCACCGGAATGATCGCCTGGCGCCTGATCCGCGCCGGCTTTGCGCCACACAAGCTGTGGCACGCGTTGACGCAGACGGCGCTCGTGGTGGACGACGCCTGATCAGTTCTTGAGAAACTGCTGGGTATATTCCGGCTTCTGCTCGCGCGCGAGCAGTTCGCGCAAACCTTCCGCCGGCGTGATTTCCTCGCGCAGCACGCGCTGCACGCCGGAAGCGATCGGCAGATCCAGACCGTGCGCCCGCGCCAGACGCATGATGGTGTCGGCGGTTTCCACGCTTTCCACGACCTGACCGATTTCCGCCACCGCCTGTTTTATTCCCACGCCGCGGCCGAGCGCGAGACCCAGGCGCCGGTTGCGCGACAGATCGCCGGTGCAGGTGAGCACCAGATCGCCGAGGCCGGCCAGGCCCATCAAGGTTTCCGCGCGCGCGCCGAGCGCGGCGCCCAGGCGCAGCATTTCGTTGAGGCCGCGCGTGATGAGTCCGGCACGCGCGTTCAATCCCAGATTCATGCCATCGGCGACGCCGGTGGCGACCGCCAGCACGTTCTTCATTGCGCCACCGAGCTCGGCGCCGATCATGTCCGCCCCGGTGTAGGCGCGAAAATGCGTGTTGTGCAGCATATCCGCGACGCGTTGTGCAAAGACGGCGTCCGCCGAATGCACCGTGACCGCGGTCGGCAAACCCTGCGCAACTTCGCGCGCGAACGACGGACCGGTGACGATCGCAGCCGGCGTGCCGGGCAGACGCGCGGCGACGATTTCGTGCAGGAAACGCCCGCTCGGCGGATCGAAGCCCTTGGTCGCCCAGGCCAGTCCCGCGCCGGCAGGAAATTGCGGCGCGAGCGCGTCGAGCAGACCGGCAAAGGCGTGGCTGGGCGTGACGATCAGCACGACTTGCGCTGAATGCACACAAGACGAAAGATCCGCGCTCACTGCGAGCGCGGCGGGCAGTTCCAGATCGGGCAGGTATCGCGCATTGCGGCGCGTGGCGCGCATGCGCGCGATCGCGTCGGCATCGCGACCCCACAGCGTCGCTGCCGCGCCGTTGCGCGCGAGCACGGCGGCCAGCGCCGTGCCCCACGAGCCGGCGCCGAGCACGGCGACGGAAGGTTTTTCACTCATTCCGGAATTTCGCAATCACGGATGATTGCAAAGATTACGCGTTGGGCTGCTGGCCTTCCGCGGCGCGGCGCTGCTGTTCGGCGTACAGCGCGTCGAAATTGATCGGTTGCAGCAGGAAGGGCGGAAAACCGCCGTCCTGGATCAGGTTCGACACCGCCGTGCGCGCATACGGGAACAGCACGTTCGGGCAGAACGTCGCCAGCACCATGTCGCGGTTGGCTTGATCGAAACCGGCCAGGCCGAACACGCCGGCCTGCTGCACTTCGGCCAGGTAAGCGGTCTTGTCTGCGAGCTTGCAGGTCACGGTCACGGTGAGCACGACTTCGTAGACGTTCTCGCCCAGCGTGCCGACCTGCTGCTGCAGATTGAGCTGCACTTGTGGCTGGCCCTGTTCCTGGAAGATGTGCGGGGCGCCGGGCACCTCGAACGAGGCGTCCTTGACATAGACCTTCTGCAAGGACAGCTGCGCGTTGGCGGCGTTGGACTGGGTGGTTTCGTCGGCCATGGAAAACTCCGGAATGCTTTGCGAACGGAAAAGGGCACGGATTATCCCATGCCAAGCCGATCAGCGCGAGTTTTACTTCGAACCTTTGGCGGTCGGCAGCGCCGCTTCGCGCCAAGCGGCCATGCCGCCGTCGAGCACGTAGACCTTGCCGAATCCCGCCTTGACCAGACGCGCGGCAGCCTGCGCCGACGTCGTTCCGGTCTTGCACACCAGCGCCACGGGCAAATCCCGGACCTTGGCCAGCTCCTTGTTTTCCGGATCGAACTGGCTGGTCGCCACGTGGCGTGCGCCGACGATGTGGCCCTTTTCGAAATCGGCCGCACTGGACAGATCCACCAGCAGCGGATTCTCGCGATTGATCAGCAGCGTCAGCGCGCCGGGAGTGAGTTCCTTGTAGCCGCGGAATCGGCGCGAGATCTCGTTGCTGAGAATGGCCGCGACGAGGCCGGCAAAAGCCAGCGCGAGCAGCATATGGTGACCGAGAAATTCAGGCAGACGATGCAGAAACGACGACATGGGCGCGGCGAACGGGACGGGGCCGCGGATTATGCGGCAGCGCGCTCACGCACGCCAGCATTCATGGCGTCGAGCGCTGGGTGATGTCCGGCAATCCCGAAACCAGCAGCCAGTGTTTCTTCGCCGTGTCGTAGCGCCACAACTGGTTGTCGATGATGCTGCGTTCGACCTGGGTATTGACGTTGACGAGGCCGATCTTCACCACCTGGCGCACCTCGTGCGGACCGACCGGAACGGGTGGCTGCTCGGTGTAGGTGGCGAAATGCACCTGCTTGTAGCGTGCGATGTCGAGCGGGGTCAGCGGATGCTTGTTCAGGGTTTCCGGATCGACGAACGGAATCGCCTGGCCGATATCGCCCCAGCGGATGGCGTTCGCGTACGCGTTCAAGGTCAGGTCCAGCGCGCGGCTTTCCGATTGCGCCGTCATCGACGCACAGCCGGCGAGCAGGGCGAAACCGCAACACGCTATGAGGCTGCGCATGACCATTACTCCGGCGGCAATGCGCGCATTGTGCCGCAAATTTCCCATTGATTCACGATCTGGCAACGGCCACGAATCGCGCCTGCAGCGTGCAGGCGTCCGCACCATCGACGAGCGTCACGCGGCAGTCCACGCCCACGCGCGCGCGTCCGCGCGTGGCGAGCGCGGCAGCGAAGGCTTCCCACGATTCGCCCTCGCCCAAGCGCGCCTGCGCGGCGAAGTCGTCCCATACCGGCGCCAGATAGCGCACGGTGCTGTCCTGCACGTAGACGTCGCAGGCGCGACCGAGTTCGCCGAGCTTGAGCACGATCAGGCCCCAGCCGGCCAACGTGAGCAGGCTCACCAGACTGCCACCGAAGGCGCAACCCTTGTCGTTGATGTTCGGTGCGAGCGGCGCGAAGAGGGTCAGGCCGTCGCCGTCGTAGGCATGCATGCGCAACTGCATCGCGCGTGCGAGCGGAATATCGGCCAGCAGGTGACGTTCGAATTCAACGGTGGCGTCGGACATGGCTTCCCAGTGTGCGCAGATGGCCGCGTGCGATCAAGTCCGCTCCTGCGCTAGCATGTGTCCATGCACATGGCCCGATTGATCCAAGCCAGCGGTCCTCTCGCCGGAGCGAGCGTGATCGTGACTCGCCCCGCCGCATCCGCCGGATCGCTGCGCCGTCGCATTCGCGGACTCGGCGGTGTTCCGATCGGCCTGCCGGGCAGCGTGTTGCGTGCGGCGCCGGAACGTGCGGCGGTTTGCGCGGCATTGATCGCCGCGCGCGCCGCGGCTGTCGCGGTTTTCGTTAGTCCGGCGGCGGTGAAATTCGCATTTGCCGCCTGTCCGAAATTGCGTTTTGCGCGTGCCACGCGCATCTGCGCGGTCGGCGTGGCGACCGCACGCGCCCTGAGCCGGCGCGGCCTGCGCGATGTCGTCTGGCCGCGCACGCGGCAGGACAGCGAAGGTCTGCTGGCGCTGCCGGAATTGCGATCCCTGCGCGGATGCCGCGCTGTCCTGATCGGCGCACCCGGCGGCCGCGAACTGCTGGCGCAGACCTTGCGCAATCGACGCGCGCGACTGACGCGGATCGATGTCTATCATCGCCAAGCGCCGCGCTATTCAGCACGCCAGCTCGCCGCATTGGAACAAGCGCCGGCGCCCTTGCTGCTGCTCGCGTCCAGTGCCGAGGCGCTGGCGAATCTGCGTGCGGGGATCCCGTTGCATCTGTTCGCGCGGCTCGCCGCCGGCGACGTCGTGGTCAGCAGCGAGCGTCTTGCGGCGCGCGCACGCGCGGGCTTGTTCGCGAACGTGCACGTTGCCGCGGGACCCGCGCCGGCCGAGCTGCTGAATGCGGCCTGTGCAGTGTTGGCGCGGCATCGTCTCTGAAACGGCATTTCGCGCTAGCATTAGCGCATGGACGAATCTGCTTCCACGCCGGACGCCGCGCCGCGCCGTCGACGCACACCGCTTGCGCTCGTCGTCGTGTTGCTCATCGCCGTCGCCGCCGCGTTGTGGTGGCGTTTCGCGCCGCCGCCTGCCGATACCGCCGCGCAGGTCGCCGCCTTGCAGGCGCAAGTCGTGAATCTGGATCGCGCCATCGTGCGTCTGCGCGGCAACACCGATACGTTCCGCGCGCGTCTGGACGACGGCGACAAGGTCGACGCCTCGGTGCGCCAGCAACTGCTCGCGCTCGGCCAGCGCGTGCAATTGGCCGAGGACGCGGTGGCGAATCTGGCCGATCTGCGCATGGCCGGTCACGACACACTGGCGCTGGATGAGGCCGAACTGCTGCTCACCCTCGGCGGCGAACGCTACACACTATTCCACGATACCGCTGCGGCAATTGCTGCGTATCGCGCGGCCGACACCGCATTGGCCGAGGTCGACGATGCGGCGTTCGGCACGGTGCGTCAGAGCATCGCCGGCGAGATCGCGGCGTTGAATGATCTGCACGCGGCCGATCCGCTGGCGCTTGCCACGCGCCTGGCGCGGCTGCGGGTGCAGGTTGTCGCTCTACCGCAGGCAGGGCGCTTGCCGCCACCCGCGCCGACTGCCGCGAAGCCATCAATTTTTGCACGCGTGTTCGGAACATTTGTGCAGGTGCGCCACGACCTGGATACCGCGCGGGCGCAGGCCATGGTGCGCGATGCTGCACTGGCGCGTGATCTGGTTCTGCTCGATCTGCGCGCCGCGCAGGCGGCAGCGCTGGCACGCGACGACGCCGGTTTCCGCGCCGCACTCGCCGAAGCGCGCGCCCAAACCGCCGCGGCGTTCGATGCGCAGGCACCGCAGACGGCGGCGGTAACGCAAGAGCTCGACGCGCTGTCGTCGGTCCAGCTCGCGCCGCCGGCGCCGGCGATACTCGGCACGGCGCTCAGGGATTTGCGTAACCTGCGCGCGACTCACGCATTGGCCGCGGCGAAGGCGGCGACCGCACACGGCGAGGCGAAAAAGTGAAATTGTGGATTATTCTGATCGGCCTGCTCATGGTCGCCGGCGCGGCGATTTACGGCTGGCAGATGTTGGCTGCCGATCCCGGACTGCTCTCGATCCGCATTGGCCACACCCACATCGATACCACGCTGGTTTTCGCCGTGTTCGCCCTGCTCGCCGTCTGGATCCTGCTCGGCCTGCTCTGGCGTGGCCTGCGCTGGCCGCTGCGTGCGTGGCGACTGCGCGGCCAGCGGCGCAGTCGCGAGCGCTTCGCTGCCGGCCTGACCGCGCTCGCCGAAGGCGATCACCGCCGCGCCTTGCGCGCGTTGGAGAAAGCCTCGCACGAGCCCGAGTTGCATGTACCGGCACAACTCGCGACCGCGCGCGCCGCGCACGCACGCGGCGATGCCGAGCGCACCGAGGCTGCGCTGGACGAAGCCGCAAAGCACGCGCCCGCCGCGGCCTTGTCGTTGCGTGCGCAGTTCCTGCTCGAGCACGGCAATGCCGAAGCGGCGGTGACCCTGCTCAAGCCGTCTGCCGACCACAACGAGCTGGCGCCGGTGGGTTGGCGCCTGCTTGCCGAAGCGGCGTTGCTGACCGGCGATCCGGCGCTGGCGTTGCGCGCGGTGGATGCGCTCGCCGCCGGCGACGCGTTGACGCCGCAGGCGCTGACCGCCTTGCGCGCGCGCGCGCTGATGGCCGCGCTTGCCGCGACGCCCGATACCGAGGCGCTGAATGCGCTGTGGTCGGGACTGCCGCGTGCGCAACGCGCCATGCCCGAGGCGATCGCCGCCTATGCGCGGCGTGCCGCCACGCTCGGCCAGCCGCTGTCGGCGATGGACGAGCTCGAATCGGCTCTGCGCAAACAGTGGTCCGAACGCCTTGTCGGCGTCTGGGGCCAGCTCGGGCCGGCACATGCGGATACGCGTCTGGCGCGCGCCGAAGGTTGGCTCGCGGCGCAGCCGGACAGTCCCGAGCTGCTGCTCGCGCTCGGTCGCCTGTGTGTGCAGGGCAAGCTGTGGGGCAAGGCGCGCGAGTATCTGGAACGCGGCCTGGCGTTGACGCCATCGGGACCGTTGTGGGAAACGCTCGGCGAATGCATGAGCGGACAGGGCAACCCCGCGAATGCGGCGCTTTGTTATCGCAACGCGCTGCGCATCGCGCGCGGCGAATCGACGCAGGCGCTCGCGGATGCGGCGCGCGCGCCGCTGGATACGCGCGCCAGCATCGCCGAAGAACGCGACGCGCACGGCCTGCCGCGGTTGGCTATCCCGAAAGAAAATTGATTGCCGGTTCGTGTTCGCAAACGCCTCAGATATCGCCGTCGTTCAACCAACCTTCTCCGGTGCCGCGGTTGTATACAAAGTCGCCTGGCAACACAGTGCCGGCGGGAATCGAATCTTGCCGTGCGAGCTCGGCGTAGATCGGAGTGAAATCCGGCGCGGTGGCGTCCATCAACTGGCGATAGCCGTCGATGACGAAATAGGTTTTCTGGTAGGTGTCGATGCGGTAGCGCGTGCGCATGATGCGCTTGAGGTCGAAGCCGATGCGGTTCGGCGCGGACGATTCCAGACTATGGATAGACTCGCCTTTGGACGAGACGATGCCTGAGCCGTAGATACGCAGGCCGTCGGCCCCGCTCCCATCGCGTTCGCGGATCAACCCGAATTCCACCGTGTACCAGTACAGACGCGTCAAATTCGCCAATGCCTCGGCGCCAATGCCATGCGCCTTGACGCCACCGCGGCCGTAGGCCTGCATATAGTCGGCGAACGCGGGTTCGAGCAGCAGCGGCACATGGCCGAACAGGTCGTGGAACAGGTCCGGTTCGCTGATGTAGTCGATCTGGTCCGGGCGACGGATCCACCAGGTCACCGGGAAGCGCCGGTTGGCGAGGTGTTCGAAGAACGTCAATTCCGGCAGCAGACCTTCGACGCCGATCAGCTCCCAACCGGTCGCCTTCTTCAGCACGCGGTTGAGATCGTCGAATCTCGGAATCGCATCCGGTGTCATGCCGAATCGTTGCTGGTTCTCGATGAATTCACTTGCCGCGCGGCCGACCAGAATCTTCTGCTGGCGTTCGAACAAATCAGCCCAAGTCGCGTGATCCTCGCGCGAATAGCTCGACCACGGCTGCTCGATTACGGCCGTGGTGTAGACCGGCACGGAACCCTTGTCGGTCTGCAAATGCTCGACGCGGCGCGGCTCGGCGTTCATGGCCGCATTCTACCACCTGGGTCTAATGCAGGGTTTCGCCGTCTTCGCGCCGGCGCGGAAAGGCCACCACATTGTCTCCACCCATCTGCCGTTGCGGACCCTCCCACAGCGCCGGAACGTCTCGCGGCGAAGGCAGATCGAATTCGGAATCGGCACGCGTTTGCTCTGCCTCACGCTGCTCTTCGATTTCCCAGCTGTAGCGCTTGCGCGGCGGCTCCGGATCGTGCTGGTGCCAGACGAATGCCGCGATCGCACCGGCCAGCGCGCCGAAGAAGTGGTACTCGAACGATACCTGCGGATCGCGCGGCAGCACGGTCATGACCATGCCGCCGTAGAGAAAGAACACGGTCAGGGCGATGGCGATGCCGAGGCGATCGCGGCGCAGCAGGCCCATGAAGAACAGGTAGAACATCAGCCCGTGCGCGATGCCGCTGATGCCGACGTGGATCGACGGTCGCGCCCACAACCATACGCCGATGCCGGAGACGATCCAGATGAACGGCAAGGCAAGGCGCGTGGCGCGTGGATAGGCGTACAGCGCGAGTGCGGCGAGCAGGCCCATCGGCAGCGTGTTCGACATCAGATGTGCGAACGAGGCGTGCACGAACGGTGCGGTGAGAATGCCGATCAGGCCATGCGCGTCGCGCGGTCGAATGCCGAGATCGTCCATGTCCCAGCCGAGCAGCCAGGCGCCGAGCCAGGCCAGCCAGATGCCGGCGACGAGCCCCATCGCGCCGACCACGGCCCAGAACACGCGGCGGCGATCGCGGTGGATCGCAGTGGGGCCGGCTTCGGCGGTGATGGGGGCGGATACCATCCGACCATCATGGGGCGTTTTGCGGCAGGCGCAAGGTCGCTTGCTATCATGCGATGATGAATCCAAATCCGGTCGTTCATCTCAAAATCGAGCGTCGCTCCAACCACCCCTGGATTTTCCAGAAGATGGTGGAAAAGCCCGAACCCAAACCCAAGCCCGGCAGCATCGTCGACATCGTCGATCGCAATGGCGATTTTGGCGGTCGCGGTTTCTACAATGGCCATTCGCGCATCGCGTTGCGCGTGCTCACGCAGAATCCCGACGAAGCGGTCGATGAGGATTTTTTCGCCCGCAAGATCGCAGACGCTGTGCGCTTGCGCCGCGAGATTCTCAAGCTCGACGCGGTCACCGATGCGTATCGCCTCATCCATTCCGAAGGTGACGGACTTTCGGGCCTGGTCGTCGACCGCTTCGCGAATACGCTGGTCGTGGAATATTTTTCTGCCGGGTTCTTCAAGCAGCGCGACCTGATCAAGCGCTGTCTGCTGCAACATTTTCCGGACGCGGAAATCTACGCCTTCGCCGAAGATCACGTGCAGAAGCAGGAAAGTTTCGACCTCGCGCATCCGCCCGCGCCGAAACCGACCGTGATCCACGAACACGGTGTCGCCTTCCACGCTGCGCCGGGCAGCAAGCACAAGACCGGATTCTTCGCCGACCAGCGCGACAACCGCCTGTTCCTCTCGGAGTTCTGCGCCGGCAGGCGCGTGCTCGACTTGTGCTGCAACTCCGGCGGCTTCGGCATCTACGCGAAAACGCGCGGTGGCGCCGAGGAGGTCACCGGCATCGACCTCGACGAGGAGATTCTGGAAATCGCCGAATCGAATGCACGCCTGAACAAGGCGAAGGTCAAGTTCATCCAGGCCGACATCTTTGCCTGGCTGCGCGACACGGCGAGCAATCCGCAGAAGAAATTCGACGTCGTGATTCTCGATCCGGCCAAGATGACGCGCGACCGCGAGCAGGTGATTCCGGCGCTGAAGAAATACCTGGACATGAACAAGCTCGCGCTCGGCGCGGTGAAACCCGGCGGCATCCTGCTTACCTGTTCGTGCACGGGACTGGTGAGCGAAGACCAGTTCCTCGACATGCTGCGGCGCGCAGCGTTCTACGCCAATCGCACCGTGCAGGTCATCAAAGTGTCCGGCGCAGGCCCGGATCATCCGTGGCTCGCACACGTACCCGAGTCGCGCTACCTCAAGGCGGCGTTTTGTCGGGTGGAGTAGCGGTTCGGCCGGCTTATTCCGCGCACCTGCTTAGTTGCTTTCGAACCCGTCGAAAAACACGGTGTCCTCATATGCGCCGGCGTCGCAGTGATTCGCAGGGCGCGTGTAGCCGCGCTGGTCGGTGCTCACGCAGGCGGAAGAAAAGTGGAACGCCGCGCTGCCAGCGTTCAGCGCCATGGTTTGAGTCGGGCCGCCGTTGTTCGCGAGCGCACCGAGGTTCGGTGCCGCGGTCGATGGCGTGGGGCCGGAACTCGTGCCCGAGGTCAAACCCACCAGGTTGGCACCGGTATAGGTCAGGGTGGCGGTGTTGACCAAGAAGGCCAGAGAAACGACATCGTCATTGCCGGCGCCGTAGCTGGCCATTGTGCCGACGACAATGCTGTTGGCGATGGTCAGGGCGGCATTGCTCGCGCTGCCGTCTTGGATCTTGTTGCCGTAGGCCAGCGAATAGACCGTGGCATCGCCGGCGTCACCGCCACTGCTACCGTTGTTGCCGCTGACGGAATTGTTCGCGAGCGTGGAAAACTGAATCATGATGTTGCCATTGAGGTTGAAGATCGCGCCGCCCAGACCGCTGCCGGGGTTGCTGCCGCCGCCCCCGCTGGCAGTATTGCCGGTCATCGTCACGTTGGTCAGGGTCAGACTGCCGCGATGGTTGAAGATCGCGCCGCCCATACCCGCGCCGCCGCCAAAGCCGCCTGGGCTGGGGGAGTTAGGGGCGGTAAGGGGCGCACCACCACCAAAACCGTTGACTCCGTTGCCATTGCCGCAGCCGCCCGCACCGCCGCCAAAGCCGCCGACGCCGCCGTTCGAAATAAAAGCAGTATTGAGGCTGCTGTAGCCGCCTCCACCACCAAAACCACCGCCTCCACCGGTTCCGTTGCCGCTGCTGCCGCCACCCCCGCCAACACCGCCTCCTCCTCCACCGCCCGTGGCAAAGCCGGTGCCGCCAGAGCCGAAACCACCGCCGTTTGCGCCGCTACTTGTGCCATTGCCGCCGCCGCCGCCATCGCCGTAGCTGCCGCTGAAGCCACCTCCATACCCTCCCAATGCGCCCAGACCGCCACCCGTAGCGCCGTTGCTGTTACCGGCACTGGCACCGGCAGCCGTGCCAAGAAACCCACCCCCACCTCCTGCTCCCCCTGACGCAGCGCCCGTGCCACCGGCGCCGCCGTACATTCCGCCCAGGCTGCCGCCGAAGCCGCCACCGCCGCCGGTCGGATCCGCGCCCATGCCTCCACCGCCTCCACCGGTTCCGGTGCCGTTGCTGCCGCCACCGTTTGCGGAATTTGCGGTGAGGGTGACTCCGACCAACTGCAGGCTGCCTTGATTGAAGATGGCGCCGCCCATGCCCGCGCCACCACCGCCCGCGCCGCCCTCGCCGCCCTTGGCGACGCCGCCGCTCAAGGAGAGGTTGCGCAGAACCAGCGTACCGGCGGGCAACTCGCCGCTCAGTCCGCCCGAAACATAGAAAAACCGGAACGCGTTCGCCGTCGCCGGCGTCGGGTCGCCGATATGCGAGGCGACGAGGGTAACGCCGGTTGTGCCGCCATCGATGGCGATGACGCTGGCGATCGGCGGCAGGGCGTTGGGGCCGTACCACCAGTTGTCGGTCGCCGTAAAGACTTGCGTGGCCTGAACATTCGTCGCGAACACGATGGTATTGAGGCTTGGACTCGCGTCCGCCGTCGCGCAGTTGCCTGTCGTGGCGGCAGATCCGATCCACGCGGCGTTGATGCCGTTTGCCGCGTTTGACGCCGCGATCGCTTGCGCCAGTGTGCAGGTGCCGCTGCCGGGAGATACGGTGCTGTCGTTCGTTACCGTGATCGTGGCGGCCTGAGCCGCGGAAACGCAAACGGCGAGTGTCGCGAAAGCGAGAACGAAACGCAGCGTGCGCAGCATGGATTCCCCCTTTGGCATCGACGAGCAGGCGCAGTGTAATGCATCCCATCCAGGAAGATGCCGCCCTCGTTGTGCTATCCAAACAATGCGTTCCACCAGGCGGAACAAGGTCACCGCTAGCGCCGGTGCTACACTGGCGCGCCCATTTTTGCACGAGCGCCGCCATGTCAGAATCCGGCAAGCCATCCCTGTGCGCGGCTGCCCCGCCGACCTCGCCCGCGGTCACGCGCGAGCAGGCGCTGGACGCGGTGCGCACGCTGCTGCGCTGGGCCGGCGACGAGCCCACGCGCGAGGGCCTGCTCGACACGCCCGGGCGCGTGGTCGACGCCTACGCCGAATGGTTTGCCGGATACAAGCAGGATCCGCAGGAATACCTCGCCCGAACCTTCGAGGAAGTCGCCGGCTACGACGAGATGATCGTGCTGCGCGACATCCAGTTCGAATCGTTCTGCGAACACCACATGGCGCCGATCATCGGCCGCGCCCACGTCGGCTACGTGCCGGACGGCAAGGTGGTGGGAATTTCCAAGCTCGCGCGCGTGGTCGATGCGTTCGCGCACCGTTTCCAGGTGCAGGAAAAGATGACCGCGCAGATCGCCACCTGCATCAGCGAAGTGCTGCATCCGCGCGGCGTCGGTGTGGTCGTCGACGCCGTGCACCAGTGCATGACCACCCGCGGCGTGCACAAACGCGGGGTGTCGCTGATCACCAGTCAGATGCTGGGCAGCTTTCGCGATGATGCGCGCACCCGCGCCGAGTTCCTGCGGTTCATCGACATTGACAGCGCGCGCTGAAGGACACCTCTTGGAAAACGTAACCCAACATCCGGCGCCCGTGCGCCGCGCCGCGCTGGCGTTCATCTTCGTCACGGTGCTGATCGACATCCTGAGTTTCGGCATCATCATTCCGGTGCTGCCGCACCTGATCATCGAACTTGTCGGTGGCAGTATCGCCAAGGCGGCGGTGTGGTCGAGCGGCTTCGGCACGCTGTTCATGCTCATGCAGTTCGTGTGCTCGCCGATCCAGGGCGCGCTGTCGGATCGTTTCGGCCGGCGCACGGTGATCCTGATTTCGAGCTTCGGCCTGGGAATCGATTTCATCGTCATGGCGCTCGCGCCGGTGCTGTGGCTGCTGTTCCTCGGCCGCGCCGTGTCGGGCATGTGCGCGGCGAGTTTTTCCACGGCCAATGCCTACATCGCCGACATCGTGCCGCGCGAAAAACGCGCCGCGTCGTTCGGCCTGCTCGGGGCCGCATTCGGAATCGGCTTCATCGTCGGTCCGGCGCTGGGCGGGTTGCTCGGTCATATTTCCATCCGTCTGCCGTTCTGGGCGGCGGCGTTTCTCGCCCTGATCAATTTCTGCTACGGCTGGTTCGTGTTGCCGGAATCGCTGCCGCCGGAACGGCGCAGTGCGCGCATCGACTGGCGCCACGCCAATCCGCTGGGTTCGTTGTTGTTGCTGCGCCGCTATCCGCAGGTATTCGCGCTCGCCGCGGTATTTTTCCTGCTTGCGCTGGCGCAGTTCTCGATCAACTCCACCTATGTGTTGTACACGGATTTCCGCTACGGCTGGGGTCCGCAGATCGTCGGCTACACGTTGGCGCTGGTGGGTTTGTGCACGGCAATCGTGCAGGCCGGGCTGGTGCGGCGCCTGCTGCCGAAACTGGGCGAGCGCCGGATGATCCTGACCGGATTGAGCTTCGCCGCGATCGGCTACCTCGTGATGTGTTTCGCGCCGGATGCCTGGATTTTCGTCGCCAGCATTCCATTCCTGTGTCTGGCAGGCCTCGCCGGGCCGCCGGCGCAATCGCTGGTCACGCACCAGGTCGATCCGCACGAGCAGGGCCGCCTGCAGGGCGCGCTCACCAGCCTGCAGAGTCTGGCCGGCATTTTCGGTCCGGCGCTGTTCGCCAACCTGTTCGCGTTGTTCATTTCCGATCACGCGCCGGTCAGGCACCTGCCCGGCGCGGCGTTCGCACTGGCCGCCGTGCTGGTGTTCGCCGCACTGCTGACGACCGAATACGCGACCCGGCATTTGCGTCTGCGCGCGCCACCGACGGCAACCGGGCCGTGAAACCCGCGTTTGCCGACATCGAGGCCGCGGCAAGGCGCATTGCACCGCACGCGCACGTCACGCCGGTGCTGCGCTCGCGTTCGCTGGACGCGCTGGCCGGTTGCGCGATCGCCTTCAAGTGCGAGAATTTCCAGCGTGTCGGTGCGTTCAAGTTCCGCGGCGCCTGCAATGCCGTGTGGTCCTTGAGCGAAGCGGACGCCATCCGCGGCGTCGTCACGCATTCCTCCGGCAATCACGGCGCGGCACTGGCGCTGGCGGCGCGCACGCGCGGCATCGCCGCGCACGTCGTGGTGCCGGATGGCGCGGTCGCGGCCAAGATCGCGGCGATCCGCGCCTACGGCGCAAGCGTGCATGTCTGTGCGCCGACACTGGCCGCACGCGATGAGGCCGCCACGCGCATCGCGCGCGAAACCGGCGCGGCGCTGGTGCATCCGTTCACCAACGAGCATGTGATCGCCGGACAAGGCACGGCCGCGCTGGAACTGCTGCGCGAAACCGGCGGGCTCGATGCCCTGATCGCGCCGATCGGCGGCGGCGGCCTGATCGGCGGCAGCGGGGTTGCTGCAAAAGGGATTTTTCCACAAATCCGGATTTTTGCCGCCGAACCCGAAGGTGCCGCGGACGCCTACGAATCCCTGCGCCGCGGCGAACGCGTCGTTGACATTGAGCCGGATACGATCTGCGACGGATTGCGCGCGACGTTCGGTCAGGTCAATTTTGACCTGATGCGCGAATACGGCGTGCAAGTCTTGCCGGTAAGCGACACCGAGACCATCGCCGCGATGCGCCTGATTTTCGAGCGCATGAAGATCGTGGTCGAGCCGTCCTCGGCTGTGGTGCTGGCCGCGATCCTGCGTCATCGCGAGCGTTTCGCCGGTCTACGCGTCGGCGCGATCCTCAGCGGTGGAAATGTGGACCTGCAGCAGTTACCGTGGTGAGGCCGCGCGCGGGCGCAAGACACCGAACAACGCCGCGCCGATCACCGCGATGCCGATCGATTCGCTGACATCCGGGCGTTCGCCGAGAATCGTCCAGGCGAAGCCGACGCCGAGCAGCGGCGTGACCAGGCTGGCGAGTCCGGCCACGTTCGCCGGCAGGCGCTGCACCACGAACGACCACAGCGCCCAGGCCAGTCCCGAGGACAGCACCCCGTTGTAGATCAGCGCACCGATCAATGCTGGCGACCACACGGTCGTGCGTTCATGCAGGCACGCCGCCAGCGCGACGAGAAATACCGCGCCGTACAACATCTGCCATGCGGTCAGACGCAATGGCGAGATCGGCGCGGCGAGGAACAGGCGCTTGGAGACCACGGTGCCTACCGCCCAGGCCGCTCCGCCGGCCAACGCGAGCATGGCGCTGGCAAACCCCACGCGTGCATTCCACGGCTCCAGCACCAGCACCAATCCGGCGGCGGCGACGAGGATGTAAAACCATTGGCGCGGGCTGGGCCGGTCGCCGAGTGCAAGCCAGGCCAGCGGGATCACCCAGAACGGCATGGTGTAGGCGAGCAGCGCGGTCTTGCCGGCGCCGCCGGTGGTCAGCGCGAACTGCACCAGCGCCTGGAATGCGGTGGTCTGCGCCAGGCCGATCAGCAGCGTGCTGCGCCACGGGGTCGGTGCGAGATTCTCGCCACGCAACGCCAGCACAGCGAAAAGTACCGCGGTGCCGAACACGTAGCGCATCGCCGAGAACGTCAGCGGGCCGACGTAGACGAGCACCGCCTTCATGACGATCCAGTTGAAGCCCCAGACCAGGCTGAGGATGGCCAGCGCGATCAGGGCGCTGCGGCGGGCAGAGGCATTGCTCATGGATTGGGCAGGGCGGCGGGTTGCGTATGATACGCGCAGCGCTGTTCGGAGCTCGCTGGCCATGCCCAAAGAAATCGTGCGCTGTTCCTGGGCCGATGGCGACGACGCTGTCATGCGCGCCTACCACGATACGGAATGGGGCGTGCCCTTGCATGAGGACGCGCGCCTGTTCGAATTCCTCGTACTCGAGGGCGCACAGGCAGGCTTGAGCTGGAGCACGGTGTTGAACAAGCGCGACGGCTACCGTCGCGCCTTCCACGGTTTCGACATTGCGCGCGTGGCGCGCATGAGCGACGCGGCGCTGGACAAGCTCTTGCTGGACCCGGCGATCATCCGCAATCGGCAAAAAGTATACTCGGCGCGCAACAACGCTCGCGCAGCACTCAAGGTCATCGATGCATTCGGCAGCCTCGACGCCTATTTCTGGTCGTTCGTGGCCGGCCGGCCGATCCGCAATCGCTGGCGCGAGCGCGGCCAGGTGCCCGCGCGCACCGAACTATCCGACAAGCTGAGCCGCGACATGCAAAAGCGCGGCTTCAACTTTGTCGGCTCCACCATCATCTACGCGCACATGCAGGCGACCGGGATGGTGAACGATCACTTCGTGGGGTGTTTCC
>JAGWXP010000227.1 GCA_018969845.1 Lysobacteraceae bacterium | reverse complement strand
ATTCGCCAGCGTCGACTTGCTCTGATCGCGTTGATAGCCCCAGATCGGCTTCTGGTTGTTCAACTGCACGCCAAAATTCACGTCCAGGTTGCCGAAGCTCTTGCCGCCGAGGAATTCCACACGCTCGTTCGTGCCGCCGCCGCCACTGTAGCCACCGCCGCGCACGTTCAGCTCATAGCCGTCAATGCGATCCTTGAGAATGATATTGACCACGCCGGCGATCGCGCTTGAACCGTAGATCGAAGACTGGTTGCCTGGCAGGATATCGATATGGTCGACCATGCCGACCGGAATATTCGTCAGGTCGACAAAATTGCTCGAACCGTTGTATAGCAACGGGTAATCAGCCATCGGGTGGCCATTGATCAGGAACAGGGTGAAATCGGGATTCAACCCGAGCAGGCTGATCGTCGTCGCGCCAGGGGTAAAGCCGTTGGTGAATTGGTTGTCCTGTACCGCGCCGGTGGCGATCGGCTGTGCGCGCAGGGCGTCGTAGACCGTGCCGAAACCCTGTTTCTCCAACTGCTGGGTCGACAGGGTGATCACCGGCGAGGCGGTTTCGATCTGCGCCTGCGGGATCAGCGAACCGGTAACGGTAATCGTCGACAATTTTTCGGTTTTCTTCTTGTCCTTGTCGGTTTGCGTCTGCGTCGACGCGGCCTGATCGCCGGCGTTTTGCGCATGCACCGACGCCAGCGGCAGCGCCGCCACGGTCAGCCCCATCAAAATCGAGGATACAAGCAGCTTTCTTTTCATGGGCAACTCCAGAATTTCAGTCGGACTTCAAGGCCGATCGTGGCAGCAACGGCTGCGCACAACCCGAGCGTGCAGCGAGATCCTTCGCTGAAGGAGCGAACGAGATTCCCCGCGCGCATGCTCGCTCCCAGCCTGCGCGCCAGCAAGCTATCGAAACGTAACAAATAATTAACTTGCCTGTCAATTTTTTACGTTGGGAATTCGCCATCGGCTGGCACCGGGCGGCGCGAACGCCACGACAAACCATGCGCATGGCGTGGTTTTCAATCGCGCCGAGCCCGGACTAGAATACGAGTCTCGACGGAGGCGTCGGCCCGCTCCAAAATGGCGGCCCTTTTTGCCTACCTCATGACAAACTGCGGCTTGGCTGACCACAGCCCGCTGCCATCTGGAGAGTGCCCATGCGTATCCTCGTATTTCCCGCTTTTCTGGCGCTCGGCCTGCTGGCGGGCTGCAATTCGCAACCGCCGCCGGCCGCGCCGGCCGCGCCGCAGATCGCCAACAGCGTCAGCGGCACGATCATGCTGCGCGAACCGCGCGCGCTCGGCGACAACGCGCGCGCCGAATTGAAAGTGGTGGATGTCTCGCAGCCGGATACACCGCTGGCGCAAATCACCATCGAGCACGCCAATCAGCCGCCGATCGCGTTCAACATGCCGATCGATCCCAAGGCGGTCGATCCGCTGCGCACCTACGCGGTCGACGCCAAGCTGATCGACGGCGATCGACGTTTCCTGCCGGTTCTGCAATACCCGGTACTGACCAAGAAATCGCCGTCGGTGGTGCAGATCATCCTTGCACCGGAACCGACTCCGGCGGAAAAGATGTACGAGGCGTACAAGAAGGCTTTCGCGGAAATCGGCACGTTCAAATCGGTGAATGGCGGCGGACAGACGCCCAATACCTCGACCGCGTGGGACGCGTTCTACAGCAATGGCAAGGTCAAGGTGATCCG
>JAGWXP010000226.1 GCA_018969845.1 Lysobacteraceae bacterium | reverse complement strand
CCCAGTCGCGCATCCGCATTGATGCCGGTGCCGACGGCGGTGCCGCCCTGCGGCAACTTGCGCACGCGCTTGAGCGCATCGTCGAGGCGTTCGATGCCCGAACCGATTTGCGCCGACCAGCCGGAAAGCTCCTGACCGAAGGTGACGGGCATCGCATCCATCAGATGCGTGCGGCCGGTCTTGGCGACCCTGGCCAATTCCTTCGCGCGCTTGTCGATGGTTTTCTTCAGATGCGCCAATGCCGGCAGCAATTGTTCGGACACCGTGAGCGCGGCGCTGACATGCACCGCGGTCGGAATCACATCGTTCGAGGATTGTCCGTTGTTGACGTCGTCGTTGGGATGCACCTTCGTTCCGGCCGCCGCGCACAGGTGCGCGATCACCTCGTTCGCGTTCATGTTGCTGGAGGTGCCGGAGCCGGTCTGGAACACGTCGATCGGGAATTGTGTGTCGAACTCACCCGCGGCGACACGCTCGGCCTGCTTGCGGATTGCCTTGGCCTTGGCCTTGGACAAGTGCCCCAGATCGGCGTTCGCCTGCGCGGCGGCGGACTTGATCAGGCCCAGCGCGCGGATGAACTCACGCGGCATGGTCAGCCCGGAAATCGGGAAATTATCCACCGCGCGTTGCGTCTGCGCGCCCCACAGCGCGACGGCCGGGACTTTCAGTTCGCCCATGCTGTCGCGCTCGATGCGGAAATCGGCCATCGAAAAACTCCGTGAAACCCGGTCTGGATCGGGCTCGGGATTATAACCTCTCGGTGTATCATCCACGCTTTGCCGCCGACCGAACCCGCCATGCCGCTTTCCCCGCTCACCGCCCTGTCGCCGCTGGATGGCCGCTACGCCGCCAAGGTGGAAGCGCTGCGGCCGATTTTCAGCGAAGCGGGCCTGATGCGGCGCCGCGTGCTCGTCGAAGTGCACTGGCTGCTGGCGTTGGCAGAGGAGAAATCCATCGCGGAAGTGGCCGGCGTCTCGGCGAGCACACGGCAATATCTGTTGACGCTGGCCGACGGCTTTTCGTTGCAGGACGCCGAGTGCATCAAGGCGATCGAGGCGACCACGAACCACGACGTCAAGGCGGTCGAATACTTCATCAAGGATAAGATCAGCAAGGAAAAAATCGGCGACCATGCCGGACTCGCCAAGGT
Source organism: Lysobacteraceae bacterium (assembly GCA_018969845.1). Lineage (GTDB taxonomy): Bacteria > Pseudomonadota > Gammaproteobacteria > Xanthomonadales > Rhodanobacteraceae > Rudaea. The sequence goes on along the minus strand of JAGWXP010000226.1, from coordinate 563 downwards.
CAGTGAATTCGTCCATTTCGCCTGCACCTCCGAGGACATCAACAACCTCGCCTACGCGCTGATGCTGCGCGATGCACGCGATGACGTGCTGTTGCCGATCCTCGACAAGCTGATCCACACGTTGCGCCAGATGGCGCACGCGCTGGCGGGTCAACCCATGCTGTCGCGCACGCATGGACAGACCGCCTCGCCGACCACGCTCGGCAAGGAAATAGCGAACGTCGTCGCGCGCCTGCAACGCCAACGCAAGCAGATCGCGGCGGTGGAACTGACCGGCAAGATCAACGGTGCGGTCGGCAACTACAACGCGCACGTCGTGGCCTATCCGGAAGTCGATTGGCCGGCATTGAGCCGGCGCTTCGTCGAAGCGCTCGGACTGGCGTGGAATGCGTACACCACGCAGATCGAGCCGCATGACTGCGTGGCGGAACTGTGCGACGCGCTGCGCCGCGCCAATACCATCCTGATCGACTTCTGCCGCGACGTCTGGGGTTACGTCTCGCTCGGCTACTTCAAGCAGGCACTGAAACCCGGCGAGGTCGGCTCCTCGACCATGCCGCACA
>JAGWXP010000105.1 GCA_018969845.1 Lysobacteraceae bacterium | reverse complement strand
GCCGGCGAGATCGGCTTCATCAGTTCGGTGTCGCAGCCGTTCTGTGGCGACTGTTCGCGCGCGCGCTTGTCGGCGGACGGAAAGCTGTACACCTGCCTGTTCGCACGCACCGGCTTCGATCTGCGCGGCCCGCTGCGCGATGGCGCCGGCGATGCGGAACTGATCGGTCTGATCGGCGGTCGCTGGGGACAGCGCTCGGATCGTTACAGCGAATTGCGCGCGCAGTTGCGCGCGACCGGGAATCCGGAGAAAGTCGAAATGTTCAGCATCGGCGGGTAACGTGAAGAAGAACGCGATTTCATTGACGCATATCGATGCAGCCGGCCGCCCGCGCATGGTCGACGTCGGCGTCAAGAGTGCGACGTCGCGCATGGCGGTGGCACAGGCCGTCGTGCGCTTTCCGGCAGCGGTTGCGCGTGCGCTCAAGCGCGATGGCATGCGCGCGAAGAAGGGGCCGATCATCGATACCGCCATCATTGCCGGCACGCTGGCGGTCAAACGCACGCACGAACTGATTCCGTTCTGTCATCCACTGGCCATCGAGCGTTGCGACTTCTCGGTCGGATTTGCCGCGCCGACGGAGTTGTCGATCTGCTGCGAAGTGGCCGTCACCCACAAGACCGGCGTGGAAATGGAAGCCTTGACTGGCGCCAGCGTCGCTGCGCTCACCGTCTATGACATGTGCAAGGCGCTGTCCCACGAAATCGTCATTGGCGAGGTGCGTCTGCTGGAAAAATCCGGCGGCAAGACGCGCGTGCGCGGAGGCAAGGCCGTCCGATGAGATTGCGCGTGCTGTATTTCGCTTCGCTGCGCGACCGCGCCGGCACCGACGCCGAACAGGTGGATTCGGCATCGGCCGATGCGCGCGGCTTGTACGCGGAACTGCGCGTGCGGCACGGTTTCGCGATGGGCGAAGAACGGCTGCGCGTTGCGGTCAACGGCGAATTCGCACGTTGGGATCGCGTACTCGCCGACGGCGACGAGATCGCGCTGCTGCCGCCGGTAAGCGGGGGCTAGTGATGTTCCTGCTCTGCGAAACCCCGATCGATCCCGCCGCCCTCGCGCGAGCGCTGACGCATGCCGGCGCGGGCGCCTGCGCGACATTCGAAGGCTGGGTGCGCGATAGCAACGAAGGCCGCCGTGTCGTGCGGCTCGATTACCAGGCCTACGCATCGCTGGCGCAAGCCGAAGGTGCACGTATCCTCGCCGAGGCGCGGGAAAAATTCGCGATTATTGATGCGCGCTGCGTGCACCGTATCGGCGCGCTCGCCATCGGCGATCCGGCCGTTTGGGTGGGCGCGACCGCCGCGCACCGCGACGCTGCGTTCGCTGCCTGCCGCTACGTCATCGACGAGGTCAAGAAACGCGTGCCGATCTGGAAGAACGAGCATTACGCCAACGGCGAATCGGGCTGGCTGCATCCCGACAACACACCCGTCGCCGAACTTTCGTGAGTAGTGCGGCCAGAGATGACCGCTGCGTGAGCTTCGCGTTCATGGAAGAACGCACAATTGGGTGGCAGCCCCGCCAGCCGCGTCCCGGCACCCGAATCATTCACTACCGTTGCTGCCTTCCGGCCCTGGCGGGATTTGCAAACTATCGTCGCGAGAGAACCAGCGGGGCCGCCATTGAGCGGAACCCTATTGTATGGCGGAGAGGGCGGGATTCGAACCCGCGAAGCGGTTTGACCCGCTTACACACTTTCCAGGCGTGCTCCTTCAACCACTCGGACACCTCTCCGGGTCAAAAACATCTTGCGGGATTCGTCCCCGCAGCCTCTCGCGTTCGGCATCCTGCCTCATCCTCGCATCGCTGTCGCGATACTCGACCTCTGCGGAAAAGGCGGCGCAGAATACATGACGCGCGCAGTCAGTACAAGGACGAAAGGCTGGCCCCGGCGCGCGCATCTTGGCACAATCCACGGCTCGGCAGTCCGGTGTCTCGATGAGTTATCAAGTCTTAGCCCGCAAGTGGCGTCCGAAGCGGTTTTCCGAGCTGGTCGGCCAGGAACATGTCGTGCGCGCGCTGTCCAACGCGCTGGATTCGCAGCGCATGCACCACGCCTTCCTGTTCACCGGCACGCGCGGCATCGGCAAGACGACCATCGCGCGCATTTTCGCCAAGTCGCTGAACTGCGAACGCGGCCAGTCGTCCAACCCCTGCGGCGAATGCTCGGCCTGCTGCGACATCGACGCCGGCCGCTTCATGGACATGATCGAGATCGACGCGGCCAGCAACACCGGCGTCGATAACGTGCGCGATCTGATCGAGAACGCGCAGTATTCGCCCGCGCGCGGACGCTACAAGGTGTACCTCATCGACGAGGTGCACATGCTCAGCAAACCGGCGTTCAACGCGTTGCTCAAGACGCTGGAGGAACCGCCGGCACACGTGAAATTCCTGCTCGCCACCACCGATCCGGAAAAGTTGCCAGTGACGGTGCTGTCGCGCTGCCTGAAATTCAATCTCAAGCGCCTGCTGCCGGAACAGATCGTCGGCCAGATGCGGCACATCCTCGACGCCGAAGGGATCAACTACGATGCCGACGCGCTGGAGGAACTCGCGCGCAGCGCCGACGGCTCGTTGCGCGACGGCCTGTCGTTGCTTGATCAGGCCATCGCCTATGGTGCGGGCAAGGTGAATGTTGCCGAGGTGCGCCAGATGCTCGGCAGCATCGAGCGCAGCCAGGTGTTCGCATTGATCGAATCCGTGCACGCGGGCGACGGCGCCAGACTGATGGCGCAGATCCAGCAACTGGCCGAATTTGCGCCGGATTTCGCCGGCGTGCTCGACGACATCGCCGCGGCGCTGCACCGCATCCAGATCGTGCAGCTGGTTGGCATGGCCGACAGTGACCCGCGCGTCGCCGCCCTGGCGGATGCGCTCGCCGCCGAGGACGTGCAGCTCTACTATCAGATTGCCGTCGCCGGGCGCCGTGATTTGCCCCTCGCGCCGACCCCGCGCGCCGGATTCGAGATGACCCTGTTGCGCATGCTCGCGTTCCGGCCGGGGAATGCGCCCGCCGCAGCCACGAATCGAAAGTCCGAGGCGGGCAAGCCCGAGGCGCGTGCCGCCGCTGCTGCGCCGGCGGTTGCGGCGAAGTCCGTGCCGCGCAGCGGATCGGCCGCACAGTCGCCCGCGAGCGTCAATGAAGCAGCCATGCACGCCGCCCAAACGCAAGACTGGCCCGCATTGATTGCCGCAGCCGGTCTGCGTGGGCCGATTGGGCAACTTGCCCAGCACGCAGCCCTGCTTGGCATCGACGGCGACACGTTGCGGCTCGAACTCAAACCCGATCACGAGCACCTGCGCGCACCTTTGCTGGTAACTCAGTTGCAGGACGGGCTCGGCAAGGCGCTTGGCCGTACCCTGACGGTGAAGTTCGAGAAGTCCGCCGCTTCGCCACGGCAGACGCCAGCCGATATCGCACGAGATCAGCGCAGTGCGCGCCAGCAGGCTGCCGAACAGGCGTTGGCGGCCGATCCGGTCGTGCAAGGCATGATCCGCGATTTCGGCGCGAGTGTGATTCCCGAATCGATCAAGGCAGCGGAGAAATGACATGCGCGGACCGATGGCGCAACTCATGCAACAGGCACAGCGCATGCAGGAAAACCTCAAACGCGCGCAGGAAGAACTGGCCAACCTCGAAGTGACCGGCCAAGCCGGCGGCGGCATGGTCAGCGTGACCATGAACGGCCGCCACGAGGTGCGCCGCGTGCAGATCGACCGCCAATCGTTTGCCGAAGATCCGGAAATGGCCGAGGACCTCGTTGCCGCCGCGATCAACGACGCGGTGAACAAGGTTGCCGCAGCCAGCGCACAGCGGATGGGCGAGGTGGCGGGCGGGATGAATCTGCCGCCGGGTTTCAAGCTGCCGTTCTAGTTTTTTGCTCGTCATTCCGGCATGGAATGCCGGAATCCAGATGCCAGGGATGGCGATTCGCTGTGCATGTGCACTCAGTTCTCCGGCATCCATGCAGTCTGGATCCCGGCAATCCCTGCCGGGATGACAGGAAAGGAAAACTTTTCGGCCGATGCCATCCTCCACGCTCTTGAACGAACTCATCGACGCCCTGCGCTGCCTGCCCGGCGTCGGCGCGAAGACGGCGCAACGCATGGCGTTCCACGTACTCGAACGCGATCGCGCCGGTGCGCGGCAGCTGGCCGAAAAACTCGCCGCCGCGGCCGAGCGCATCGGCAATTGCACCCGCTGCCGCACCTTCAGCGAGGAAACGATCTGCGCGCTGTGCGCGAATCCGGCACGCGACGCGTCGTTGCTATGCGTGGTGGAAACGCCGGCGGATCAGCTTGCCATCGAACAGGCCACGGGGTTCCGCGGACGCTATTTCGTCCTGCTCGGCCGCCTGTCGCCCCTCGACGGATTCGGTCCCGGGGAACTTGGTCTGGACCAGCTCGCCGCACGCCTGACCGAAGGCGAAGTGCGCGAATTGATCGTGGCCACCAATCCGACCGTCGAAGGCGAAGCGACGGCGCACATGCTCAGCCAGATCGCCCGCCAGGCCGGCGTGCGCGCCACGCGCCTGGCGCACGGCGTGCCGCTGGGCGGCGAGCTCGAATACATCGACCGTGGCACGCTGGCGCACGCCTTCGGTTCGCGACAGAATCTCGAGGAGTGAATCCATGGGCGATACCCTGTTTGGCAAAATCATCCGCCGCGAGATTCCGGCTGACATCGTTTATGAGGACGCCGAGGTTCTCGCGTTCCGCGACATCGCGCCGCAGGCGCCGGTGCATGTGTTGTTCATTCCGAAAAAACCGATCGCGACATTGAACGATGTGCCGGATACCGACGCCGCGCTGATTGGCAAACTGGTTCTGACCGCCGCGCGCTGGGCCAAATCACAAGGGCTCGCGGACGACGGCTATCGCGTGGTCATGAATTGCAACGAGCAAGGCGGCCAGACGGTCTTCCATATCCACTTGCACCTGCTCGCCGGACGGCAGATGCACTGGCCACCGGGGTGAAGCCGAGCGTTCGCGACATGCGTTGAAGCGCATGTCGCGCGAGGCTGAACGCCCGAAGTAGGACGCGGAGGGCCGGGTTGCTTGGCGAGGCCGGGAAGGCCGAGCTTAGCAACACCCCGAGCAAAGCGAGGCGAGCGTTTCCCGCCTCAATGCCTCGGCGGCGGCCGCACGATCACCACCGGCGGCGACCACCAGCCGCCCCAGTACGGACCCCACGGACCCCAGAACGGATCGTAGTAGTACGGCCAGGCGTAGTCGCCGTCGCGGCGTTCGCGCAACGGCCACAGGTAGACGTTGTCGGCGTCGACCAGGGCGTAGGTGTAGTCGTAACCGCCGACCGGATGCTTCTGGGTGCCGGCCAGGGTGCCGGTCACGGTGATGTCGCGATGCTTCTTGTACAGCTCCGGATCGTAGAAACCTTTGCTGCAGGCGATGAAACGTCCGCTGCTGGGCGAACGCGGCCGCGGCCGTGCATCAGCAAACAGTTCGCGCGAAAGAATCTCGAAACAGGTCTTGTCCGATTGCGGTTCGACCGCGATGATGCTGCCGCCCCAGCGCACGCGCTCGCCGTGCGCGTTGCGCTGCGTGGCCTGCTGTGGCGTGATCGCACTGAAGTTCTGACCCGCCAGTTGCGGCGGCACGGTGGCGCAGCCGGCCAGGGCGAGTGCGGCGAGGGTGGCGGTGGCCTTGATGAACTTGCGCATGGCGGTTTCTCCGGAATTGCCTTGCATCATGACGATTGTCGCGCCGTTCGCGTCGCGGCGGGAAGCCTCAGTGCTGCTACCGCGCGCGTAAAAGTTTGTATCCGTTCAGGTGCAGGCAACGCACAGGCGTAGCGCAGGCTGACATAGTCCGCGAGCAGCCGCTGCGCCGCCTGCGGCGCCGGGAGCCGCGCGGCGGTGTGCCGGGCAAGGGTCATCGGACCATCGGCCGGCGCACGCACCACACCGGCGTGCGCGAGCTTTCGGCAGAACTTCGCGAAAGCGGCATCCAGCGCGTCGCCGTCGGGTCTGGGCGCACGCATGGCCCACCAGGCGAGCAGACCGAGCAGCAAGGTGCCGGCGGCGAGCATTGCCAGCATCAGTTGCGGGTAGTCGGCCTTGGATACGCCGAACGGCGTGAGCAAGCTTTGCTGGCGCAACGCATTGAACTGGACGATGGCATCGTTCCAGAAACGGTTGACCAGATCCAGGCGATTGCGCCATTCCATCAACCAGTCCGCCTGGTACCACGGCGCGCTGGCGCCCGCGGCCGCACCGGCGCCGATCTGTACGCGCTGCGGACTGACCGCGGCGGTTGGGTCCACGCGCACCCAGCCACGGCCGGCGAGCCAGACTTCCGACCAGGCGTGCGCGTCGGATTGGCGCACCACCCAGTAATCGCCGAGCCGGTTGAAATAGCCGCCCTGATAGCCGGTAACCACGCGCGCGGGAATACCGGCGGCGCGCATCAGGAACGTAAACGCCGAGGCAAAATGTTCGCAGAAGCCGCGTTTGGTATCGAACAGGAAATCGTCCACCGCATCGCGACCGAGCAGGGGCGCATTCAGGGTGTACGAAAATTCGTTGTGGAACAGATCCAGCGCGGCGCGGATGACGAGGTTGGCGTTGCCTTTGAACTCGTCGTGCCAGCGTTGCGCCAGCGCACGTGCCTGCGGATCGTAGCCCGGGGGCAATTGCAGGGCGAGACGCCGGTGCAGGGGGCTGAGCACGGGTTCGAGTTCGTAGTCCGGTGCGGAAACCATGCGGTAGCGCGTCGGCTCGTCGATGCGGGCGCTGCTGACCAGGCTCATGTCGGCGCCGCGCACGGCGCCAGCCGGAGCCAGCAGCGGGACATCCAGCGCCAGCAACCATTGCCGCGCGGACGGTTCCAGCGTGACTTCGTAGCCGATGCGCGGACCGCGCACGCGTACCTCGCTGCCGTCGTGCGCGGCGGCCAGCCACTCGGGCCGCGTCCACGCGCTGCCGTCGAATTGCCACAATACCGGGCCGCGCCAATACAATTCGTTGCGCGGCGGCGGCGTGCCGTCAAAGACGACGCGAAACGCCGGGCTGTCGTCGATCAGCAGGTCCTGCATCGTGCCGGGGGCCATGCGGTCGCCCAGTCCCGTGCGCGCGGTCGTGTCATTCGGCGTGCCCCACAACGGCGAGCCCAGCCGCGGGAAAAACACGAACACGCACAAGCCCAGCGGCAAGGCGCCGGCCAGGGCATACGCGCCCGAGCGCAAATCCGGCAGCAGCGTGGTACGCGGGGATTCGAGCGCGCGCAGCGCGGCGAGCAGGATGACCAGCGCCACGCACAAGGATGCGGTAATCCACAAACCGTCATCGAACAGCAGCGCGCTCATCAGCACGAACGCGGAAAAGCAGATCGCGGCGCGCGCATCGCGACGGGTTTCGGTTTCCATCAACTTGAGCGCGAGCATGGCGCAGGCCAGCGCGCTGCCGGGTTCGCGGCCGAACAGGTTGCCGTAGTGAAATACGATCAGGACCGGGAACAGCAGTACCAGCGGCAGCTTGATCCATGCCGGAAGGTGGGCGCCGCCATGCCGGCGCTGCAGCCAGCGCAATGCGAGCAGGACGAGCACCGGCGCCGCAATGAGCCACGGCAGACGCAGCAAATGCGGCAGCACGGCCACGAACACGGCGGCTGCGGTAAGGCGAAATTGCAGCTCGGTCAGCGGCGGTGAAGATTTCACGGCGCAGCCACGGGCGCGAGTGCGAGCGCACGCAGGCAGGCGTGGCGGTGTGGCGCGCCAAGGCCGGCGTCGATGCGTGTTTCGCGCAGGCTCAGGGCGTACGGTGCGCATTGAAATTCGGCCAGGCAGACCCACGCGGCAAGGCGCGAGAGACGGTCCTCGTGCGCCAATCCGCGCAGGGCGGCATAGTCGAGCACCACTTCGTGGCCGCGCGGCGTCTCGAATTCCTTGACCAACAGCTCGTCGCGGCGCGCGCTGGCCTTCCAGGCGATATTGCGCGGCGGGTCGCCGGTCTGATACGTGCGTAACGCAGCCAGTTCATCGCCGCCGCTGCGGTCGGTTTCGCGCTGCGTTTGCGCGCCCCGTCGCGGCAAGGGCGGCGGGGCGGCTTCCAGGCGCGGATAAACGAGTGCGGCGAATTCGGGATTTATCCAGCTCCAGACCTCGAACAGGCCGAAAGGATATTCGCTGGATAACCGCAACCGGCCCGGACGCAGCCAGCCGCGCTGCAGTGCGGGAATGCTCAGCCTGGCGCAGCCATCGGCCTCGAGATCGAAGGCGATTTCCGCATCGCCCGCGCGCAGGCGCAGGCTATGCCGCGGCCGCGCTGCAATGTGGAAATGTATATAAAATTCCAGATCGCCGCCGGCATGGCCTGGCTCCGCGCGAAGGGCGGTGACTTCGAGCCGGTTCAGCGTGGCGAAAGCGGCGAACACGCTCTGGTAGGCGGCCGCGGCAAGCAGGCAGGTCAGCAGCAGGGCCGGATTGTTGTTGTAGTTGAGCGCGCCGAGCAGCATGACCAGCAACAGCGCCGACAGCATCAGGCCGAAGCGCGTCGGCAGGACGTAGATGCGATGGCGGTCGAGGCGAATGGGCATCGGCTCGCTGCGCTTGAGCCGGGTCAGCGCCGGCAGCCGGCGTTCGGCGTACTCGAACAGCCGGGTCTTGAGCGAAGCGGTGGCGGCGCTCGCGTTCACGTCACTCCCGTTCACGTCAGCGTTCAGCGCACCGGTGTCTTTTCCAGCAGCGCTGCGGCCAGCCGATCGCGGCTGTTGTTGCTCGACGCAGACGGAATCAGGCGATGCGCGGCGACGCCGGGAAATACTGCCTGCACGTCTTCCGGCACGCAGTAACCGCGTCCCTCGAGCAGGGCGCACGCACGCGCGGCGGCAAGCAGGGCCAGGCCCGCGCGCGGCGACAAGCCGACGCGAATCTCGGCATGCGCGCGGCTGGCGACGAGCAGG
>JAGWXP010000225.1 GCA_018969845.1 Lysobacteraceae bacterium | reverse complement strand
AGCATCCCGATTGCGACATCGGTGCGGAAGCGGATCTCGAAACGGTGTATGCCCGGCGTCAGCGGCAAGGTCAGCTTGCCGTCCTGTCCCCGCAAGTTGATCGGCGCGTTGTCGCGCACGACGCCGAGCACTTGCGCATCCGCCGGCAGGGTGACGACCTGATCGCCGCCCTGGCTCGCGCGCAGGGTGAGAGCCAGCGTGTGTGTCGCCGCATGCTGGCCGACATCGCTGCTCAGGCTCGCCGCGTCGATCGCGCGCTGCGCGCCTGCGAGCGCCGGCGGTCGCGTCACCGCCAGCGTCAGCGTTTCGCCCGGCAGCGGATGGAACTCGAAATTGCGGTAATCGTTGACGTCGTCGTTCGAGGAAAGATCCACGCCGGGCACACCGGAAAATTCCACGTGCCAGGTGGGACTGACAACCACGCGCCAGATTTCGGCGCGATCGGTCAGGGCCGGAGCGATCAGCGTCAACTGCGCGCCCTTGTCGAGGCTGCTGGACCAGCCGGTGGAATCCGCACCGTCGGCAATGGCGGCTTCGACCTTGCCGTCGATTGCCTTGATGCCGGGCGTGGCGACGTGCTCGCCCTTGAGCAGCGGCACGGCGACGGTGAAACCGCCGGTCTGCGGCGCCAGACGCCGCACCTGCGTCGCCACCGTCCATTCCAGCCCCAACGTCAGGTTGCGCGTGACCTCGACGTAGGGCGGAAATTGCTGCACACCGAACGTCGGCTTCGCGCCCGCGCCGGCGTCGGCGCGCACACGCGCCAGCGTGAGGCTGTCGGCGAGCAGACGGTCGTCGGCCAGCCCCGAGGCGGTCCAGGATTTGCCCGAAAACAACACCCGCGCGGGCTTGAGCGAGAACGCCAGCGTCGTCTTGTCGCCGGCGGCAGCAAAGTCGAGCTGCACGCGATGCACGCCACGCGCCAATTCCAGCCAGCCGGTGTTATCGGAACCGCGCGCAACGGCATCGGTGGCAGCACCATCCACTTGTATATTTTTCAGCATCGCGGTGTCGCCGGCGTTCGGCAGGGGCAGCGCGACGCGCTCGCCGGCATCCACTTCCAATACGACGCTTACGCTATCGCCATCCGCCGTCACCTGCGCCTGCGCCACCTTGGCGCAGGCCGGGGCGCACTTGGGCGCTTCGAGCAGGCGAGAGCGCAATTGTTGCAAGAGTTCCTGCGGCGGATAACCCTGCGCCTGCGCGGATGGCGCCAACGCGAGCGCGCCCAGCGCAAGCAGGCCCGCACGCAGCACGGCGCGACGCGGAATCCGAAAATCCGGCGCGGCACCGCGGAACAGGCGCAGGATCAGGAATGCCAGCAGCGCCACCAACACGATCCGCAATGGCCGCACCAGCCACGGCGGCGCAATCAGCAATCGCACGTCCTGAGTTGCCAGCACCGGGCCGCTCCAGTTCAGCACTGCCTCGCTGCCCAGATACCAGTCCGGCATGCCGGCACCGGTTTGCACCACGGTGGTTTGGCTGTAGTGGTCGGTCAGGTCCAGGCGTCTGATGTTCGAGCCGGTAACCGTTATGGTCTGAAGTGCCGCGCCCGCGGGTGGCGGCGGCGTCGGAATCGACATTGGCGTCGGCGCGGCCTCGACCGGGGCCATCTGCATGCTACGCGCGGCGACTTTTGCCTGCCCGGCGAATTGCGCCTGCCCGACCGCGGGAGCAGGACTCTGCGACGGAACGGAATAGCCACTCGCTTCGAGCTGCGGATACAGCGCA
>JAGWXP010000104.1 GCA_018969845.1 Lysobacteraceae bacterium | reverse complement strand
CGGTGATCCTCGACGCCAAGCGCGGCGATATCGGCTCCACCGCACAACACTACGCGGCCGAAGCGTTCGAGCGGTACGGCGCCGACGCGGTGACGGTGAATCCCTATCTCGGCCGCGACTCGGTGCAGCCGTTTCTCGATCGTGCGGACAAGGGCGTGATCGTCTTGTGCCGCACCTCGAACCCCAGCGCACGCGATCTGCAGGACCTGATCGTGCCCGATGGAATCGGCGGCAACCGGCCGCTTTACCAGCACGTCGCGCAACGCGTCGCGCGCGACTGGAACGCGAACGGCAACTGCGCGCTGGTCGTCGGCGCGACCTATCCCGAGGAACTGCGCGAAGTGCGGGCACTCGTCGGCGACATGCCGATACTCGTGCCGGGGGTCGGGGCGCAGGGCGGCGATGTCGAGGCCGTGGTGCGCAACGGCAGGAACACGCAGGGCGCCGGACTCATCATCAGTTCCTCGCGCGCAATCCTGTATGCCGGATCGGGCGAGGATTTCGCCGCCGCGGCGCGGCGCGAAGCGCAGAAGCTGCGCGAGGCGATTGATCGCTGGCGGTGAGATTCGTTCGCCCTGAGCGTAGCGCCGAAGGCGCCAAGTCGAAGGGCAGCGACGTTTCGACTCCGCCGGCTTTGCCGGCTACGCTCAACGCGAACGGGAAAATTTCCTGAGCCAAACCCAGGCGTAACGCGGCGTGAGCAGCGCGTAGTGCGCGCAGAGTCCGCAGAACACAAGCGCACGCAAGAGCGGATTGCGCGCCGCCGGATCGAATTTGCGGAACCAGCGCCACATGCCGCGATGCTTGTGATACGCGACGAAGAACGGGCGCGCGCGGCTCGAGGTTCCCTTCGCATGCACGATGCGCACGGCGTTGGCGCAGGCCACGCGCCAGCCCGCATCACGCACGCGCCGGCACAGGTCGAGGTCCTCACCGTGCAGGAAATAGCCTTCGTCGAAGCCGCCGACCGCAGCGAACACGGCACGCGTCAGCAACATCGTCGCACCGGAAACGGCGTCGACCGTCTGCACCGCGGATCCGTCCGGCGCAATGTCCACGCCCGCCAATGCAGGCCAGCGCCGTGCGAATCGCGCCAAGCCGCTCATGCTCATCACGGAGCGGCGCAAAAACGGATCGCGACGCCGGCTGGCCGGCTCCGGTGTGCCGTCGGCGGCGAGGATGGCCGCGCCCAGCAGGCCAATGTCCATTGCCATGCACCCGTGCAGACGCGCGATGGAATCCGCCTCGATGCGGCAATCGGGATTGAGAAACAGCAGCGCGTCGCCGCGCGCCTGCGCCGCGCCGCGGTTGCAGCCGGCGCCAAAGCCGAGATTCCTGCCGTTGCGCAGGATGCGCAGCCGCGCATCGCCTTGCCAACACGCGGCAAGCGATTCGATCGAGCCGTCGCGCGAATCGTTGTCGCTGACGATCACCTCGACCGCTGCCGTGCTGGCGAGAACGCGCTCGACGCAGACGCCAAGATCCGCACCGCTGTCGGCGGCGACGATCACGACGCTGGTCAGCCCCGGATTGTCCGCCACGATGCGCGCGCCGCTCAGGCCTGCGCGAGCAGCTTGTCGCCCTGCTCCGCGGCATGCGCCCACAACGCCGGCCAATGCTCGCAGCAATCGGCCAGCGCATTGCACTCCTGCGCGAGCGCTCGCGCGCAGCCGGGCGCGTCGATGTCCTCGGCCCAGTCGCCCAGCCGCGGCGGCGCGTTGGCCAGCAACGCCTTCGCATTTGCCTGCACGACCTCGCGCGCGTCTGCCAGCCACCAGACCGGGGCTTCCGGCACGCCCTCGATCTGGTGCTGGAGATTGTCGATGATGTTCGCGCGCACGTAGCTCAGGTATTCGCGCAGGTGCGCAATGCGCGCGTTCTCGCTGGCGCCGGCCATGTCGCGAAGCACGTGAACCAGCATGCCCATGCGCGCCGCCGGGTCTTCAGCCTGGAACAGGCCGTACTGCCGTTGCACGAAATCGCGCAGGAAATGATTCACACGCGGCAGATTGGCGGCCAGCGTCTTGTCCGCGCGCCGGCGGGCGGTTTCCTGCCAATGGCCGATGGATTCGGGCATCTCCAGGGCGAGGGCGTCAGGATCGCAAAAGCGCGTCAGCGCGCCGGCGAGGCTATCCTCGCCGCGGCCGACGGGATTCGTGCACGGCAACAGCGCGGCGTTGTCGAGCATGAACGGAGTGAAATTCGCATACGGTACGACCCGCGCTTGGGCCACGGTGTGGACGACGTGCTGCGCATCGACATGGCGCTGGTAGCTGGCGCGCTCCTGCCAGAATTCGGCGCGGCTTTGAACGTCAAGCTGATACAGCCACAAGGCATTTTCAGTGCGCGAGCTGCCGCGACTGCCATGCAGGGTGGCGACGATGCGCGAGGTTTCCGCGAGGTTATCCAGGCGTCCCAGATTCATGCCGCGCAAGGCAGCGCGCTCCACCGGATAGCGCGTGGCGAGCACGGCACCCAGAGCCTGCCCACAGCATTCCATATCGAGCGCGAACGCGTCGCCGGCCACCTCTTCACCGCTCGCGAGCGCCTCTTCCATGCTCGAGGGAAAGCGCGCGTGCGCCAGCGCGGCCGGATTCGGATCGAGCCCCGGGCGCGCGTATTCCGGCCGCCGCAGCGGCAACAGCAGATCGTCGTCGAGCAAGGCCAGACGCGCGCCGGCCGACAACAGCATCGCCAGGTTCCAGCCGCGACCGCCGCCGAATCGCTGGGAAGGCTGTTGCGCATCGCGCAGCAGCAGGCGCTGCGCGGCAGTGCGCGCCGCCGGTACGGCCTTGCCGAGACGCTCGGCGAGCTTCGCCGCTTCGGCGCGCCCGACATAGTGCACCTTGCACCCGGTCGTGCGCGCGAATTCGCGCAACAGATCGCGCTGTTCGTTCGCGTGCGCCGGCAGCGAGGAATCGTCGAGCACGGTGTAGCGGCGTCCGCCACGATGGCGCCGTTCGTAATCGCCGAGCGAGGCGAGCAGGCGCGACAACTGCGCGGGCCGGTCGCAGGCGCGGATGAATATCCCGCGCAGTTCGGCCGGCGTGCGCACAGGCGCACGGGTCAGGCGTTCGACGAACTGGTCGTCGGAAATCAGCAGTCTGCGCTGGGTCAGGCTGTCGAGCACGCGCTTGATGTCTTCGCGCTTGCCGGCCAGACCTGCGATGGTCGACTCGATGCGCGCGGCGTGCTCGTCCAGGCTGTGGAATTCGCGGCACTGATCCAGAGCCCGCAGCACCTGATACGTCATCACGTGCGTTTCGCCGCTGCGCTTGATCTGGAAGACGCATTCCTGGCTGGACAGGGAAGAGGCCAGACCGTCTTCGGAGGCGAACAACGGCGCGTTCGGATCGGCGACGACCGCCGACCGGGCCGCGGCTTGCGGCGGATAGGTAATCTGATAATTGAGCGTGGTTTCCATGCGATATCGTGGTGGCTGCGCGGCCGGTCAGCGCTTCAAAAGGGATTTTCCGAGTTCGTCGCGCAATCGCGCGATTTCGGCTTCCAGTTCGGCGATGCGGCCGCCGGCCGCCATGTTGCGGCGGACCTCGCCATTGTAATGCGTGTAGACCGATTCCTCGCGGTCGCCGAACAGGGCCAGGTCGGGCAGTTCCGGCAGCGGCCGGCGCGAGCATACGGCGATGAAGTACAGCGGGGCGTAATCGAGTCCCGCTTGCGGCATGGCCGCGGATTCGACGAGCGTCGCCGCCGCAACGCGGCGCGGCGCGCTTTGCAGATTCCAGATCGCCGACTGGAACAGCAGCTTCTGCCCGTACAGGCGCACCTGCGCAAAATGCGGCGCGAGCAGGGCCAGCAATTCGTCGCGATACAGCTCGCGCACGTGGAATTCGTTGCGGAATCCGCTGACGTCGCTGTAGGTGCGCTTGTCCGGCGAGGAGACGATCAGAATGCCATCGTCGGTCAGCGCGCGCGCGAATCCGGCGATCAGATTTTCCTGCGCGGCGACGTGTTCGAGCGTCTCGAACGAGACGATCAGATCGAAACTGCCGGACGCGGCATCCAACGCCGTGCAGTCGCCGCGCTGGAAACGCAGATTCGCCTGCGCGCCATAACGCGAGCGCGCGTGCGCGATGGCGTCCTCGGCGATGTCGACGCCAAGCACGCTGGCCGCGGCGCCGGCGAGCATGGCGCTGCCGTAGCCCTCGCCGCAGGCGGCGTCGAGCACGCGCCTGCCGCGCGCCAACTCCAGCGCGAACGCGTAGCGTGCCCAGTGCTCGTAGCGAATCTCGCGCACGCACTCGGGCGTGAAGCGCTCGCCGGTGAATTCAAGCGTGCCGTCGCTCATGGCGCCGCCTTCCGGTCGGGCACGGCATCGGCGCATTCGTGCCACGCATGCGTCAGGCGCACCAATCCGAATTCGCGCGATTCGCCGCGCACGGTCAGGCCGCGCTCCAGGGTATCAAACAGGCGCACGCCTTCCGAATCGAGCGGATGCGCCTTGATCACGTAAGCGCCCGGTAACAGCGGCAGCCCGGCGAAGACGATTTCGGCGGCATACACGTTCTGGCTTTCCCGATGCGGCGTTACCCCGTCCATTTCGGTGCTGACCCCGTACACCGGCGTACCGTCCATGCGCGCGATGCCGACGATGACAACCGGCATGCGACCATCGCGCGAATGCACGCGCACGCGTATGCGCACTTGTGCACCGACATCGATCTGCGCGGCGACATCTTCCGTGCTGCCGTTGACCGCCAGATCGAGCAAATGGAACTCCAGGTTCTGCGCCGCCGGCGCGCGTGCGGCGGACGCCGCGGACTTGCCCTCCTGATAGGCAAGGTAAGCCTGGGTGACGGCGTAGACATCGCCGCTCGCGGCCACCTGCCCGGCCTTCAGCCAGACGGCCTGCCGGCACAGCTTCTGCACGTGGTACATGCTGTGCGATACCAGAATCATGGTGCCGCCGGCATCCAGGTATTCCTCCATCCAGCGCACGCATTTTTTCTGGAACGACTCGTCGCCGACCGCCAGCACTTCGTCGGTGATCAGCAGATCGGGCTTGAGCGCGGCGACGATGGCGAATCCGAGCCGCACCGTCATGCCCGAGGAATAATGCTTGACCGGCTCGTCGATGTAGCGGCCGATATCGGCGAACGCGACGATTTCGGGAAGCTTGGCGCGCGTTTCTTCCGCCGACAACCCGTACAGCGCCGCCGCGAGCGCGATGTTGTCGCGGCCGGAATATTCGGGATGGAATCCGGCACCGAGCTCCAGCAGCGCGCCGACGCGGCCATCGACGGTGACGCTGCCCGCGCTCGGCGTAAGCACGCCGGTCAGCAACTTGAGCAAGGTCGACTTGCCGGCGCCGTTCTCGCCGATCAGACCCAGCGATTGCCCGCGTTCCACGCGCAGGCTCACGTCGCTCAGCACCGCCACCGAATCGGCGTTGCGATGTCCGACCAGCAGCCGCCACAGCGCGCGCAACCGGTCCGCGGAGCGGAACACCAGCGGATAGGATTTGCCCAGGCCCCTGGTTTCGACGAGCGCAGCGCTCACAGGAAGTCCTCGAAATGCGGATCCAGGCGCCGGAACAGGGCCCAGCCGATGACCAGCACGAGCAGGGCGCCGCCGAGGGCAATGGCGTCGCTGGCCAGCGGCGGCGCCGGTGTGTGCAGCAGGGCGCTGCGGAAGAATTCCGGATAATGCGTGAACGGATTGAAGCCCAGCGCGCCACGGTATTTCTCCGGCAGCGATGTGCGCGCGTAGAAAACCGGCGAGGCGAACATCCACAGCATCAGCAGTTGCGGCAACGCCGCGGCCAGATCGCGCACGAAAACCTGCAACGCCGCGAACAGGAACGCGAAGCCGAGCGCGAGCGCGAACAATTGCGCGTACATCGCCGCCGTTTGCGGCAGTCCGAACAGATCCACCGGCACGCCGAACGCGCGCAAGGCCAGGACGATGGCGAGGAACCCGATGCCCTGGATCAGGAAGCTCGCGGCGACCGCCGAGAACACCAGTATTTCGCGCGGCAGCGCCACCTTGCGGATCAGCGCGGCGTTGTCCTGGATCGCGGTCGTGGCCCGGCTCAGCCCTTCGGCGAACGCCGTCCACGGCCACAGCGCCAGCGCCAGGAACGGCACGTAACCCGGCGCATCCGCTCCGGGCACCTTGGCCTTGAACACGTAGACGAAGACGAAACCGTATACCGCCAGTTGCGCCAGCGGCTGCAGCAGCGCCCACAGCCCGCCGCTGAAACTGCCGAGGTAGCGGTTGCGGATGTCGCGGCGGATGAAATGCAGGGCGAGGCGCAGCGCGGGCATGATCCGGCCTTCGGTTGTGGGCCCGCCATTATCGCAAAGCCGCGCGCCGCTGTCCGCTTGACTGGCGCTCGGGCAGTGTCTCCGTTTGAAATTTCAGATGAGCTTTAGCCGACTCATATCGGCTTCAGTCCAGCCGATATCTTTCAGCAAGCCCTGAAGCAGCTTGGCGCCAAAAGTCTTCTTTGGATGGTAGTGAACGGACACGCGGCGCTTTTCATCCTGAGAAAGGTAGATGCGCATGGAGCCGCCTTACTTGTCACAAGTCCAATTGTCGCGTTCAAGCGCGGCAATAAGGTCATCAGCCGTGAGATTTTTCAGCTGTCGCCAGATGTGGCTCGGAATACTCACGCAGGCGCGAGGCAATCATCCGCCAACGTCACATCTTCAACTGAGGCGCGTTGACCCTTGAGCTTGCTTCTTATGTACTGCCAGAGAAACTCACGCAGAGAATAGCTGTGATCGCCGCGAACCATACCGACTGGTATGGGTTCGTCGTGTTGAAGCAGCGAGATGAGATACAAGCTAGCAGCTTCTCGGGCGTTCTTCAGAGCATCCTCAACCGTATCTCCCCCGACATGCAGCCCCGCCAAATCCGGGCAAAAAGCATGGAAGGACTCATCGTCACGCTCGACGATGAATCGAATGCGAAGCTTGATTTCGCGAATTTCCATCTGGCTCCTGAATAGTAGCCCTAGACGGGTCGGAGCACTGCAACAGCGCAATTGCAAGTATATAGCCGGCTTAGACAGACACAAGCCTCAGTCTCACTAGTTGGCGAGACTGACGTCACTTGTTCACTGAATCTTCGGTCGTGTCTCAGCTTCAAACTCCGTTCGCCCTGAGCGTAGCGCCGAAGGCGCGAAGTCGAAGGGTCAGCAGCGTTTCGACTCCGCTCGCTACGCGAGCGTAGCCTGTCCTGAGCGCAGTCGAAGGGCTCAACGCGAACGGGCAATTTCACACGGGGACACTACTGGCGCCGGCACGTGGCGGGCGCCGGGGCAATGCTCAGTGTTTGGCTTCGCCAGCCTGTTTTTCGGCAGCCTTCTTCTTTTCCGCCGCCAGCCTGTCCGCCGCTTCCTGCGCCTCTTGCGGCGTGATCGTGCCCGGCGGCAGATAGCGCACGCGCAGCGACGCCACCAGTTCCGGGCTGGCATCCAGCGGCTTGCCGCGCAGATCGCCGGTGTATTGCACCATGCGCTGATCGATCCAGTCCTTGCGCAGTTTCTGCACCAGGCCATCGCGGATTTCGTCGAACGATTTTTGCCGGTCGGGCTTGTGCGCGACCAGCTTCAGCACGTGGTAGCCGAATTCGGTCTTGACGATCGGCGAGATGTCGCCGGGCTTCTTCAGTTCCGCAGCGGCCTTGGCGAACGGCGCCGCCATCTGCCCGGAAGCGGCGTCCTTGATCAGGCCGTGATTGTCCTTCACGCTGGGGTCGTCGGAATACTTGGCGATCAGGGCGTCGAACTGGTCCGGATGCGCGCGCGCGGTGGCTTCCACCTTGCCGATGCGCGCCTTGGCCTCGTCGTCGCCGCGGTTCTTGTTCGAGACCAGCACGTGCTTCACGTCCACCTCGCCCGGCGCGACGAACTCGCTCTTGTGCGCGAGGTAATACTCGTGCGCGAGTTCATTGAAATCCGGAAGCTTCAGGGCAGCCTTGTAGTGCTCGAGTTGCACGCTGGCCAGCGTGTCTTCCGTGGCCAACTGGATGCGGCGCTGCACGAGAGGATCTTTCTCAAGCCCCCCCGCGCGCGCCTGCGCCGCCAGTTGCTTTTGCAATAGCAGGCCCATGATCGTGCTTTCGATGCGCTTGGGGCTGTCGAAGAAACCGGCGCGGTTCTGTTCCGGAATCTTCGCGGCAAACGCGTCGATATCCTGCAAGGTCACCTGCGCCCCGCCCTGTTCGGCGACCACGCCGGGCGGCAGCGGCGCCTTGGATTGGTCTTGCGCGAGCGCTGCCGTGCAGGCGCAGGCGGCGGCGATGACGATACTGGTCAGTAAAATTCCGCTACGAAATTGCATTTTCTTTCCTGAAAAAATGCGCCGCCTGATGGCGGCGCGGTTGAGATGGTGGTTGGCGGCGAAAGTTCAGCCACTCATTACCAATAGCTGGTCCAACTTCCTGGGCCATTGGCGATCGGAGCGCTGCAGTTGGTCGTACAGTAGGTCTTGGTGCCGTTGGATTTGGTTGACGCCATCGTGCCGCCGCCGTTGGGCTGCGCCGTGCTGATATCGGCATTGACGATATTGAGGAAGTAGGTCTTGGTGTCCTGCAGCGCGCAACTCCCGGATTTTGTCCAGGTCAAGGCGTTGTTAGACAGGATGCTGTTTTGCCAACAACCCGCCACAACGCTGGTGGTAGTGGGATAAGTTGCCGGATTGCTGAAATCACCGCAGCTCGTGCTGATGGTCATGCTGATGGGGGCCGTAAACCCGGAGGTATTGATGGTATACAGGCCGTACAGAGCCGGAGAGGTCTGGGTGTACCCGGACATGAAACCACTCGGTACGGTGAATTGCAGCGAGATGTAACTGTTGGCGGGGTAGACGAAATCGGCGGTAAGTGAGCTATTGCCCGGCCAATGGAGTTGTTTGCCCGTCCCATTGACTGAGTAGACCGAATCGAAACTGGTCACATCCACCGTAGCGGAAGTACTGTAGTACGAGACCGATTGGTTGCCTGTCCAGCGGC